>NZ_VYJH01000001.1:0-484160 GCF_008709855.1 Halospina sp. K52047b | reverse complement strand
TAAATAAAGCAACAATGTCCATCACGCTAAAGGATGGTAGAGAGCTACGAGTCTTTGTTACGAATACCTATTTTTTCACTGAGTATACCTTTGAAAAAGTGATGGCTGTAGATCCCCAGGTAGAGGCTATAATTTGTTCTTGTCCTGCAGGCCAATACTCGGAAGGTGCCAAGCAGCTGTGTATTGAAAACGGTATTGGGCTGTTCATGTTCAAAGAATTTATGGGTGCCCTACGCCACAATGGTGACCGATTCTTAAACTTTTTGCTCAGAGACGAGCGAGAGCTTCGCATAAATTCGTTCAAAAGACCTCTCGAACGGACAAAACTACCCAAAGGTTTAAAGGTCTACCTTTTTGGATCATATATGCGGAACAAGTTATACCAGGATATTGATGCGGCAATTGTCTATTCAAATGACACAGCTAGAAATTCTGTCGATGAAGTTTCGGAAGTTCTCAAAAAAGAGTTAAGAGAGCAATCCCACAAGCTGGACATAACTGTATGTTCCTCCGAAGAGTTCTCGGCTCTTAAGTTGGACCACGATAACCTGACAAAGGTCTACGCCTCGTGACTCAGATGAAAAGCGCCCAACAAGTCGGTCAACCGGACGCCAAAAGCGTGCCGCTTTTGGTTCCCTCCGCTAGCGCTCCGGCGCCGGTTACCTAAGCGTTAAAAGGACACATATGGATAACGTGCACGATCGAGTTGAGGTTGGAAGTGAAGCAATCTGTGCGCTGGGGCAGCCGGGACTCGGTGTAGTTCATGCTTGTAAAAGCCCTTGTCACCAGCGGGCAGTTGGTTACAGAGGGAGCCTTCCCAAGGATCACCCGAATTACCTGTCACTGCGCCAGGGTAATGATTTGTATTTGAACATAATTGATCCTCAGATCCCTCTTTTCCCTGATGATCTTTTTCGAGTTTATCTACCATTTGCTAGAGAAGTATGGGACTCGGGGGCCACATTAAGGGTTCACTGCAATCAAGGGGAGTCCCGCGCGCCTTCACTAGCGATAGTATTTCTAGCGAAGCATGTTGGGGCGATCTCGAACGAAAGTGCTGAGCGTGCGCGGGCGGATTTTCTCCAGCTGTTTCCACGCTATATGCCTGGACGGGGCATCCAAAAGTACCTGTCGGAGAACTGGAGTAAATTCGATGCCTTTTAACCAGTCGCTTGAGTACGCTCCGCTCCAAGCCCACCGCTCAGCTTTGCGTTATGTAGGCCATACTACGAGAGCCGATCGATCGTGAAACAGATTGAGCGCTACAACCTGATTGGGAAGATTGCGCTAACGCTTCAGGAGCGCATGAATACAACCGGTATAAATGTATTCCTCGGCGGGTTTGGGATTGAGCACGAGCAGGTAAGCATTGTCCCGAGCAAGCGAGTGTATGTTGAGAATCTACTCGCTTCTGCGGGTGATGCTTTGGTCGTGCAAATTGCACAGGATCTCGATGTTCCAATACCGAGCACGACACTAAACTCGACTAGAGAATTGGCCGGCTATTTGTCGCAAGCAGGCTATCAGGCGGCGACTCACGATTTTGAGCGTGCGCTCGCGTATGTCGAAACCGATGCGGAACAGGCGCTCGGGAGTGCCTCGTCCACACTCGAGAGCATATGCAAGGGCGTACTAGACGAGTTTGGAGTGACGTATCCAAGGGACGAAAGCTTGCAACCGTTGCTCAAAGCGGTCTTTGAACAACTTCAGTTGTCACCTGACGGTCACGCGGATCCCGATATTAAGCGTGTCCTGGGTGGATTAGTGAACACTTCTGTCGGTATAGGTGTACTGCGAACTAGATATTCCGGCTTTCACGGGAAAGGGGGCGATCAGAAGCGCAGGCGGCTCACGGATCGGCACGCCCGATTGGCTGTCAACGCTTGCGCCACCGTGGGGGTATTGATCGTGGAAACTTATCGTGAACGATTCTCAGGTTAGGGGCGCAGACACATAACCTTTCGCTAAAGCGGACTGTGGACTTGCCCTACTAAAGGGCCACCGACTTGTGGAACTTCATGCTTTTATTCCGCTCTCATTGCCTCTAGAACGGCAACGCCGTCAAACGGCTCCTGAAAATAGGCCTCACCCTCCAGCGCCTCCCGCATTGATTCAGGCAGAGACTCGTAACGCTCCCTGAATCGCCAGGGCGAAGGCGTATAAAGCAGATCCTCCACTGCCTTCAGTCTTCCTGCCGTCTTTCCAGACAGGTCCAGTCGCTTGAGCATTCCGATGGCGTATGAGAGTTCCGTCAGCTCCGGGCGTTCACACTGGCTTTCCAGCAGCTGGGCACGCGCGATCAGGAACACCCTCACCTGCTTGAGTTCATACTGCCTCAACTGTTCCAGCAACTCGTCGCCGGGCAAAGAGCGTGCTCTGACCTGCTTCTCGCACCGCTCGATCGCCTGCTCATAAGCCTCTACCCGCTCTCCAAGATAGGTTCGTGCCTCAGAGGCCACCGCAGGCGCAGCTGAAACGACTGCAAAGACCCACACTGCAGTACGTGTAAACCATTTCATTGCAGCGCTCCTTCGCAGCCGTTCTCGATATTCTTCCAGAACTGGCGTTGTTTTGGGGACAGCTCGTGCCTGAGAAGCTGCATCCGCGCGACCTTGATGATGGTTTTCCTCACCATGGGTCCGATCGCCTGCATGGATTTGGCAAAACGGACCCAGTCGGTCGATTTGATGTTGAATGCGGCTTCCGCGCTGTTGTTGCCCAGAAAGATGCTCGCCATGACGCCGGCGGGCAGCACAACTTCCAGCATCTTCCCATTTCGCTGGGCCTTGCGGATGGTCTTGAGCGCTTCTCGGTCTTTGCTGTCGAGCTTGAGGTTTCTGACGGGAGTACACTCCATTGCGTCTCTCTCCTTCCCTGGTTGCCTTGTCATTTCAGAAGGTTACTGTCTGAGCTTTAGAGGTTCAAGTGATCGATTTCACGTTGGTGTGCAATACTTAGCGCGTTCATCAGGAGAGGCCTGGAGAATACCTGTTCCCCGCTGGCGTTCCCCTCGCCGAGGGCATCGACTGGATGAGTAGGAGCTTGTCGCTGCACATGCCCAACCATCATAATGAGCGCCCTGGCGGGCCTTGCGCGACACGACGCAGGCCACCGGAACCAACTTAAAATCAACAAGCCAGTGGAAAGGAGGCTACTTAATGGAATTGGATGTAACCTGGCAAAGGGTCGTGAAAGTTTGGTGGGCCTACCTGTGGAGGAGTCTCCTCGCTATGGTTGCCGCCATGATACTGGGAGCGATCGTTGGGTTCGTGATGGGGCTTGTTCTTGGTGCCGCGGGCGTAGGCCCTGACACCATTCAACTGATTACCGCACCCATTGGCGGCGTGATTGGGCTCCTGATCTCGATCATTCCGATGAAGTTGATTCTCGGCAAGGACTTCGGGGAATTCCGGTTGGTTCTAACATCGAATGAAACCCGCCCCGAGAGCCCCTGACAAGGCCGCAACGGTAACGCCGGACCCCCTCGGTTCCGGCGTTCCTCGCAGCTCTTCTACACCTCCCGGTGCCGATCAATCAGCTCACAGAGTGCATCCAGCCCATCCGTGAGCGCAGCAGGCCCCGGCTGCAGAATCAACGGTGACTTCACTTCGTAAAGCGCGTTGTTGGCAACGGCGGGAATGGCATCCCAGCCCGGTCGTTCCGCCACCTGCTCCGAGCGGAATTTGCGGCCACACCAAGAGCCGATAATGAGGTCCGGCTGGCGCGCAACAACCTCATTGGGGTCTTCGATAATACGCTCCCTGGCACCGGGCTCCGCGGCCCGCTCGGGAAAGACGTCTTCGCCACCGGCGATATGGATCAGCTCCGAGACCCAGCCGATACCCGTAATCATCGGGTCGCCCCACTCCTCGAAGTAAACACGCGGACGTGGCCCCTGAGCCTGCTTCGCCCGTATCGCCTCCACTCGTGACGCCAGTTCATCCGCATAGGGTTCGGTGCGGTCATGCAGGCCGAGCATGCCGCCGAGGGTGCGGATCATGGAGAAAATGCCGGCGACAGTGCGGTGGTTGAAGATGTGTACGGCGACCCCGGCGCGTACCAGTTCGGCGGCGATATCAGCCTGCATGTCCGAAAATCCCAGCACCAGATCCGGCTCCAGCTCAAGAATCCGCCCAATCTTGGCGGAAGTGAAAGCGGAGACTTTTGGTTTCTCCTGCCGCGCCCGTTCGGGGCGCACGGTAAAGCCGGATATACCAACAATGCGATCCTCGGCACCAATGGCGTAGAGCGTTTCAGTGGTTTCCTCGGTCAGGCAGACAATGCGCTTTGGGTAATCCATAGGCTCAGTTCCTGCGCTCCACCACAATGGTTTGCATGTAACGAACTCCTGTTGTTCACTCGCATTGAATGCTCCTCAACCTACGCTTATAGGGACTTTCTGAACACCCGGTTTACACACCTTTTTATGGCAATCTGCCAATCCGGTCCTGGTTCCAGAGCTGGTTCTTGCAGTTGCTATAGAAACAGCGTGGGTGTTCCTTCGCTGAGGAGCCTGACTGAGTCATGCATCCGGATTAACCAGCAACTTCGATTGTGTTTCCATTGGACGAAAGCTGGCGCGGAAGATGTTGAAATCGTTGATTACCATTAGGGGCTGAGTCATGCGCGATATTGATCCTGTAACACCTGGCGAGCTGCTGAAGGAGGAATTTCTTGAGCCCATGGGGATCTCGCAGTATCGCCTCGCTAAAGAGATTGGAGTCCCTGCTCAGCGTATCGGACAGATCATTGCCGGGAAGCGCTCTATAACGGCCGATACCGACCTGCGACTCTGTCGTTTCTTCGGGCTTTCCAATGGTTACTGGTTGCGGGCACAGGCCGCTTATGACACTGAACTGGCCGAAGATGCTCTGGCCGAGCAGCTGAACAATATTCGCCCCTGGAATTCCGGTTCCACCGTGGATCACAGAGCATAACCAGTCATGCTACCCGAACGCACTGAAGGGTACCGGTTCGCTTCGCGGTTAAGCAGGGTCTCCGGGAGAAGTGTGAACTCGAAACTTTGCTTGCAAGGAGTACGGTTTCCCCCTGATCGCACAAACGAGGAAACAGGATGACGAAGGCCCGAAATCTCGCTGCGGCAATTGCTGTAATCGCCTCTGCGGTCCTGGCCGGATGCGGCGCCGGGGCTATCAATGAGCAGCACGACTCACCGCAGGCCAAAGCCGAGCCGGATACCACCCACGAGACTGCGTGGACAGCTGGCATCATCGACCAGTCGAAATCCGACGCCCCCGCCTCCACGCTTGTCGCCGTCCGCACCGCCACCCATGAAGAATTAGACCGGGTTGTTTTCGAGTTCGACGAGCGGGTTCCGGGCTACCACCTGGAGTACATCGGCCAGCCGGTAAGAAAGTGCGGTTCCGGCAAAGTCGCCCCGATCGCCGGTGATGGCTGGCTCGAGATCCGGATGTACCCGGCGAACGCGCACACCAGCGAGGGCCAGTCGACGATTGCCGAGCGGGAACGCAATCTGAACCTGCCCGTGCTCTCCGAACTGGAGCTGACGTGTGACTTCGAGGCCGTTGTGACATGGGTCCTGGGCGTCCAGTCGCCGAACCGCTATCGGCTCCGCGAGCTTAATGGTCCACCGCGGCTCGTCATCGACATCAAGCACTGAGGGAAGTCATGCTTACGGTCATCTCGTCAAGGCACTCGCCATCTGGTTTGTCATCCCCGTGCTGGCCATCGCCAACGGGGGCCTGCGTGAATCGGTACTGATGCCACTTCTGGGCAGTAGCCACTGGCACCGCTGTTGCGCCGAATTTCCCGCGAGACCGTGCTACTGCTGCACCCAATGGTCTGGGCTATCGAACCAAGGCTGCACTGGTGCTGCAAACCGGCCTCGATCTGGTATCGTCGTCGCTGGGTCAGTTGTCGGTATCCCATCTGCTCTTCACTTTGGTCGGTAAAGGCGATGAGGGTACCGGCGGCGGCCCTCCTACCTCTACCCGGCTATTCCAAAGTGCTGCAGTTATTATCTGAACTCAGGATTTCAGAAAGTTACTGGCTGAACCCCCTGGGTTCAAGTGATCGGTAAATGCTGTTTCTGCTCACCGCCTGGAGAGTGTTCATCAAATACCTGTTCCCGCTGGCCTTCCGCCCTCGCTGATGGCATCGACTGGGTGAGTAGGATCTTGTCGCTGCACATACCCAACCATCATAATGAATGCTCTGGTGGCCATTCGGCTAAACGAGGCAGGCCGCCAGAGCCAACCTAGGATCAACAAGCCAGTGGAAAGGAGGCTACTTAATGGAATTGGATGTAACCTGGCAACGGACCGTGAAAGTTTGGTGGGCCTATCTGTGGAGGAGTCTCCTCGCTATGGTTGCCGCCATGATACTGGGAGCGATCGTTGGGTTCGTGATCGGGCTTGTTCTTGGTGCCGCGGGCGTAGGCCCTGACACCATTCAACTGATTACCGCACCCATAGGCGGCGTAATCGGGCTACTGATCTCGATCATTCCGATGAAGATGATCCTCGGTAAGGATTTCGGGGAATTCCGGTTGGTTCTAACATCGAATGAAACCCACCCCCACACCCCGTAACAACGCCGTATCGGTAACGCCGGAATCCCTCGGTTCCGGCGTCCTCGCAGCCTTTCTACGCCTCCTGGTGCCGATCAATGAGCTCGTGGCGCGCATCCAGCCCATTTGTGAGCACCGCCGGCCTACCCTCACAAGGTGGCACCGCCAGTACAGATGGTACCGTCAACAATATACCAGCGGTTTTTATCTGAATTCAGGAATGGGCAGTGGCACGTAATATAGAGATAAAGGCGCGCTCAAGCGACGTTGCCTCCCAGCAGCGCATTGCCTCCCGCCTTGCGGATAGCGCACCGGTGCTGCTCGAACAGGAGGATACGTTCTTCCATGTACCGCGGGGACGGCTAAAGCTCCGGGCGTTCGGCGACGGTACAGGCGAGCTGATTGAGTACGAGCGGGTAGATTCACCAGAGGCTAAACAATCAACTTATATCCGTTCCCCCGTATACGAGCCCCATTCCCTCAAGGCGGCATTGGCGGCCGCCCTTGGCGTCCGTGCGGTGGTCAAGAAGAGGCGTATGCTGTTTCTTACAGACCAGACACGAATTCACCTGGACGAGGTAGAAGGGCTTGGCTGGTTCGTCGAGCTTGAGGTCGTGCTCGGACCAGACCAGATGAGGTGGACCCATTCGTCTGGACAACTTGAGGGCTCTGCTAAGCTATGACCCGATTGGTTTGATGACTCAAGCTGCCATCCTCAGTGGTTGATCGTAATAGACCTCGTCCGGGGTTTGGTAGTCCAGTCCCTGGTGAGGCCGGTGTTGGTTGTACCAGTGGAAGTAGCGGGTCAGGTCCTGGCGCAGCTCTTTCCCATCGTTGAACGCCTTGAGGTAAACACACTCGTATTTGACGTTGCGCCAGAGCCGCTCCACGAAGATATTGTCCTGGTAGCAGCCCTTGCCGTCCATGCTGATGCTCACGCTGTGGTGCCTGAGGACGTCTGTGAAGGCCTCACTGGTGAACTGCACGCCTTGGTCCGTGTTGAAGATTTCCGGTGTGCCATGGCGCTGCAACGCCTCCTCCAGTGCTTCCACGCAAAAGTCCGCGTCCATGGTGTTGGACACCCGCCAGGCCAGTGCCTTGCGGGTGTGCCAATCCATGATGGTGACCAGATACATAAACCCGCGGGCCAGCGGCACGTAGGTGATATCAGCGGCCCACACCTGGTTGGGACGATCGATGATCAGCCCTTTGAGCAGGTAGGGATACACGGTGTGTCCCGCGCCTGCCAAAGAGGTTCTGGGCCTGGGGTAGACCGCCTGAAGGCCCATGGCCCGCATCAGGGTCTGGATCCGTTTGCGGTTCACTGAGTGGCCCTCACGCTGTAGATGCACCGCCATACGGCGCGAGCCATAGAACGGCGTGTGAAGGTACTGTTCGTCGATCTCACGCATCAGATCAAGTTCCTTCTGGGTCCGTGGCTGAGGCCGGTAATACACCGATGAGCGGCTCACGCTGAGCAGCTCGCATTGGCGCGTGATGCTGACCTCAGGGTGGTCGAGCTCAATCATCGTCAGCCGCTGCTGACGCCTTACTGATCGAGCTTGCGCGACAAAAAATCGCGCTCCACCGTCAGCCGGCCGATCTCGCGATACAGCTGGTCTGTATCCGGCTCATTGGCATCCTTGCGTGAGCTGGCGGATTTGGTATCAAAGATGTCTGACGCGTTGTCCTGGAGCTCGCGCTTCCAGGTGCTGACCATGGTCGGGTGGACCCCGAACCGGGCCGCGATCTGGGACGTGGTCTCTTCGCCCTTGAGCGCCGCCAGCGCGACCTTGGACTTGAATGCGGAACTGTACTGCTTGCGTTTCTTGCTCATGATTCGCCTCCTGTGGCGAGGGTGAATCATAGCTTAGCGGCCTGTCCAAAAATCGGGGTCCACTTCAAGAGCGAGACGGAGGGGCGGGCAATTGCGGACAGGTTGATGTCAGAGCTGGGCATCCAGTCGTCAGATTTAGTCGCTGGCGCGTATGTGGATCTGCTGGCGAACGAAGCCTCACGTTAAGCAAGATCTCAAGAAGAATCGTGGACGAGAAGTCCTCACCCGAAAACGAAGACAAAGAATGGCACGCTCTAACCACCCAACCGCCTCGAATGCCATGATCAAGGTCCTGCGACGTGCCGGGAAATACCCAAAGCGCTTAACAAGCGAGCAGGTAAAGAAAGCCACGTTGCTGCAGATCAAAGAGGCTGCAGGCGCAACTTTTTCCTTTGCAGGCAGTGGTACCAGTGGCATTGTCCGGAACATTGCCATCGGAATCTATGAGGTGACGGAGTAATGGGTAATCAGAAGAACGAAACCTCTTTGCTCAGTGATCTGATCGCTCTTGCAGGACTGTTTTTCCCTAGGAGCATTCATGCTCTACCGGTCTCGAGGTTTTGAGCATGCTTGCGCGCATTACGATCGACTCTGGGAAAAATGCACAGAGGAATGAAATGGCGAACCAAGAATGCCCGTCACGTTAATAATACGGGTAATTTACAAGGATCCACGGAGACGATGATGGACCACGCGATCCAGGAGTTGGACACGGAAGACCCTCAGGCTATTGAAGCAGCCTACGAGGTCTTTTCGGTTCTACGACCGCATCTCAGCAAGACCGGTTTTATTGATCAGGTACGTGCCCAGACGGAGGAAGGCTATCGGATTGTGTTCATTGAGCAGAACGCAGAAATCGTGGCCGCCGCCGGCTTCCGCGTCGCTACCTTCCTGGCCTGGGGGCGGGTCCTGTACATTGATGACTTCATTACCCATCCACAGAACAAGCGGTCTGGGTTCGGTAGCGCGCTTCTGGATTGGTTGCTTGAGGAGGGCCGGCGGCTTGGATGTGGAGCCGCTCACCTGGACACGGGCCACCAGCGCCATGACGCCCATCGGTTGTATCTGAACAAGGGCTTTGTACTCAATTCGCATCACATGAGCGCAGCCCTGAGCTTAAGGGATTGACGGTTACCGCGGCTCGTCATCGACATACGGCACTGAGACAGCGCCTGGTATCGCGTATCAGTACGCCCCGGAGCGATGGCTGAGCCGGTTCAGCGCTTTTCCCGTTTGCGCATTGGCATTGTGTCGATCAACGCAAAGATCCCGGCAACATCCAGACCCTGGCTCCGCTGCTTAATCCCGCCATCCTTGCCGATCAGAACAACGCTTACGTTTTCCGGCTGTGCGTCGAGCGTTTTGCGGACATCCCGCTGCAGATCCCTGCCCGGCTCCTCCAGATTCGACTGGATGCCCTGATCCCCGACGACAAACCAAACGATGTCCCGATCATCGATACCTGCAGCATGGCGCCTTAGGGTCTCAACACGCTGATCGGGCTCATTGGCACCTTCAACGAGAATCAGCCGGTTACGCCATTGGAAATCCGAAAGTGAACGCATCCCCTGTTCTCCCGCAATGACTGGGCCAAACCAGAGTAAACCGAGAGCCAGAACGGCCGGCCGACTGATCACCTCGTTTAACCATTTCATCCCGCTATTTCCCTCTGCAAACCTCTTCAGTTATACGCTTGGAGGAGATTCAGGTTTACGATAGGCTCATGCGAAGGAGGCTTCATGAAGAAAGGACTTGAACTGACAATCCCCCCACCCCTGATTGCTCTGACCGTCGCTGTGCTGATGTGGAGTGTCGCGCAGCTCGTTCCCGGCGCGGCCCTGCCATTCCCGCGTTCAGCGACGCTGGCAATTGTGGTGGCAGCGTTTGGTTTCGGCATTGCCCTGATTGGTGTCCTGCAGTTCTGGCGTGCCAGTACCACGATCAATCCGCATACGCCCCAGAAATCCGCCCAGCTGGTGGAGCACGGGATCTACCGCTTCAGCCGCAACCCGATGTACCTGGGGCTTGCTGTGGTGCTGCTGGCCTGGGCCCTGTACCTGACCAATGCCCTGTCACTGCTTCTTATCCCGGGATTCATCGTCTACATCAACCGGTTCCAGATCCTGCCGGAGGAACGCCACATGCGGGCGCTGTTCGGCCAGCCCTTTGACGAGTACGCCGCTCGGGTAAGGCGCTGGATCTGATGTAAAACCTGGTTGCTCAAGAAGGGGCGTTGAATGGCCCGCGTTTCCTGGCCGACCCGGAGTGGTCGATCTGGCGGACCAACTGGTTCGTTAACAAGGTTTTTGTCCTGGCCTGCTTTGTCCTAGTGCTGTATGCGGCCCTGAGGCGCCCGGAGGGTTTCAGGGCATCCCGTTGATATGACCATAGAAGGTAGGGGCCGATGCTTGTGACGATTGCAAGCTACAGCTTTCCATTCGAAGCTCAGATCGTGCGCTCACGCCTTGAACCAGAGGCGATCTCGGCCTGTGTCGGGAAGCTTCGACCCTTGAGACGTTCCGTCGTGCCTTCGATGTCATCGACAAGAAGCAGCAGGAAATCCCCCTCCTCCGCCTCGGCAAAGGCCTTTGCCACTGCCTCCTGTTCACTCAGGATCGTTTCCACCTGAACGGACGAATCGGCATCCGTGGCACCACTGTGAATGAGCTTCGCCGTCTCGCCGGTCTCGCGCCCACGGGCGTCCGTCTCATAGACATAGAGAAGATCGCACATACTGGCGAGCTGCCCGCCCAGGGCCCGTAGATCGTCGTCCCGCCGGTTGCCCGGTGCCGTGGCGACACCGATCCGGCGCTTGGTGGCCAGCCCCCTGACCAGGGATTCAAGCGCCTCCAGCGCCGGGACGTTGTGACCGTAGTCGATCAGGCATTTCACACCATCCGCCTCGAAATAATTCGTGCGGCCCGGCATCTGCGCCGGTGTCGGATGGAAGGTCAGAAGCCCCGCACGAACGTCATCGATCTCTACCCCGTGGCCGATGGCGGCCCCGGCCGCGGCCATCGCGTTCTGTACGTTGAATAGGGCATGGCCCTCGAAGGCGATCGGCACATCGTTGACGTCGACGATGTCGACCGTGACCTTGCCTTTCAGCAGAACGATCTTCCCGTTCTTCACGGACAGCACCATGCGGTGGTCACTGAGGTGCTCGCCCAACTCCGGATGATCGGGATCCATGGTGAAGTATATGATTTCACCGCGCGCCCAATAGGTGCCGTGCTCCATCACCAGTGGATCGTCGGCGTTAAGAACGCAGTACCCGCCCTCCTTCTTCACCGAATCGACGACGACGGTCTTGCAGCGGGCGAGTTCATCCAGGGTATGGATATCGCGCTCGCCCAGGTGGTCGGAGGCGATATTCAACAGGACGCCGACATCGCTCTCGTCAAAGCCCAGCCCGCGCCGCATGATGCCGCCACGCGCGACTTCGAGCACGGCATGCTCGACGGTCGGCTCCTGAAGCACGGCCTGTGCTGCCCCGGGACCGGAATAGTCACCACGCAGGATGACATGGTTGTCGATCTCGACCGTACCGGTACACCCCATGCCAACGGAATGCCCTGCCTGGCGGAGAATATGCGTGGTCAGGCGCGTCGTCGTTGTCTTGCCGTTGGTGCCGGTGATCGCGGTTATCGGAATCCGGCCGTTATTCGTCGGGTCGGGGAAGAGCATATCCACCACATGCTCGCCCACGGGACGGGGCGTGCCGTGGGTCGGCGCCATGTGCATGCGGAAACCCGGTCCGGCATTGACTTCGACGACACCGGCCGACTGCTGGTCCAGCGGCAAGACCAGGTTTTCAGCCAGAAGATCGATGCCAATCACGTCGAGCCCGACAAGCCGGGCCACCCGTTCCATCGTGAACCGCACTTCCGGGTGTACGTCGTCGGTCAGATCCGTCGCGGTTCCGCCCGTTGAGAGATTGGCGGTCGATTTCAGATACGCAATCCCGCCTTCCGGCAGCACGGTATCCAGTGTATAGCCCGCCTGCTCGAGCATCCGGTGGGTCTGTTCGTCCACATGGATCTGGGTCAGCAGGTTTTCATGACCCACGCCACGGCGCGGATCCGAATTCTCGATATCAATGAGTTGCTGGATGGTGTTCGTTCCATCGCCCGTCACATGAGCGGGCCGACGGCGGGCCGCGGCCACGAGTTTGCCGCCGATCACCAGAATCCGGTGGTCCTCGCCCTTGATGTAGCGTTCCACAAGCACGGTTTCATGATGCGCATAGGCCGCTTCATATCCGGCTTTCAGGTCTTCGATGGAGGTAATGTCGGTCGTCACGCCGCGTCCATGATTGCCCGACAGTGGTTTGGTGACGACCGGCCACCCGATCCAGTCCGCCGCGCTTCGCGCCTCCTCGAAGGAATAACAGGCTTGCCCTCGCGGCACCGGGACTCCGGCGTTGTCCAGTATCTGCTTGGTCCATTGCTTGTCATCCGCGATCGAGTGGCCGATGATTCCGGATGAATCCGTCACCGTCGCCTGGAACCGCCGCTGTTTGACGCCATGGCCTAGCTGCGTGTAGCTGGTGCCTTCGGTAAGGTTATAGGCCGGAATGCTTCGAGCCCTGGCGGCATTGACGATCGATCCGGTGGAGGGGCCGAGGGCATTGGCATCGCGAACCTCTTTCAGACGATCGATAGTGGGATCGAGGTCCACGTCCTCGCCGTCGTAGAGCTTCTGGGCGATCTCGACCGCAGCCTCGCCCGCGGCGAGGCCTGTGGCTTCGTCCCGGTAGCGATAGACTACGTTGTAGATTCCGGGGTCATAGCTATCGATGGTTTTTCCGTAGCCGACCGAAAAGCCGACCAGATTCTGCAACTCGATCGCCAGATGCTCGACCAGATGCCCAGCCCAGGTACCATCCCTGAGCCGCTTCAGGAAGCCCCCTGGTTCCCCGACCGAGCAACGATGATCGTGGATGCTGGGAATCAGCTTCTCAAGCTTGTCAGCTATCCCTGGAACCTTGTCGCTCGGCCGCTCTTCCAGTTGGTCGATAGCGAGCCGCATGTAGATGGTTTTATAGCGGCTGTAGTAATTCGGCCCGCGCAGAGCGCGGTGTTCAAGAATTCGCAATCCAGTGCTCCAGACCTGCCGCCCTGAGCTCGTCAGGGCCCAGGACCCGCCGGTCTTTCAGGTTAAACCCATAACCATCGACCAGCGCGTGCATGATGACGTTGTGTACGGTGACCGCTTCACCATCCGAAAGCTCGAACACATTCGAGCCTGATATCTGGGAACTGTCTACGATGATGACATGGCCGGGCCCGAAAGCCCGCATGACATCGCCCTCGAACAGGACCGCCGCATCCTCGCCCAGGCCGACGCCCAGGTATTCGGGGTTGGTGGCGCCGACTTCCATCAATCTCGAAAAGCGTCCACGCTCAAGGAAGTGGGTATCAATGATGATGCCATCAACCAGACCGAAGCCGGCGGCCATCTGCACCGCACCCTTGCGCAGGGAATCGGTGGCCGGTCCGCCATAGACCATCGTCTGGGACTGACAGGCCGCCCCCGCGCTCGTCCCCGCGATCACGGTGCCCGATTGACGCTGCGCACGGATCGTCTCCAAAACCGGAGAACCGCCGAGAATGTTCGTCAGCCGCATCTGATCGCCGCCTGAGATGAAAACAATGTCCGAGTTCCGGATCATTTCAACGAATTGTTCCGACGCCGCGTCGCTGCGCTCGCGGATCCGGATGTCCAGAACCTCCGACGCGCCCAGGCCCGAAAACACCTCGTGATACTCACCGAATACATCGTCGGGAACGCTGCTCGCCGTCGTGATGACGCCAACCACAGGCGCATCCTTTTTCGACAACGACAGGACACGGCGCAGTATCTCCGCCTCGGAGGTCTTATCCTCCGCGCCGCCAATTGCGACAAGCGGCCCTCCAGGGGTACTCTTGGCGGGTGTACTCATTGACTGCACTCCAAACCCCAAAATGACGATGTCCGCCGAATCATACATCTCTATGTATAGCACACTGGTTGCCGGCGGTGCTTGAATCTCATTGTCGCTGCAGCGCCGACACAGACTGGGAATCATCCAATCCCGGGGCTTCCGTGTGTCGAATGCGCAACAGGTAACCTGAACCTTCTGGAGAATCGACATGATGGGCGGCTTCAGTCTCGCAGTTCACGGCGGCGCGGGCGTTTTGCATCGCGATCAAATGACGCCAGAGCGTGAGGCCGACTATCACGCCGCCCTGGAGCGGGTGTTGAGCGCGGGTGAAGCCGTTCTCGACGCCGATGGCTCCGCGCTCGACGCCGTGACGCAGGCGGTGTGCGCCCTTGAAAACGAACCGCTTTTCAATGCGGGTCGCGGCGCCGTCTTCACGCGCAATGAGCAGCAGGAAATGGATGCCGCCCTGATGGACGGCCGCAATCGCCAGGCGGGTGCCGTCGCCGGAATCTTCGGGCCGAAGAACCCAGTATTGGCTGCCCGTAGCGTTCTCGAACACACCGATCACGTTCTCATGATTGGCGAGGGCGCACTTGCCGTCGCACGCACCGCCGGGCTCGATTTCGAAGAGCAGGACTATTTCTTCACGCAGGAACGGTGGGACGCGTTGCAGGAAACGCTGAAGATGGAAGCGGAAGGGACGCTCGACGATGACCCCTCCCGCCGTCACGGTACCGTCGGCGCTGTGGCGCGCGACCGGAACGGCCATCTTGCAGCGGCGACCTCCACCGGCGGCATGACGGCGAAGCGATCCGGTCGTGTCGGCGACAGCCCGGTCATCGGCGCCGGCACCTATGCCGACGACGCCACCTGTGCGGTATCCGCAACCGGCGATGGCGAAGCCTTTTTACGCCTGTGTGCCGCCCATGAGATCGACGCCCGCATGCGGCTCACCAGCGTGTCACTGGAACGCGCCGCCGAGGACGTCATCATGACCGAGCTTACAGCCCTGAACGGAACCGGAGGCATCATCGCGCTGGACCGCAACGGTGCCATCACGACGCCCTTCAACTGCGAGGGCATGTATCGCGGCTGGAGCGTCGAAGGGGACGGTCGAAAAACAGCCATTTACTGAGGTTCCCGGCCATATCAGATATAGTTTCCCCATCTTCCCCCAATTCCAGAGGAACCCCCTTGGCTGAAAACGACAACGACCGCCTCGCCGTGATGATTGATGCGGACAACGCCCAAGCCTCGCTCTGCCCCGAACTGCTGGCGGAAGTGGCGCGGTTCGGCGTTGCCAGCGTGAAGCGCGCCTACGGCGACTGGACCACCACCAACCTCAAGGGCTGGAAGGAACACCTGCACAAGCACGCGATCCAGCCGGTTCAGCAGTTCAGTTACACCACGGGCAAGAACGCCACGGACTCCGCGCTGATCATTGATGCCATGGACCTGCTCCACGAAGGCAAGCTGGATGGCTTCTGCCTGGTCTCATCGGACAGCGATTTCACGCGCCTCGCCACACGGATCCGCGAATCGGGGCTGACCGTGTACGGGTTCGGTGAACGCGCCAGGAGATCGCCATGGCGACGGGATCGGCCAGCGCCCCCCCCACCATCAAGGGTCGACTTTGCCCCTCAGAGCCTTGGTTTTGCCTTTCCGCGTCTTACTGTCAACGCGGCGTCGCCGCGCTGACCTGGTCGGTCTGGTGGGCCGGCGCACCTTCTGTTGCTTCACGGCGCCCTGGATCAGCGTCTTCAGGCGCTGCATCGCGTCCTCTTTATTCAGCTCAAGGGTGCGGTGGGACTGTGCCTTGATGATCACCACGCCCTCCTTACTGATGCGCTGGTCGGAGAGCGCCATCAGCCGTTCCTTATAGAACGGCGGCAGGCTGGAGTTGGGGATGTCAAAACGCAGGTGCACCGCCGAGGCAACCTTGTTGACGTTCTGGCCACCCGCCCCCTGGGCACGGATCTGGGTAATTTCGATCTCCCAGTCAGCAACTTCAACGGTGTTCGATATTCTGAGCATAACAACATCATCTGCCGCGGGCGCTGACCGGCGTCCGGCCGTGGCCATCTACGAGGAAATCCAGGAGCTTGTGGCATAATGCGTTGACTGGAAGCACCACCCATTCAGACAACCGTCATCAGTGGTTGCCACAACGCCGTTCATTGTAAGCAAAGATGCCCAGAACCAGTACCCATCACAGACACCTGCAGAAACAACTGGCCCGCGCTGAAACCTACGACCAATGGTTCGCCGCCGCGGAGGCCCTGGACGAAGCCGAGGGCCTGCTGGACTGGCGTGAAGGGCCGGGCTCGGATCTTCTGCATGAAAAGCTGATCCGCGAGCACCTCTACGCCATGCGCGTTCACCGTAAAAAAGGCGATGTGGCGGCGCTGAACCGGGTTCTCCAGGAAAGTCTTTACCGGCATCTCGGGGAACTGTCCAACCCCGAGCTCTATAGCGTGGCCCGCACGGGCACCACAAAACTGGCCACGGAATTTCTGGATGAAGTGGAAAACGCCATGAACTTCATCTGCGACCACCCCATGCCGGGCGTTTCCGAGGCGCACAAGCTGCAGCTTTTCCAGGAGGCCGAGCGGGTATTCGGGCGGCCGGCGCTGCTGCTCAGTGGCGGTGCTGCTTTCGGCATCTATCACATCGGCGTTGCACGTGCCCTCTGGGAACAGGGCCTTCTCCCTGGAGTTATTGCGGGCTCGAGCATGGGCGCGATTGTTGCCGGTGGCGTGTGCTCCCGGAACAATCAGGAGCTGGAACGGCTGTTCTATGAGCCCGACTACATCCACCTTGAGGCCTTCCGGTGGCTGGAACCCGGTCAGATCTGGCGACACCGCCATCTCATGGACCCGCAGCAGCTGCTGCGCCACATCCGGAGCAATGTCGGCGACATGAGTTTCCGGGAAGCGGCCGAACACAGCGGGCGCACTCTGAATATTTCCGTCTCACCTACCCGCACCCGGCAGAAGCCACGACTTCTCAATGCACTGGCGGCTCCGGACGTACTGGTTTCCTCCGCCGTTCTGGCCTCCTGTGCGGTGCCGGGGATCTATCCGCCGGTAACACTCCGGGCGCGGGATCCCAACGGCGAGCGCAGCGCGGAAAAGCCCTACATGGGCACCGAGCGCTGGATTGACGGCAGTGTTCACGGGGACCTGCCGCTGATGCGCATGGCCCGGCTGAACAACGTCAATCGCACCATTGTCAGCCAGGCCAATCCCCATGTACTGCCTTTCATCAACCATCATGAGAACAGTGGCGCCAGGGCCTCGCTCAAGCAGGCGACCACGTCCGTGCTGAAGGCACAACTGGCCACATCCCTTCAGGTCAGCCGCAATGTATGGTCCCGTTCACTGTTGCGGCCGTTGCTGGATCAGGCCCACTCGGTGGCCACTCAGCCCTACCTGGGCGATATCAATATCCAGTTCCCCGCTCAGCCCGGCCTTTACCGCAAGGTGTTGTCCAACCCGGATGAACAGGATCTGGCCATGTACATCCGGATGGGCGAGCGCGCCACCTGGCCACGCATCCCGATGATCCGCGACCAGACCCGGGTCAGCCGGATATTCACCGACTGCATAGCGCGACTTCAGGCAAAGTTGCGACAACAGTAGATCAGCACTCCCTGCCGGATGCTATGACCCGCGCAACTATCCTTCGTTCCAATGGACACATCTTACCAGGACCCCCAATGGCTGATACCGAAAACCAGCGCCTCGCTGTCATGATCGACGCAGACAACGCCCAGGCCTCCCTTTGCGCCGAACTGCTCGCGGAAGTCGCACGTTTCGGCGTTGCCAGCGTTAAGCGCGCCTACGGCGACTGGACCACAACCAACCTCAAGGGCTGGAAGGAGCATCTGCACAAGCATGCCATCCAGCCGGTCCAGCAGTTCAGTTACACGGTAGGTAAGAATGCGACGGACTCCGCACTGATCATCGACGCCATGGACCTGCTGCATGAAGGCAAGCTCGACGGGTTCTGCCTGATCTCATCGGACAGTGATTTCACAAGGCTGGCAACACGGATCCGGGAGTCAGGGCTCACGGTGTACGGCTTTGGTGAACGCAAGACGCCGGAACCCTTCGTCTCCGCCTGCGACAAGTTCATCTACACCGAGATACTGAAAAGCCGCAACAGCGCTGACGAGCCGCAGCCCGTCGATGCGGAACAGACCAGTGATCTCCGGAACATTCTCATTCCGGCGGTAAACACCGTTTCAAAGGACGATGGCTGGGCACCGCTTTCCGGGGTGGGCTCCTACCTCAACAAGAAGTACCCCTCGTTCGACTCACGCAATTACGGGTATGAAAAGCTGGGGCAGCTCATGAAGTCACTGGACTATATTACCGTGGATGAGAGGAAGCCACAGCCGGACTCCCCGATCACCCACATTTACGTGAAGGCCACCGCCTGACGCCCGTCCGGGGCCCACTCCGTCGCCAGAGCCAACGGAGCGGTATCACTTGAGATTCGGGGTGGCATGGCTCTGCCCCATGTTGCCGAAACTCTGTTCATAGAGCTCTTGAAAGCTTTCAACGAAGTACCGCACGACCCGATTCGGTGCATGCACCATGTTGTCATCCGAGATGAGGCCGAACTGCACGGTTCCAGCGTAGCTGAGGATACTGAGCCCCACCCCGAGGTGGCCGGACTGGGGCACCCAGACAAGCGGTTGCAGGATTCGAGCCCCGGCAATGCTGAGAGGCGACCGCGGGCCCGGCACATTGGTCAAAACCAGTGACGATTTGTCGCTGAGCGTGTTGAGAGCGAATTTCTCCAGAGCCGCGGGACCGTAGCCAAACAGTTCCAGCAGGCCAAAAGTTGCCCGTGGCTGCTGGGAATTCTTGATCTCCGACAGTGCCTTTTTCACCTTTTTGAAACGCTTTATGGCATCCGGCTCATCAAGGGGTAACTCAACCAGCACAAGACCAAAGTGGTTGCCCAGAGACTTAACGGGCTGATCTTTCGGGCGCAGGTTGAAGGGAATAGTGACATGGATATTCCCTTTGATGTATCGGTCCGCCTCGCTCAGATACCGCCTGAGCGCACCGGTAACAGCAGCCACCAGAACATCGTTGACCGTGCCCTCCATCTGATGCGCAAGCTCCTTGACCCGCGCCAGCGGCAGGGGATCAGCCCAGGCTACGCGCTTACGCCCCGACAGTTCGGCATGCAGGTGAGTGCTCGGGTCCCGCGGCATCAGTCCCAGATGAGCCACTTCCCCGACAATCGCCCGGCCTTCCTCGAACCAGTGCGTGACATGCTCAGGATGGCGAGCGAGCTCCATACCCTCCTCGAACAGTTCATGACCCAGGTGAACGCCCTGCTGAGCTATTCGTCGCATGGATCCGGTCAGGAATCTGACCAGACCACCAGCGGGCAGCTGGTCCACATGTTCTGCTTCAGGAAGCCTTCCTTCACTGGCCAGGGACATGAGCACCTGGACCAGCGCGAGCCCGTCCGCGATGCAGTGGTGCAGACGTGCCACAATGGCCGCGCCATCCTCGTAATGGTCCACAAGATGGAACTGCCAGAGGGGATGCCGGACGTCCAGTGGGGTGCTGGCGAGGTCCCCCACGAGATCCTGGAGTGCCTGCTGATCACACGGCTCCGCGAGCGCTATATGATGGAGATGGTTATCCAGGGAAAAATGCGGATCCTCTTCCCAGAAAGCCCTGCCGTCATCCTCAGTAACACGCTGGGAAAACCGACTGTAGCGCAGCAGCCGCTGTTCCAGCAGTTCCCGGAACGCCTGGATGTCCACCTGGCGATCCAGAACCAGTACCCCCGTGATCATCATGGGGTTATCTTCACTCTCCATGTGCCACCAGGCCGTATCGACCGCCGTCATCTGTTCCCGTGCATCACCCATCACCAACACTCCCGCTGCGCTGTAACCGATGCGCTTCACCGGCTCCCTGGCTTCGATTATAGGCCTGTTGATGGCGGCAAATGTTGAGCTGGCTCAATCATCGAGAAAATGACCGCGCCCGATTTATGATGGCCCATCTGACCGACACAGCCGAATAAGGATGACACCTCATGAATGAGTGGTTCGCAAGTACGCCTGTGCCCCTGCTGGGCGTCGTACTCAGTTCAACCGGGATGTACGTCACCATCCTGCTCCTCGCCCGCTGGTCCGGCGTGCGCAGTTTTGCCCAGATGTCGGCCTTCGATGTGGCGGTCACCATCGCCATTGGGTCGTTGCTCGCAACCTCGGTCGTTTCCACCGACCCGCCCCTGCTTCAGGGGATGACAGCGGCCGCTACCCTCTATGGGCTGCAACTGGTTGTGTCACGGCTTCGCCGCCGCAACGAGGCAACCCGCAGGACCTTCGATAATGACCCGATCCTGCTGATGGGCCCTGGCGGGGAGCTTCTGCACGAGAATATGCAGGTGGCCCGTGTGACGGAGGACGACCTGCGCTGCCAGCTGCGCAAGGCCAACGTGATTGATCCCGCCGATGTGGAAGCGGTGATCATGGAGGGCACCGGGACGGTCCATGTCCTGCGGGGCCACGGAACCGCCCCGGCGCCCGATTCCTGGATTCTTGGGAATGTGCGGGACTATTCCGGATCGAGGCTCGAGGGGAGGACCTGACGATCAGCCTCCCTTGATGACCTCGCGCTCAAGCCCCAGAAGCAACGCCAGCCCGACTGCGGCCGAAAGCCGGATCAGCATTTCCAAGGGGGGAATCTCAGAATCAAACACGGCACACCTCCTCTTCTGTTGCTGTTTTCCGATTACGCACCAGCGCTTTGCCTTACAATGCAGATTACATCGTTCTGCTACGCTGACCGAAATGTCTGCCATTAAGGTATCTCAATGTCCGAAGATCCCCTCAAGACCCTGTCCGACCTGGCCAGCGAGGCCCATGCCCGCATCCAGCAGGCGCATGAGCACATCAACCCTGTTGTGGAAGTCCGCCAGGGCATGCGCAACAGCGGCATCCCTGCGGACGTGATGACCATTGACTGCCTGCGCACACGCCGGCGGATTGTGCTGATCCTTCACGATGAGCAGCCCGGCACCCTGCTGTTTGAGTTCATTGGACTGGACGAGGAGCCCGGCGGTCCCTTCCGGAGTATCCCCCTGACCGAAGTGGGCGCGGATACATTATTTGACTGGATGCAGGACTATTTCTCTGATTAAGTATCCATTCCCTTCACAATCTTACCGTCTGTAGCGAATTGTATTTCGTAATCAACGATCTCCGGGATATAGTTTATACTCTCTCTAACTTTGTTGGCTCAATGCCAGCCCACTTCCCGGTCGCTGCGCGCTGTTAATGATACGGAAAACCACAGCCACAACCCTGATCGCGCTCCTGATGGTGGCCACGGCGTTTGCGTGGGCCGGGGAGCCAAGAGAGCTGAACCTCAATGCCTCGCACGGCGATCTGGGGCTGGGCGGCCTCAAGCAATGGAACTTCAGCTTGACGATGGATGGGGCGCTGGACCCGGCAGATGCGCCGGATAAGGGCCACGCCCAGACAGAATCCAGAACAAAGCTGAACCTTGATCGTTTCCTTTTCTCAAGCCGCATGGACAACCTGAGTATCCAGTTTGGTCACCACCAGGCGGCCAGACAGGGACTTCTCTTTGACGGGGATACGGACTGGGGGCTCTCCGCCACAAGCGAACTGGAGCCGCTGAACAGCAATCTTTCGGTTTTTGCTGTCAGCGCTGGCGAAGCACCCGATACCGTCCGTGAGATGCAGCTTTCCGGCGATACTCCCTGGTATACCGGGGGTGTCTGGGAAGCGACACTGCCCATCGCCGGCTCCGATACAACCTTCTGGGCGGGCTATGTGGCCGGCTCCCGGAGTTCCCGGGCGGCGTACCAGCAGGGGTACTCGGTCGGTATTCAGAGTGGCTGGGACGACAACCGGCTGCGCCTGACACTGGAACAGGCCATCAGCCGGCGCTCCGCTCTTGACCAGCGCCCGGACCGCAAGGTCTCGGATACCGCACACACGGTAGCCCTCCGGTACCGTCCGGAAACGCACCTGCCGTTCCTTGGCTGGGAGTTCGGTGCGGAGGCAAAGCACGTGGGCGACGCTTTCCATACGCCTGGTAACCTGTCCATGACAGGCGCCCGCTCCTCCCGGCGGGTATTTCTCAACCTGACCCCCTTTGACAACGGTTCCCTGGGCTACAGCTACCGTCAGCTCAAGGAGAGCTATGGCCCGCAAAGGGTCACCAGCCATGGCAACGAACTCTTTGCGGGTCTCACCCTTTCCCCCTGGGGCTGGCTCAGCCTGCAGCCTTACGGTGAGTTCGAGCACCGGGAATACGGGAGTCTGGATATGACGGGCCAACAGAGTCTGTTCCGCCTCACTGCGGACGCCTGGCTGATCCCGGACGAACTCGTGTACCGCAACACGTTCAAGCTGAGCCGCACCCGTGAACCGGTGGACTCCCTGCAGATCCGGGACAGGCGTCGGCAGTACCTGGGCGGTGAACTGCAGTGGCAGGCGCTCGCCCCCACCCACAACCGTACGGGCCTGGATGTTAACCTCAGCTTCAGCGCTGACCGGTACGAATCCCGCCTCAATCGCGGCGGTTCCCTGGATGATTACCAGGTGCTGCTTTCCATCAGTTCCGGCGGTGAGGGCGGTAGCCGGATCTGGTAGCGCCGGTTACATTTTGTGATCCGTTTAACGGTTGATAGACTGCAAAGGCATCATTCAACCACAGGACACAGATACCGATGAAAAAAGCCATTGCCGGCCTCATGCTGATGACAGCTACCGGAGCAGTAGCAGCGACCCCGGAGCTGCCAGAAGAATACGCCTACCTGGGCATCCATGGCACCCAGTTCTTCCATGACACCAACGGCCAGCGCCAGGACAGCGCGGATCTCGACAGTGCCCTGCTGCCCGGTCTCCAGATCGGCTACCGCTTCCAGTCCGACTGGTCCGTACAGGCACTGTATGAGACTGGCGAGCTGGACGCGGAACAGGGCAGCGGTGAGACAGATCTCGACACCGCAGTGATCGAGGGCCGCCGCCATTTTGGCAGCTTTGACCTGGCCGGGTTCGAGCCCTATGCCGGGATTGCCGTCGGGCACCATGAGTTTTCCGCCAATGGCAGCGACGACACTGAAACCCTGACCGGCATCGGTGTGGGCGTTCAGCGTGCGGTCGCAAGCAATGTTTTCATCGATGTGGGCGCGCGCCACGACTTCATCCTTGATAACAGCCGCCAGGATACGCAGGTCTATCTGGGTGTGAACTACGCCTTTGGCACCGGCGGTGACGAACCGGCTCCGACCCCGCAGCAGGAGCCCGCCAAGCCGCAGGACTCGGACAATGACGGCGTCCCCGACAGCCGTGACGACTGCCCTGACACACCCGCCGGCACCCCGGTGAATGACGCGGGCTGCGCCATTGAGCGCGACTCCGACAATGACGGCGTAACCAACCGCAACGATCAGTGCCCGGACACGCCGGAAGGCGCGAAGGTCAATGATCAGGGCTGCCACGAGACCCTTGAGGAAAGCGTGCGCGAGACTCTCAATGTGCGCTTTGAGACCGCCAGCGCCAACGTCACTGAGGGTTCCCTTCCGGAGATCCGCGACGTGGCCGAAGCCATGCGTGAGTTCCCTGAAAGTACCCTGGTACTGGAAGGCCACACAGACAGTGTTGGCAACGCAGAGTCCAACCGGGCCCTTTCCCAGCGCCGCGCGGAAGCCGTCAAGCAGATCCTCGTGGAGGAAATGGGCATCGACGCGGAGCGGGTGAGTGCTGAAGGCTACGGTGAATCGCAGCCGGTTGCTGACAACGACACCGCTGAAGGCCGTGCCAGGAATCGCCGTGTGGAATCCGTTCTGGAAGCCAGCCGGGAAGTCCAGCAGTAAGCGGCGTTTCCACCGCATCCCTGGATGACCCCCGGGAGCCGGCCCAGCCGGCTCCCGTTCCTGCTCCCTCCTCCTCGTCCCTTCCTTCTGACCATTCTCTACCACCAGCAGACGACGCCGTGATGACCTCTGGACGGCATGCGTTCGTACGCGTTACACAGAAGGTGCACGGAGCTGCCCTGAAACCCAGAGAAGAAGAGAGGATTACCATGACCCAACCCGTTGTTGCGGATAACAAGCCGATGAAGGTCAGCCTTACGGCTGGCGAGAGCTACATGTTCTGCGCCTGTGGCCGGTCTGAAAGCCAGCCATTCTGCGATGGTTCCCACAAAGGCACAGGCATTACACCCGAGAAGTTCACCCCTGAGGAAAGTGGTGATGCGGCGCTGTGCTGCTGCAAGCACACCAGCAACGCGCCCTACTGCGATGGCACCCACAAGCGATTTGGTCCGGAGGATGTAGGCGCCGAAGCGCCCTGACCGGGGGCCCTGAAACAGAAAAGCCGGGTGCGGCTCACGCCACACCCGGCTTTTTTTACGTCTCAGCTCAGGCTGGGATGATCATTCCAGATCGAAGCGATCCGCGTTCATCATCTTGTTCCAGGCCTTCACGAAGTCCTGTACGAACTTCTCTTCGTTGTCGTCCTGAGCGTAGACCTCCGCGTACGAACGCAGGATCGAGTTGGAGCCGAACACCAGGTCTACCCGGGTCGCGGTCCACTTCGCCTTGTCCGTCTTGCGGTCGCGGATCTCATACAGGTTGTCGCCGGTCGGTACCCAGCTGTAGGACATGTCGGTGAGATTCACGAAGAAATCGTTGGTCAGCTGACCCTCACGATCCGTGAACACACCGTGCTTGCTGCCACCGTGGTTGGTACCGAGGACCCGCATGCCGCCGATCAGCACCGTCATCTCAGGCGCGGTCAGCCCCATGAGCTGGGTGCGGTCGAGCATCAGGTCTTCCGGCTGAACACTGTAGTCCTTCTTCAGGAAGTTGCGATAGGCGTCCGACAGCGGCTCGAGCCACTGGAAGGAATCCACATCGGTCATTTCCTCGGTGGCATCGCCACGACCGGGCCGGAACGGCACGGCAATATCATGCCCAGCGGCTTTCGCGGCCTTTTCGATGCCCACGTTACCGGCCAGAACGATCACGTCCGCCACGCTGGCGCCATTCTGCTTCGCGATCGGCTCAAGTACCTTGAGCACACGCTGCAGACGCTCCGGCTCGTTGGCGACCCAATCCTTCTGCGGCGCCAGGCGGATACGGGCACCGTTGGCACCACCGCGCTTGTCGGACTGGCGGAAGGTACGGGCACTGTCCCAGGCCGTGGCTACCATGTCGCTGATGCTGAGGCCGCTTTCGGCGATCTGCTTCTTCACCGCCTCAACGTTGTAGTTCCAGCTGCCCTCGGGTACCGGGTCCTGCCAGATGAGGTCCTCGGTCGGAGCTTCCGGACCGATGTAACGGTCTTTCGGGCCCAGATCACGGTGGATCAGCTTGAACCAGGCGCGGGCGAAAGCATCATCCAGCAGTTTCGGATTCGCCCTGAACTTCTCACAAACCTTGCGGAACTCCGGATCCACCTTCAATGCCATGTCGGCGTCGGTCATCATCGGCTTGCGGCGGATCGACGGATCCTCCACGTCCACCGGCATGTCCTCTTCCTTGATGTCCACCGGCTCCCACTGGTTAGCGCCTGCCGGGCTCTGGACAACCTGCCACTCATGGTCGAGGAGCATTTCGAGGTAGCCATGGTCCCACTGGGTCGGGTTGGTGGTCCAGGCGCCTTCAAGGCCACTGGTCACTGCGTCGCGCCCAACGCTCCGCGTGACATGGTTGTTGAAGCCGAGGCCCTGTTCCTCTACGTCTGCGCCTTCGGGTGCCGGACCAACGTTATCCGGATCGCCATTGCCATGGCATTTACCAACAGTGTGTCCGCCAATGGTCAGGGCAACGGTTTCCTCATCGCTCATGGCCATTCGCTGGAACGTAACGCGCACGTCCTGCGCCGTCTGCGCCGGGTCCGGCGTGCCATCCGGGCCTTCCGGGTTGACGTAGATCAGCCCCATCATCACCGCCGCGAGCGGGTTCTCGAGGGAGTCCGGGTTCCGGTCTTCGTCGTAGCGGCTGTTCTCATTGTCACTGGTGGCGAGCCATTCCTTCTCGCTACCCCAGTAGGTTTCCTTTTCAGGGTGCCAGATGTCTTCGCGGCCGAAGGAGAAACCAAAGGTCTTGAAGCCCATGGATTCGTAGGCAACGTTGCCCGCCAGGGTGATCAGGTCGGCCCAGCTCAGGCGGTTACCGTACTTCTTCTTGATCGGCCACAGCAGGCGGCGTGCCTTATCCAGGTTACCATTGTCGGGCCAGCTGTTGATGGGCGCGAAACGCTGGTTACCGGTGCCTGCGCCGCCACGACCATCGAATACACGGTAGCTGCCTGCAGCGTGCCAGGTCATGCGGATCATCAGGCCGCCATAGTGACCCCAGTCTGCGGGCCACCAGTCCTGGCTGTCGGTCATCAGGTCCATAACGTCCTGCTTGACCTGACCGAAATCGAGCTTGCGGACTTCTTCGCGATAGTCGAAGTCCTCGCCCATCGGGTTGGTCTTGGTGTCGTGCTGATGAAGGATGTCCAGGTTCAGGCTGTTCGGCCACCACTCCATGACATCGTCATTCACGTGGGTATTACCACCATGGACAACGGGGCACTTACCGCTGCTTTCGTTTCCGCTCATAGATCTCTCCGATCGTGACTATAGTGTTGAATGAAGCAGGTCCACTCACAACGACCGCCCCCGGGCTTGCCCGCGCCCGGAGCGACGTCATCGTTGCAGACACTATACGACATTCACTGGGGCTCTTGCTCTATTGATAGAGTTGCATTTGTTGACCATTTCAATAGTTTTTCTTTATGAGCTCCAGAACCTGCCGGTAGCGCCTAGCTCATGCGCCTGAGGGTGCCGTCACGCCGCACAAACTGATGGTAGAAAGCCATCGCAATGTGGGCGAGCGTCAGGCCCAGAAGCACCCAGGCAGTGATCGAGTGAAGGCCGCCAACGGTATGCATCCAGGCGATTTCCTCACCTTCGGCAATCAGGGTGATGCCGAAAGCCTCAACGCCATACCCTTCACCGACCATGTACAGCATGCCCGTAATGGGCATGATCACCAGTGCCGCATAGAGCAGGATATGCCCACCCCGTGCCAGGTACCTGATTGGGGGCTCGTGCGTGGGCCTATGGGACGCCTGCGACAGAGCCCAGACAACGCGCACCACAATCAGCACCAGCAGCAGGGTACCGATCGAGACGTGCCAGGGGACCAATGTCTCACCGACCCAGTGCTCCCCTTCCCCAATACGGTCAAAGAACTTCATGAACTGCCAGAGCACCAGCACGGCAAACAGCCAGTGAAGCACCCGGGAGATCGTCCCATAGCGTTCAGGGTTATCCTTGATCATGTCGCTCCTCCTCTCATGGGTGACCGTTGCTCGCCCTACCCTTCATGATCCGCGATCATCGTGCAACCGATGATATCAACACTCTATCCGGAAGCCTTCCTTCGGGAAATGCAGGTGCAGCACACCCGTCCCCTCATTCTCCAGCCTGAGGACGCTCTCATGCGCGCTGGACGCCACAAGGGTGCCCTCTACCGGATCCCGGGCGTAGTCATCCGGGGCGATGGCGACCTGTTTGCCCAGCATTGGGTCGTCCCCTTCCGTCTCGATTGGCCGCGGTTGGGTCGCGCGGGCCTTCTCCAGGGCACCTTTCTGGCTGAGTTCACGTGCCGTACCGTGGCCGAACGCCTGGATCCTGTCCATCCAGGCATTCACCTTCGGATACCCTTTCATCACCGAATGTTCAGCAAGATCGCGCACGTACCAGAGGCCATGGTAGGCGGAAAAATCCGCAATGCAGGGCGTGTCGCCGAACAGGAACGCCGTATCCAGCATGCCTTCCATCCGGTCCAGGTGCTCGCGGATCTTCGCGCGGGCCTGCTTCGGTTTCATGGCTGATACCCTGGCGGTGCGCCCGATTGATATCCGGTCCTTCAGGAAACGCAGCGCGTTGAGCGTGGATGTACTCTTCGCCAGCTTGACCATCATCCCCGGCCCACTCGCCCCGATGACACAGGCCAGAAAGATCTCCAGATCCGCTTCCCGGACGAATGCCTGCACCGCCTCGCTGCTGTCCTCCAGCACCAGTTCCGGCCGGTTGGCCCGGGCGGCGATCTCCCTGGCAATGGCGCGGGTATCGCAGAACACGTCCGCGCCGTCCTGGGCCACCGGAATCTTTCGATAACCGCCGGTAAGCGTTTCCAGGTTCGGGCGCGGCGGCATCTCGCGCACCGTTACGGATTCCCAGCCGAGGCCGGCATACCCGAGCATGGCTCGGATCTTTTCCGAAAACGGGGACATGGGGTAGTGATGCAGTATCAGATCAGCCATGGAAATACCTTTTCTGTCCGTGAATGAAGACGCCAGACCCTAGCCAATCCACGCCCGCGAGGCCAGACCCGCGCGTCAGCACCGGGCCGTCACTGTGAACGTCGGACTGTTTCTCCTACCCACAACTGGCGTATTCTTGGATCCCATGGATACAGCCACCGACCCCACACTCCTGACTCTCAGCACCCCCGTCACCCTGGCACTGGCGATCGTGGCCCTGTGGCTTGGTGTTCGCCTCAACCTCTGGACCGGGGTGCTGCACCGCTACAATGTGCCGCCGGGTGTCAGTGGCGGGCTCGCCGTCAGTGGCCTGGTTGCCCTGACCGAAGTGCTGACGCAGCTGGACATCCGTTTCGATCTCCAGCTGCGCGACCTCCTGTTGATCGTTTTCTTCTCCACCATCGGGTTGTCCGCGCAGCTCCGGCAGTTGATCGAGGGGGGACGCGCGCTCGCGCTCCTGTTTGGCCTGGCCGTTGTCCTGCTGGTTTTCCAGAACCTGGCCGGCACCCTCATGGCCTGGCTGAGCGGCCAGAGCCCGCTTTACGGGCTCGTGGGCGGGAGCATCTCACTGGCCGGCGGCCATGGCACAGCGCTCACCTGGGGCCAGCTTTTCGAGGATCATTTCGGCCTTTCTGATGCGCGCACGCTGGGGATGACCTTCGCCACCTTCGGGCTGATACTGGGTGGTCTGGTGGGCGCCCCAGTCGGGGCCTGGCTCATCCGCCGCCACGGACTCGCACCCGGTGGAACGGAACCGCGCGTCGCCAGCCTGGCACCCGGCACTGCGCCGTCTTACCTGATCGACATGAACAGCCTGCTGCAGGCTGTGCTTCTGATTGCCCTGTGCTTCGCGCTCGGCTCCTGGATGTATGAAGGGCTCGGGGAAATGGGCATCCGTGTGCCGGCCTTCCTCACCGCCATGCTGCTGGGGATTGCGCTTTCCAACGGGCTGGCACTGCTCCGCCGCCCCATCGACCCGGCCCCTATCCAGCTCGCCAGCGACCTCAGCCTCCAGCTGTTTCTGGGCATGAGCCTGATCAGCCTGCCGCTGCTCTCGCTCCAGGACGCCATCGGCCTGATCGGCCTTGTACTGGTTATTCAGGCCATCGTTATCACCCTCCTGACGGTCTTCGTGGTCTACCCGCTGCTGGGCAGGGACTACGACGCCGCCTGTATCAGCGGCGGCTTCATCGGCATGGGCCTGGGCGCCACCCCGGTTGGCATTGCCAATATCAACACCCTCACCTCACGCTTTGGCGCCAGCCCCAAGGCATACCTGGTCATTCCCCTGCTGGGGGCGTTCCTGATCGATATCGCCAATGCCACCCTGATACAGCTGCTTCTGGGCTCTGGCTGGTTTTCATGACTATACTGATGCGACAATCCGGAAGCCCTTTCACGCCGTAAAGACACCCATTCGACCGGCGGAGACAATGCCATGACCACCTTGACCATCAACGGAACCACCCACGAGCTGGATGTCCCGGACGACATGCCACTGCTCTGGGCCATCCGCGACATCGTCCAGCTCACGGGCACCAAGTTCGGCTGCGGCATGGCCCTCTGCGGGGCCTGCACTGTCCACCTTGATGGCGAGCCCATCCGCTCCTGCACCACAACGGTGGGCAATGCCGCCGGCGGCAAGATCACCACCATCGAGGCCATGAAGGAAGACCCGGTGGGCCAGCAGGTACAGAATGCCTGGCTTGACCTGGGCGTGGCCCAGTGCGGCTATTGCCAGGCGGGCCAGATCATGAGCGCCACCGCGCTGCTCAAGCAGAACGCGACCCCCTCCGACGCCGAGATCGAAGACGCGATGACCGGCAACATCTGCCGTTGCGGCACCTACAACCGCATCCGGCACGCCATCCACTACGCCGCCGACGCGATGCAGGAGGACTCCTGATCATGACGGAATCAAACGACTCACTGATGATCGCGAACGTCAGCCGCCGGCGCTTTCTTGGCGGTATGGCAGGAGCCTCCGCACTGGTACTGGCGGCCCGCTGGGACATAGCCCTGGCCAGCGACGAGGAGAAGCAATACGGCGCTGCCGGCATGCCCGGTGGCTGGGTGGATGATCCCAACGTCTTCATCCAGATCGACCCCGATGGGTCAGTCACCATCATCAACCACCGCTCCGAAATGGGCCAGGGTATCCGTACCAGTCTGGTGATGGTGGCCGCCGACGAACTGGGTGCCGACTGGGACCGGGTTGCTGTTCAGCAGGCCCGGGCCGACCAGGACCGCTACGGCAACCAGAACACCGACGGTTCCCGCAGCATGCGCCACTGGTACGACCCCATGCGCCGCGCGGCCGCCTCCGCCCGCATGATGCTGGAACAGGCCGCAGCGAATGAATGGGGTGTTCCGGCCTCTGAATGCGAGGCGGGCATCCATGAAGTGGCCCACAAAGCCTCCGGTCGCACCCTTGGCTTTGGGGAGCTCGCGGAAGCCGCCCGGGAACTGGCGGTACCGGAGCGCAGTGCCATCGAGCTCAAGCCCATCGAGGCCCACCGCTACATCGGTCAGGAGGCCGATCCGGTCCGGCAGCGGGGTAGCGGCAACATTGAACGCCCCATGGCCATCGACGGCGAGGAGATCGTCGAGGGCAGCGCTACCTTTGGCGCGGATATCCAGTTCGACGACATGGTCCATGCCGTGATCGCCCGGCCGCCGGTACTCGGTGCCAAAGTTGCCAGTGTCGATGACAGCGAGGCGCTGAAAGTCACAGGTGTAGAGAAGGTTGTTACCCTGGACACCAACAGCGAGCCCGCCGGCTTCAAGCCAATGGGTGGTGTGGCGGTGATCGCCAGCAACACCTGGTCCGCCATGCAGGGGCGGGATGCGCTGAAGATCGAATGGGACATGGAGGCAGCGGGCGACAACGCGCGCTATAACACGGATGACTACCGCCAGGCTCTGGAAAAGGCCGCCCAGTCCCCTGGCAAGGTCATCCGCAGCAGTGGCGACATCCAGAAGACTCTCGACGGTGCCGACCAGACCATCGAAGCCACCTACTACATGCCCCACATGGCTCAGACGCCCATGGAGCCCCCGGTCGCGGTAGTGCGGCTCCGGGACGGCAAGGCCCAAGCCTGGGCACCAATCCAGAACCCCCGCGCCGGCCGCGAGGGGCTGGCCGGCGTGCTGGGCCTGGACAAGGAGGACGTCACGCTGAATGTGACGCTCCTGGGTGGCGGTTTCGGCCGCAAGTCCAAGCCCGACTATGTTCTGGAAGCCGGTCTTCTGGCAAAGGAAACCGGCGGGCGCCCGGTCAAGGTTCAGTGGAGCCGCGAAGACGACGTTCATCACGCCTATTTCCATGCCCTGTCCGTGGACCGGCTGGAAGGTGCCCTGGACGCGGACGGCAAGGCCAAAGGCTGGCGTCACCGCACGCTGTCTCCGACCATCACCTCATTGTTCCAGGAGGACCCGGAGCACAAGGGAGGCTTTGAGCTCGGGATGGGCTTCAACACCATGCCGTTCGATGTACCCGCCATCCAGCTCGAGAACCCGGAGGCCGAGTCCCACGCCCGTATCGGATGGTTCCGTTCGGTCTACAACCTGCCCCATGCCTTCGCCATCCAGAGCTTTGCCGCCGAGATGGCCGAGGCGGCCGGCAAGGACCACCGGGACTACCTGCTGGAACTGCTGGGTCCAGCACGCAGGATCGATCCCCGCGATTTCGGCGACAGCTGGAATTACGGCGAGGATCCATCGGTCTACGTGATTGACACCGGGCGTATGCGCAATGTCATCGAGACGGTGACCGCAAAGGCGGACTGGGGGCGTGACATGCCCAAGGGCCGTGGCCTGGGGCTTGCTTTCCACCACAGCTTCCAGTCCTACACGGCCATCGTGATCGATGCGGAAGTCGGCGATGACGGCAGCGTGACCATCCACAACGCGGACATCGCCTTCGACTGCGGCTTCCAGGTGAACCCGGAGCGCATCCGCTCCCAGCTCGAAGGCGCCTGCGTCATGGGCATCGGCATTGCCCTGCACAGCGAGATAACCTTCCGGGAGGGCCGTGTGCAGGAGAACAACTTCCACCAGTACAACGTGCCCCGCATGGAACATGCCCCTAAGCAGGTCCGCACACACCTGGTCAATAACGATCCGGAGCTGCCCATGGGCGGTGTGGGTGAACCGGGGCTGCCACCGGTGGCGCCGGCGGTCTGTAACGCCATCTACGCCGCCACCGGCAAGCGTATCCGCCAGTTGCCCGTTAATGATCAGCTTGCGGGCTGATGAGCAATGACGTGGTCGCGCTCGTCCTTGCGGCGGGCGCCTCACGGCGCTTCGGCGATGCGGATAAGCGTGTGGCTGCCCTGCCGGACGGACGCACGCTGCTGGCGGCTTCGCTTGAAAACCTCCGCATGGGGTTCCGGGATGTACGCGTGGTGATTGGCGCCACTGACGTCCCGGCCAACCTCAACCTGCCACCGGATGTTCCCACCATCAGGGCTCCCAATGCCGGCGACGGCATGGGCAGCAGCATCGCCGATGCTTTCCGGGCCCTGAGTGCCGACCCGTCACTGTCCGGGACCGGAGCAGCAGCCATCTGTCTCGGGGACATGCCCTGGGTCCAGCTCGAAACCCTGAACGCCCTTTGTGAGCAGGCGACGGAGGACGGCATCACCCGCCCGATCCACCAGGGGCAGCCCGGCCACCCGGTCATCTTCGGACGCGCCTACTGGTCACAGCTGTGCAGCCTCTCGGGCGACCAGGGGGCCCGAGAGCTCATCCAGAAGTACCCAGCCCAATGCTGGTTTCTGACGGTCGAGGACGCCGGTGTTCTTACCGATCTCGATTATCCCTAGAGAGCTCCGCTCTCAATCCACTCCACACCGCCCCCCCAAAAGCCCCTGGTCACTCTCCGGTTTTCCAGTCGTCAAGATTATAGCGTGCCAGGATCCGAGCCAGTTCCCCACTGGCCCGCAGACGTTCCATGCCTTCGGAGAGGATCCGGGCGTACTCAGGCGATGACTCAACCCCTGGGGAAAAAGCGATGTAGGCGTCCTCGGAAGGCGCGGCCTCACCCGCATGGCGAACCTCGCCCTCCACGCCCATTTCACGGCTGAGATACCGGAACACGGGCTTCGCCTCCACAACCACATCAATGCGGCCCCTCAGAAGCTTCTCAATGTTCTTGGCAAGGGGGTCATTGCCAGTCATCACCTGGACCCGGTAACTCTGGGAATGCGCCTCAATATAGCCGTTGAGCGATTCGCCATAGTCGTAGTCCAGGATCGTCCCGAGCCGGACCTGCTCCAGTGACGACAGATCCTGGTAGACCCAGTCACTCCCGGCACGGGTAAACAGTGCCGCAGACCCGATCCGCCCCTGCTCGTTACGCGGAAACACGAACCCCGGCGCATCGCCCCGGTAAGCGCCGACAATGGCATTAATCGTCCCTTCACGCCCGGAAACAATAGCCCGGGACCAGGGCATAAGCCGATAGACGACCCGGTAGCCCGCTTCATTGAAGATCTCACCCGCAATCTCAATCATGAACCCCGGGCGATCACTATCCGGCAGGCAATTGATGGGGCACCACTGATCCGCGGCAATCACTATCTCCGGCCGGTCTTCCGGAAAAACGAGGCGGGGCAGCAAAAACAGGCCCAGAATGACCAGCACTGGCGGTTTCATCATCAGAATTCACTGAACATGGAATGGCACTTTTACTCTACACCGAGCCATCATTTTCCACCATATTATTTGCATTGCGCATCTTAATTTACGGTTGGCCAGTCTCGGGGATTAGGGGGTATCCTTTCAGGCTGGTAGACTCACTCCAGAACCGGAAACCCCTGAAAAAGAAGGCAGAGACAACGCGATGACCGAATCGACCCAGCCCTGGAATACTCCCATGCCCGATGACCAGTTCGAGCTGATGCGCGACATCCTGGCCGCGCCCAGTCCGATCGGCATCGAGGCGGCCATGACCTATGGTGTGCTCAAGCCCTACCTTGAGCGTGTATCGCCCAAGGACTGGCACATCCACCAGTTCAAAGGCCATGCGGGCATTGTGCTGGACACCCACCCGGGGCGGGAGGACATGTTCAAGGTCATGATCATCGGCCATGCGGACAAGATCCGCATGCAGGTGCGCAGCATCGGCGATGATGGCAAGATCTGGATCAACAGCGACTCCTTCCTGCCCACCACGCTGATCGGCCACGAGGTGAAGCTGTTCAGCGAGGACCCCGAGAACCCGGGCAGTTATCGCGTGATCGAGGGCGGCACAGTGGAAGCCCTCGGCGCCATCCACTTCGCGGACCCGAATGTGCGCAGTGGCGACAAGGGCATCAAGAAGGAACAGCTCTACCTGGAGCTGCAGATCCATGGCGAGAACAAGAAGCAGCAGGTCGAGAACCTGGGTGTGCGCCCCGGTGACTCCATCCTGCTCGACCGCCCCATCCGCAAGGGCTTCAGCCCCAACACCTTCTATGGCGCCTACCTGGACAACGGCCTGGGCTGCTTCACCACTGCGGAAGTGGCGCGCCTGATGGCGGAAGCCGGCGGCACCGAGAAGATCCGGGTGCTCTACGCCATGGCCACCTATGAGGAAATCGGGCGCTTCGGCAGCCGCGTCCTGGCCGGTGAACTCAAGCCGGATGCGCTGGTCGGCGTGGACGTGAACCACGACTACAAGGCCGCTCCGGGCATCGGGGACCGGCGCATGAACCCGCAGGAGATGGGCAAGGGCTTCACCATGTCCGTGGGCGCCATCGCCAGCGAACAGCTCAACCGCTTCTTTGAGACCACGGCACGCGAGCAGGAAATCCCCTTCCAGCGCGACGTGGTGGGCCCGGACACCGGCACTGACGGCATGGCCGGCGTGCTGGCAAGCGTGGACTGCGCAGCCACCTCCATCGGCTTCCCGATCCGGAACATGCACACCATTTCCGAGTCCGGGAATACCCAGGACGTTCTGGCAGCCATTCACGCCATCAAGGGCACGCTGCAGAAGCTGGATGCGCTGGACGATCCGCACCGTGAGTTCATGGACAACCACCCGCGGCTGGATACGGCCTCTCCCCTTGGCCACCAGGGTTCCGACAAGCCTGAAGGCGAAGAGAAAAAAGACTGACCCACAGGAACATGAGGGCATGGACGCCCTCAGTTTCCATCCTTCCTTCAGCTGCTACATTCCGTTTCCAGATTCCAGTTCGCCCTGATTGGCTTTTCCCAATGGGTCCGGCATTATTGAACCCGGATTCACAATAACAAAAGTCAAAAAGGACGCACCCCATGCAAGCCAGCCCGCTGATTTCCATCGGACTGCCCCTTTCCCTGTTCATTATCATGATCGGCATCGGCATGACCCTGACGCCCAGGGACTTCCGCCAGGTCGCGGTGTACCCACGTGGGATCATCGTCGGCACCATTGCCCAGATCCTGGTGATGCCAGCACTGGCGTTCCTGATCATCGCGATTTTCAACCTGTCGCCCATGATCGCCGTGGGACTGGTGATCATCGCTGCCTGCCCGGGCGGCACCACCTCCAACCTGTTCGCGCTCATGGCGCGGGGGAACGTGGCGCTGTCCATCGTGCTGACCGTCCTGGCCAACCTGATCACCATCGTGTCGCTGCCGCTTTTCACCAACCTGGCGCTGGATCTCTACATGGGTGAAAACGAAGCCATACGGCTGCCCGTGGAACGCACCATCATGACGCTGGGGTTGATCGTGCTGCTGCCCATCGCCATCGGCATGATGCTCAAGAGCCGATTCCCGGAGAAGGCCCAGAAAGCGGAAAGCGCGGTCAGCGTCTTCGGCGGTGTTGTACTGGCCATGCTGGTGGTGGCGCTGGTGTACAACGTGCGCGATCAGCTGGGTGAACTGCTCAGTCAGGCGGGCCCCGCGGCCATCGCCCTGAACCTTGCGGGCATCGGCATCGCACTGGGTCTCAGCCGTCTGACTGGCCTCACCCAGCGGGAATCCATGGCAGTGGCCGTGGAACTCGGCATTAAAAACGGCACCATCGGCCTGCTGGTAACCCTCAACCTTCTGGAATCCGAGGCCATGTCCGTGCCCTCGGCGGTCTACGGCGTGCTGATGTTCTTCTTCGGCTTTCTGTTAACCTTGTACGGGCGCAAATACATCCCGCAGCCAAGCTGACCCGCAAGGAGATCCGCCATGCCCGCCATTGAATTCCAGTCCCGTAATGGCCTTACCCTCAAGGGCACGATTGAACTGCCCCCCGGCGGGATCTGGCGGGCTACGGCCATCTTCGCCCACTGCTTCACCTGCGGCAGCCAGGTCCGCGCCGCCCGCACCATCACCTCGGCCCTGGCCGGCACCGGCTTCGCTGTGCTGCGCTTTGATTTCACCGGTCTGGGTGAAAGCGAGGGCGAGTTCGCGGATACCAATTTCTCCAGCAACCTTGATGACCTGGAAGATGCCGCCGCCTGGCTCACCGAACATTACGCCGCGCCCCAACTGCTGCTTGGCCACTCCCTGGGCGGCTCTGCGGCTCTCGCCGTCGCCGAGCGGTTGGACAGCGTGCGCGCCGTCGCCACCATAGGCGCCCCGGCGAGCCCGGACCACATTCTCAAGCAGTTCGGCACGGACCTGGAGCGGATCGAGGAAAGCGGCAGCGCCGAGGTTGATCTCGCCGGCCGCCCCTTCCGCATCCGCAAAGACTTCATCGACGACGCCCGCAGCCACGACCTGACCGAGCGCCTGCACAAACTCCGGCGTGCCCTGCTGGTCATGCACGCGCCGCATGACCGCACGGTGGGCATCGACAACGCCGAGCAGATCTACACTGCGGCCCTGCACCCCAAGAGCTTCATCAGCCTGGACGACGCCGACCACCTGCTCTCGCGCCGCTCCGACGCCCAGTACGCCGCCCAGGTGGTCTCCGCCTGGGCCGCCCGCTTCCTGGAACCCGAAACGACCCCGGCCCCGGAGGGCGCCCGCGTTACCGGCCGCACCGAGGACGGCTTCCTCTGCCGTGTCCAGGCCGGCCCGCATGAGATGGTTGCCGACGAACCCAAGAACAACGGCGGCACCAACCGTGGCCCGGACCCATACGGCCTCCTGGCCTCCTCACTGGGCGCCTGCACCGTCATGACCATCAACATGTACGCCCGCCACAAGGAACTCCCGGTGGAGCGCGTCACCTGCGAGGTCACCCACCGCAAGGTCCACGCGGAAGACTGCGAGGAGTGCGAGACAAAGTCCGGGAAGGTGGATGAACTGGTCCGCCACATTACCATCGAAGGCGACCTCACCGACGAGCAGCGCCAGCGCATGCTCCAGATCGCCGGCCGCTGCCCGGTGCACCAGACCCTGAAGAACGAGATCCGGATGCACGACGAGTTGGTTGAGTGAGAAGCAAGGAGCGAGGAGGAAAAGGCAACGCTGTGATTGCGTGTTAGCGACATCATCAGGGTTTGATGAGGGGAGGCGGGGAACGCTCGGAGGGAAGCTCGGTGGCCATGGATGGCCACCGCGCAGCCTACATGGATGTACTTGTGGCGATTCCCGGAGAGCGTTACCCGCCTCCCCTCCTGCAGAAGCACCTCAGTCTTGGGACAACCGCTAACGCCACTCCGCCAGCCGCACAGGCACACGCCGGGCGCCCCAACGCCCGGGATCCCCATCAAACACCCCGGCACACCGAGTCCCACAGCTGGTGCAATGCCCATCGTGGGTCAGGTTCCAGTCACTGAGCACAAACCAATCCCGCCCGATCAGCTTCTGGCCACAGTGATGGCAGTAGGTGCTGCCTCCGGCCTCATCGTGCACGTTCCCCGTGTAGGCGTACCGGATGCCGTTCTTCATGGCTACTTCACGCGCATTGGTCAGCGTCTCCGCCGGCGTACGCGGATGCTCCATCATCTTGAAATCCGGATGGAAGGCGGTGAAATGCATGGGAATATCCGGCCCCAGATGCTCCACCACCCACTGGCTCATGCGCTCAATCTCCTCGCTGGAATCGTTCTCGCCCGGGATCAGCAGCGTCGTCAGTTCGAACCACACATCCGTCTCGTTGTGAACGTACTCGATCGTATCCAGCACCGGCTGCAGCTCGCTGCCGGTAATCTTGCGGTAGAAGCGCTCAGTGAACGCCTTGAGGTCGAAGTTGACCGCGTCCATATAGCGGAAGAACTCCTTCCTTGGCTCCTCGCAGATGTAGCCGGCGGTCACCGCTACCGCCTTGATGCCGCGTTCGTGGCACGCCTGCGCCACATCGATGGCGTATTCGTGGAAGATCACCGGATCGTTGTAGGTGAAGGCGATGCTGTGGCAGCCCAGATCCTCGGCGGCGCGCGCGATGGTCTCCGGCTCCGCCTGGTCCGCCAGCGTATCCATCTCCCGGGACTTGCTCATATCCCAGTTCTGGCAGAACTTGCAGAACAGGTTGCAGCCGGCAGTACCAAACGACAGGACCGAGGTGCCGGGCAGGTAATGGTTCAGGGGTTTCTTCTCAATCGGGTCCACGCAGAACCCGCTGGAGCGCCCGTAGGTGGTCAACACGATCTGGTCGTCATGCCGGGCACGCACAAAGCACAGGCCCTGCTGACCCTCTTTCAGCTTACAGGCCCTAGGACACAGGTCGCACTGGATCCGACCGTCTTCCAGCTCATGCCAGTAGACGGTTGGGAAACGGTCGCTGGAGATTGTGACGCCCATGGTCTCACCTCCCGGTGCTGGCGTTATACTCCGAGTATAGGGCGCGACCCGGGCTCTTGCCCAGCCTTGTTGATGGCGTCGATCGCCCCCATATAAGTGCAAAAGAAGCCAGCCCCAAGGGAGGTGCACCATGGAACAGACAGTTCGGCCACCGGCGGTTTCAGGGCTCTTCTACCCCGCCGAGCGCGGCGTACTGCAGCAGCAGGTTGCCGGTTTCCTCGAAAAGGCGGGCACCGATAACGTAGCGCCGCCCAAAGCGCTGATCGCGCCCCATGCGGGTTACCCGTTCTCGGGTGCGGTCGCCGGGGAGGCTTATGCAACCGTCCGCGCCATGGCGGATCGCATTGAGCGCGTCATCCTGCTGGGGCCAAGTCACCGCATTCCCTTCCGGGGGATCGCCGCCAGCAGCGCGGACTATTTCGCCACGCCCATGGGGAATGTGCGCGTTGACCAGGCCACTCAGGCGGACCTGGTGGCCCAGCGCTCCGACGTGGTCTATCGGGAAGACGCCCATGAGCGCGAACACGGTCTTGAAGTACACCTCCCCTTCCTTCAGGCGCTGATGGATGACTTCAGTGTTGTCCCGCTGGTCGTGGGCGACGCTACGCCGGAGGAAGTCGGAACACTGCTGGATTCACTCTGGGGTGGGCCCGAGACACTGATCGCCATCAGCTCGGATCTGAGCCACTTCATGGATTACGACAGCGCGGTACGCCGGGACAGGGCCACGTCCGAGGCTATTGAGAACCTGGCGTGGGAGAAGGTCCGGGATGGCGATGCCTGTGGCCGCCACCCCATCAACGGGCTTCTGTGGCTGGCCCGCCAGAAGGGCCTGGAAGGCCGCATCCTGGATCTGCGCAACTCGGGGGATGCCGGAGCTCCCAGGGACAGCGTTGTAGGGTATGGCGCCTATGTATTCCACTGACACCCCGATAACACACGAGCACCGCGGGATGCTGCTGACCCTCGCCCGGGACAGCATCCGGGAGGGTTTTGAGACCGGTCGTGCCCTGACCGTTGAGCCGGCGCAGTGGCCTGAGGTTCTGCAGCGTAACGGCGCCAGCTTTGTCACACTCAAGCGCCCGGATGACAGCCTGCGCGGCTGTATCGGCACCCTTGAGGCCCGCCAGCCACTGGTGACGGATGTGGCGGAGCATGCCCATGCCGCCGCCTTCCGCGACCCGCGCTTCCAGCCATTGGCGGCCCATGAACTGGAGAAGGTGCACCTGGAACTCTCGATCCTGTCCCGGCCCGAACCGCTGCCTGTGGCCTCGGAAGCGGAACTGCTCGCGGCTCTCCAACCCGGCGAGGATGGGCTCATTCTTGAGGACGGCGTCCACCGGGGAACCTTTCTCCCCGCAGTCTGGGAATCGCTGCCGGAGCCCGTGGACTTTGTCCGCCAGCTCAAGCGCAAGGCGGGCCTGCCATCGGATTACTGGTCCCCTTCACTGACCATCAAGCGCTACCGCACCGAGTCCTTCGGCGAGGATGAGCGCTGACGCGGCGGCAGCCACCACCAGGTGGCGGCCACCAGGGCCCCGAAAACCGTGTACCCGAACAGGAACACCCAGCCCGGCAGGTCATGGAAGATGAGAGCACTCACCCAGTATTCGATGAACCCCTGATCGTGCACGGGCTGACCGGCCGCAAGGCGCAGCTCGTGCTCCCAGACAGTCAGCGGACACAGTCGCCCCAGCCAGGTCTGGATCACCACGAAACCGATCGTCACCAGGTGCACCCAGCGGACCCAGGGATTGCGGACCCAGAACCAGCCACGCATGCCACCGATAATGAACAGCACCAGACCGACAACCACGAAGGCCACGATCAGGCCATGCAGCAACAGCACCAGGTCCGCCAGAAGGCCCGGGGCGGGAAGCGTTTGATAGAGGCTGCGCGATGCGTTCATGGGCTTACCCCAGCAGCGCCACGCTCTTGACCTGGGCGTGGACCTCCAGACCCGGCTCCAGAGACAGTTCGCGGGCAGAGCGGCGGCTCACCCGCGCCAGCAGTACCGCATCCCCCACCCGCAACCGCAGCATCACGTGCCCGGCCCCCTGCTCCGCCAGGTCCTCAATGCGGGCCGGCATCACGTTCAGGATACTGCTGTCCTGCGGTGCCGTCAGGGCCACGCTCACGTCACGGGCCTGGACCTGGAGCCGCACGGGCTGCCCGGTTTCCAGCTGCCCCAGTACCGCATGGAGCGGTCCTGCGTCCGAGTTCACCCGCACCACGCCGTCGCGTGGGTCGTAATCGTCCACCACGCCCTCGATAACCGTCTCCGCCCCCGGCTGCCCCGCGATAGCGAGGTCCAGGCGTGCGAACACGTCAGTGAGGGAACCTTCCGCCTGTACCCTGCCGTTATCCATAACCACCAGGTGGTCCGCCAGCCGGGCCACCTCCTCCCTGGAGTGGCTTACATAGATCATCGGCAGGACCAGCTCCCGGTGCAGCCGCTCAAGGTATGGCAGGATTTCATGGCGCCGCGCCTCATCCAGACCGGCAAGGGGCTCATCGAGAAGCAACAGGGCAGGTTCCATGGCCAGGGCCCGTGCGATGGCCACGCGCTGCTGTTCTCCGCCGGAGAGCTGATGCGGCCTGCGTGCGAGGAGATGGCGGATTCCCAGCAGCTCAATGGACTGCTCCAGGCGTGAGTTATCCCCGGTGCCCTGGCTCCGGCGCAGCCCATAACGCAGGTTGCCTTCCACACTGCGGTGGGGAAACAGGCTGGGCTCCTGGAACACATAGCCCACGGCGCGCCGATGGGGCGGCACGAACTGGTTGACGTCCTGCCACGTCCGGCCCCCTACCCGGAGGTGGCCCACGGCCGAGCGCTCCAGCCCCGCCATGATCCGCAGAAGGGTTGTCTTGCCGCAGCCCGAGGGCCCGAAAACCGCGCTCACCCCTGCCCCCGGCAGCGCCAGTGACAGGTCCAGGCTGAAGTCCCCCCGGTCGAGCCGGAACGCCAGCTCAATACTCATAGCCGCACCACCAGGAAACGCCGGTTGAGCGCATAGACCGCCATCAGCATCAGCATGGACATCGCCAACAGACCACCGGAGAGCCAATGCGCGCTGGTGTAATCCAGCGCCTCCACATGGTCATAGACCGCAATGGACACCACCTGGGTGCTGCCCGGAATGTTGCCGCCGATCATCAGCACTACACCGAACTCGCCCAGGGTGTGGGCAAAACCGAGCACAGCCGCCGTCAGGAACCCCGGCGCGGCCAGGGGCACTGCCACGGTGAAGAACCGGTCCATTGGCGAGGCACGCAGCGTAGCGGCCACCTCCATCGGCCTGCGGCCTACGGCGGAAAACGCGTTCTGCAGGGGTTGAACCACGAACGGCAGCGAGTAGATCACTGAGCCGATCACCAGCCCGGTAAAGGTGAACGCCAGCGGCTGGCCGCCCAGGGCTTGCATCAAACCGCCAATGGGCCCCGACGGTCCGAGCGCGATCAGAAGATAGAACCCCAGAACCGTGGGCGGCAGGACCAGCGGCAGCGCCACCATCGCCTCGACCACGAAGCGGAAGCGCCATTGTGTGCGCGCCAACCACCAGGCCAGAGGCGTGCCCACCACCAGCAGAATCAGGGTGCTCACAGCCGCCAGCTGCAGCGTAATCCACAGTGCCGTGAGATCATCGGAGCCCGGCATCAGGGCACCTCATAGCCATGGTCACGGAGAATCGCCTGCCCCTGTTCCCCTGTCACGAACTCGAGGAAGGCCCTGGGCGCCGGTTCATCCGCCAACAGCACCGCCTGCTGCTCAATGGGCTCATGCAGGGTCTCCGGAACCAGCCAGCGTGAGCCACCCATGCTGCGCTCCGGCGCCTCAAGCTGGGACAGCGCCACAAATCCCAGCGCTGCATTGCCCGTGCGCACGAACTGGAACGTCTGGGCGATGTTCTCGCCCATCACCCGCCGACCTTCCAGGGCCTCCCAGAGCCCCCGGTTCTCCAGCACCTGCTTTGCCGCCCTGCCGTAGGGCGCCAGACGCGGGTTGGCCAGCGCCAGATAGGCGAAATCCCCGGTAGCCAGGACCCCGCCTTCCGCATCCACGAGCGATTCGCCGGGGCTCCAGAGGACGAGCCGGCCACGGGCATAGCTCACCCGGCTTCCCTCAACGGCCCTGCCGGACTCAGCCAGAAGCCGGGGCCGGCGCTCATCCGCGGCAAGGAAGACCTGGAAAGGAGCGCCGTGCAGAATCTGGGCGTAGTGCTTTCCGGTTGAGCCGGAGGCGAGGACCACGCTGTGCTCAGTAGCTGCTTCGAACCGATCAACCAGAACTCTGGCTGCTCCAACAACATTACTGGCGACAGCGACCCGGATTTCATCCGCCCCGACAAGGGATGACCCTCCGGCAAACAACAGAATACTCAGCCAAACCGGCACCTGAGCAGCACGACGCAACGCTAACTCTCCCAACAATGCTGATAGCAGGCCAGAGTCTACCAGACCCGACTCTTACGCAGGGTCTCAGAAATGCTACGCTGGTACACCATTTCAGAGGCCATCATTTCTCAAGGAACAAGGCTTTTATGCGCGTCATTATCCGTTATTTCTTCCGATCACTGCGCCTGATCCTTACCCCCATCGTCCTGATCAACGAAAAGTTGACCAGCCCCAGAGCCGTATCCCGAAGCTCTGAAGATCAGGCACGCGTTAAACAGGCCGCAAGCAAGCTGGCGCTCTACCAGTTCAAGGCCTGCCCGTTCTGCATCAAGGTCCGCAAGGAAATGTCACGCCTGGGGCTTGCCATTGAAACCCGCGATGCCCAGAACGACCCGGATCACAGGGCTGCCCTCGAAGCCGGCGGCGGGCGGGTCAAAGTGCCCTGTCTGTTGATTGAGCACGACAACGGCGAACAGCAGTGGCTGTATGAATCCGATGACATCAACGCCTGGCTGAGGAAGCAGTTCGAACCTGCATCAAGCTGATGTGAGCGATGCAGGGACCACCTGCATCGCTCGCGCATCAGCCGATGACGGAAACGCCAATCCAGGCCGGGTGCAGCCAGATTGTGAAGACCACATAGATTGCAAGCCCCAGCACGACCGCTATCGCGTCGTTGAAGCGCGATGCCGGCAAGCGCGGAATGGCCCTTGGTGTGCGGCGCTTCAGCGATATGCGGTCGGCTACAGCCCACGCCAGAAAACCACCGAACAGAAGCACGTCCGCAAGCATGCCGTTGGCCAGAAGGTGCCCGAGTGCCCACGCTTTAACCGCCACCAGCATGGGGTGTTTCAGCGTGCTGCTGATCTTCCCCGGAAGGTAGGTCGCGATGAACATCGGGAACGCAACCAGCATCAAAAGCATGGTGATGTGGGATGTCCAGGCCGGCGTTGTATAGAGCACCACCGGGTCCATGCGGGCGATACCGTATCCCTTGACGATGAGCACAAGGCCGATGATCGCTATGACCGAGTAAATGCCCTTGAAGGGCCATTCCCCCATACTCCGCGCCATAGCGTCACGTTGAGCCGGGGCCACAATCGACAGCGAGTGAATGCCCAGAAAGAGCACCAAGCCGAGCAGAAGTAGTGTCATGGGTCAGATCCTTTTTTGTTCAATTCGGTGATGCACGATCCCAGCCCCGTAAGCTAACGACGCGCGATGATATAGACCGCGTGGATAACGCCCGGTAGATAACCGAATAGCGTCAACACGATGTTGATCCAGAACTGCAGCCCAAGTCCGACCTGGAAGAAGACCCCCAGCGGCGGCAGCAGTATGGAAAGAATAAGACGGACCACGTCCATACCAGCCCACTCCTGTGAATGACCTATGACTCAAATTAAGCGGTGACAGCCCACCGGCCTCGCAGCAGACCGAGTGTGCCATGTTTTCGCGTACCGGGGCCAAACGGCGTCGAACAGTTTTACACTTTCCACTGCCCGCCAGTCCCACTCTCCCCGCGAGTCTGTCGCAAAGCGATAAATCTGAAGATTTTTTAACGCACTGGAACACCATTTGCTGAAGCTTAAGTGGTCTCACCGACGGACCGACCCCATCTCACTACTGGCAAGGGAATCGAAGAAATGACCATCAAACAATCAGCCATCGCATTGGGCATCCTGGCGGCAGGCGCGGCAACCGCGGCCTCGGGTGCTTCCATTTCAATTGAAGCTGCCGGTGTCTATCACACCCAGGTCAACGGCGCTACCGAAATCGACTTTGAGAGCGGTGACTGCGGCTCCGCGACCTGCTCCGGCGACTATAACGTTGTTCAGGGAACCGCCGGCGGACAGCACGCCCAGCCCCACGATTTCCCCGAGGACAACCAGTACCTGACCGTGCCCTATGAACAGAGCAATGGCTCGGCAGCTCTGGCACTGGGGACAACCGCCAACTATTTTGGCCTGTACTGGGGCTCCATTGACGATTACAACACCATCAGCTTCTTCCTCGATGGTTCACAGGTGGGGAGCAGTTATAGCGGTAACGACGTTCTGCCGCCATCAGGCGGTGACCAGGAATCGTTCGACGACAACCGTTATGTGAACTTCCACTTCGGCTCCGAGTTCTTCGACACCGTCAGTTTCAGCAGCACGCAGTACGCGTTCGAAAGCGACAACCACGCCTACGCTACGGTCCCCGAACCGGGCACACTGGCACTGCTTGGCGCTGGCCTGCTCGGCCTGGGCATGCGTCGCCGGCGCACCTGAAAGATTCAGGCTGCTGCCACGGCCGCTCCGAAAGGGGCGGCCTTTTTTATGTCAAAACCACCAGACCCCGGCTGGATGATGCCGCTCAACCCGGATACCAGCGTTTTCCAGAAAGTCAATGAACGCCTCCAGATCCTCGGGGTTGAGAAAACGGGCAAGAGGCACGCGCGTGTCGTGATAGGCCAGCATCAGCCTGGGCACCGCAAAACCATGACGGGGCATCTCCATGATCACCCGGACCCAGTGCCGAGGCATGGTCCATTCGGAATCCTTCTGGTTGATCCCCTTTTCGAGCCTCACAGTGTCCGGCGTCAGTACCAGGACCTCCTGTCGATAACACTGGCGCGAGGTGTAGTACAGCCCATAGGCCACCACCGCCAACTCCAGGCCCGCGAACGGCAGGATCATCCAGGCGCCCGCCAGGGACCAGCCAACAGCCACCATCAGGGTGACCACGGCGATCAACCCAAAGAAGATGATGTTCCCCTGCCAACTCAGGGATCGGTTGGGGGTCAGGCGCAGTGCCCTGCCCTCCTCGTAATCCAGGTACTCCAGCATGATGCCACCGACTTGCCTAGACCAACCCGCGATTACTCCTTGCGGGGTCAACCCATACTAGCGCCCCCGCAGGCGCCAGACACCCCCTGTTGCAATCCGGAACCGGGAGCTGGTCGTACTCAGCGATGAGCTACAATAACGTCGATTCCATGATCAAGGAGTTCCGGATGCGTTTCCTTTCCGCCCTGATGCTGCCGGTTGCAGCCGCACTGCTTGCAGCCTGCGGCGACAGCCCCCACGAACCCGTTTCGATGGAGTCCGTGGAGGAGGACGGCGTTCTCAGGGTGGCGACCCGTAACGGTGCCACCACCTATTACCTGAACCGCCACGAGCAGCCCTCTGGCCCGGAATACGATCTGGTCCATGAATTCGCTGAGGCACAGGACTGGGACGTGGAGTGGACCATGCACGAATCCACTGCCGCCGTGATTGAGGCGCTGGAGAAAGGCACCGCTCACCTGGCCGCATCCGGGCTGACCCATCGCCCCTCCCGGAATGAGCGCTTTACGCAGGGGCCCGCGCACAGCGAAGTCACTGAACAGCTGGTGTGCCACCGGGAGGGCCGCCCACTGCCACGGCTTCCCGAGGACATCGCCGGGTTTGAAATCCGGGTGACGGCCAGCTCCAGCTATGTGGAAACCCTCAATGAACTGGCCGCGGAACATGAGGGCATCACCTTCAGCACCAGTGATCGAACCACGGAGGTACTGCTGTCACAGGTCGCCGAACAGCAGTTTGACTGCACTGTCGCGGACTCCAACATCGTCCAGCTCACCCGCAGGCACTGGCCTCACCTGGAAGTTGCCATGAACCTGACCCAGGGACAGAACCTGGGCTGGTACCTGCCTGCGGGCGCTGATGAGCTGGCCGGCAGCGCGCGCGAGTGGATGAACAGCCGCGCTGGCGATGAAGCCATCACCGCCATGGAGAACAAGTACTATTCCTACATCGGTGAATTCGACTTTGTGGACCTCCGGGCCCTGACCCGCCGCATCGAGGAACGGCTGCCGGAATTCAAGGATGAGTTCATCAAGGCCGAGGAGAAGACCGGCATGCCCGCCGAACTGCTGGCCGCCCTCGCCTACCAGGAATCCCACTGGGATCCGGACGCGGTCTCGCCCACCGGGGTGCGGGGCATCATGATGCTGACGCGGCGTACGGCCGGTTCACTGGGGGTTGAGAATCGGCTTGATCCGGTCCAGGCCATTGATGGCGGCGCCCGCTACCTGGCGGATCGTCACGCCCGCCTGCCCGAGACCATCCCGGAACCCGACCGCACCTTCCTGGCCCTGGCCAGTTACAACATCGGGCGCGGTCACCTGCTGGACGCCCGCCAGCTGGCACGGGACCTGGACCGGAATCCCGACTCCTGGGAGCAGATGCGCCAGGTGCTGCCCCTTAAGGCGGATAAGCGCTACTACCCCAGCACCCGCTACGGCTACGCCCGGGGTTACGAGCCCGTACACTACGTTCAGCGGATCCGGAACTACAGGGACGTGATCAGTAAGGAATTCAAATAGTACCGATAGCCAGAGCGGGAATAGCCATCCCCCCGGCAGGCTGATAGGCTTGCCCGGGTCGAATCGCCCCTGAAACCAATGTTGGGATCCATGCCTGAACGCCTGATGGTACTGCTGCTGGCTGGTCTCATGGCCAGTTGCGCCTCCCAGCCGCAAGACGTGGCGGAACCACCGGTTACCGTCCCCGAGACCTTCTCGGTCTCCGGCGATGAACCGGCGCCTGAGCGCTGGTGGCGGAGTTTTGAGGATGACAGCCTCAATCAGCTGGTGGCGGACGGGCTGGATGCCAATCTGGACGTGCTCAGCGCCTGGCAGCGCCTGCGCGAAGCCCGTGCCGCTGTCAACCAGCAGTCCGCGGATCTCTACCCGGACCTGAACGCCACCGCTGACGGAGAGATCAGCAACAGCGACAGCAGCGATTCAGAAGAGAGCCTGCGACTGGGGCTGGGTTCCGAATACGAAGTGGACCTCTGGGGCCGGATCAATTCACAGGTCGAAGCAGAGCAGTTCCGCGCCCGGGCCACCCAGGCCGACTATCAGACGGCGGCACTCTCGCTTGCCGCCGAGGTCACCCGCACCTGGTACCAGCTGCGCGCCCAGCGGGCCCAGCTTGATCTGGCCGAGTCCCAGATCGAGACCAACCGCAGCGTGATGAAACTGCTGGAGACCCAGTTCGCCAGTGGGCAGGCCGGCAGCGCGGATGTGCTGCGCCAGCGCCAGCTGCTGGAATCCACCGAGGAACAGCGCCTGGGCACGGAATCGGATCTCCGGGTGCTGGAGAACCAGCTGGCTGTCCTTCTGGGCCGGGCACCCCGGAACACGGACCTGCCGGCAGGGCGCGGCCTGCCCTCTGAACTGCCGCCCCTGCCGGACACCGGCGTGCCGGCCGAACTGGTCCAGCGCCGCCCGGACGTGCGCCAGGCCTACAACCAGCTGCAGGCCGCCGACTCGGACCTGGCCGCCGCCATCAGCAACCAGTTCCCGCGCCTGACGCTCTCGGCTTCCGCTTCAACGCAGGACAACAGCGTCCAGGATCTGTTTGACAACTGGGCCACAACCCTGGCCGCCAACCTGGTTGCACCACTGATTGATGCCGGCCAGCGCGATGCCCAGGTGCGCCAGTCCCGGGCGGTACGCCGCCAGCGTCTGTACGATTACGGGCAGACCGTCCTTACCGCCTTCCAGGAGGTGGAAAACGCGCTGGTCCAGGAACGCAAGCAACGCCAGGCGATAGAGCGCATCAAGCGCCAGCTGGAGCTTGCCGAGACCACTTACGGGCAACTCCGGCAACAGTATTTCAACGGGCAGGTCGGCTACATTGATGTACTGACCGCCCTGACCGACCGCCAGGACCTGGAGCGCAGCCTGATCAGCGCCCGGCGCCAGCTGCTGGAATACCGCATCGCCCTCTACCGGGCGCTGGCCGGCGGCCTTGACCTCCGAGAAGACTCTGCGAGAGAAACAGGATGAACGAACCGATCAACGACAGCGCAGCACGCCCGGAAACCGGCCGCGCCGGCCGCATCAAGACCGCGTTCATCTCCCTGGCGATACTGGTACTGGGGGCCGCCCTGGTATGGCTGGTATTCCGCACTGAGCCCACTGCCACACGTGGGCCGGACACTGCACGGGAAACCGCGATGCTGGTGGACGTCACCACGGCCGAAAAGGGCGACTACCACCCGACCATCACCGCCATGGGCCAGGTCCGCGCCGCCCGGGAACTCACACTCAGGCCCCGGGTCAGCGGCCAGATTGTCGAGCGCGCCTCGGCGTTCACCCCCGGAGGCATGGTCGATGAAGGCGACATGCTGGTGCGGATTGATCCCGCCGACTATGAGGCCACCCTCCAGCAGCGGCGCAGCGAGCTGCGCCAGGCCCGTGCGGATCTGGACATCGAACAGGGCCGCCAGAATGTGGCGGAACAGGAATTCGAACTTCTGGGCGAGGAACTGGAAGGCACCAATAAGGCCCTGGTCCTGCGCCAACCCCAGCTGGAGCAGGCCCGGGCACAGGTGGAGTCCGCCAAGGCTGCCCTCCGGCAGGCGCAACTGAATCTTGACCGCACGAGCGTCACCGCCCCCTTCAATGCCCGTGTGCTGAGCCGTGACATCAGTCTGGGCACCCAGGTCAATGCCGGCGAGGCGTTGGGGCGCCTGGTGGGTGTGGATGAATACTGGGTGGAGGCAACGGTGCCCCAGAGCGAACTCCCCTGGCTGCGGTTCGAGGAACGCAGTGGTGAGGCCGGCGCACCGGCCACCATCCGTAATGACAGTGCCTGGCCCCAGGGCCAGCATCGCGAGGGGCAACTGCAGCGCCTGGTGGGGGAGCTGAACGAAGACACACGGCTGGCCCGTGTGCTGATCACGGTTCAGGATCCGCTCGCCCTGGACGCCGACTCGCCCGACAAACCGCCCCTGCTCATCGGCTCCTTTCTGAACACTGCCATTGAGGGAAGGGAGATCCAGGATGTGGTGCGCCTGGATCGTAACCATATCCGCCGCAATGACACGGTCTGGGTGATGGAGGACGGTGCGCTTTCCATCCGGGACGTGGCTATCGCCTTCCGTGATGCCGAATACGCCTACGTGAGCAAAGGCGTTGAAGACGGTGAGGCCATCGTCACCAGTGATCTGGCCACCGTGGTCGATGGCGCCGACCTGCGTACCGAAGAGGATGACGGATGAGCGGCGACTCCAACAACGGAGGCTGGACCGGCCCCATTGCCTGGATGGCTCGCAATTCCATCGCTGCCAACCTGCTGATGGTCCTGCTTCTGGGCGGCGGCCTCTGGATGGCCTTTGAGCTCCAGAAGGAAGTATTCCCGGAATTCGAGCCGGATATCGTCCAGGTCTCCGTGACCTATCCCGGGGCCGCCCCCGAAGAAGTGGAACAGGGCATCCTGTTGCCGGTTGAGGAGGCCGTACAGGGGCTGGAGAACATCAAGGAGATGACCTCCACGGCCCGGGAGGGCAGCGGCACCATCACACTGGAGCTGATCAACGGCGCCAACCGCATGAAGGCGCTCCAGGATATTGAGCAGGAAGTGGACCGGATCCGCACCTTCCCGGATGAGGCGGAAGAGCCCCGTGTCCGCCTGCAGAATCGCTCCCATGACGTCATGGAGCTGGTACTCTATGGCGACGTGGACATCTGGACCCTGCGCCAGCTCGGCGAGCAGGTCCGCGACCGGCTGCTGGCCGAGAACGGCATCACCCAAGCCACCATCAGCGATGTGCCGGACTACCTGACGGAAGTGGAAGTCTCGCGGCACCGGCTGCGGGAATACGACCTTACCCTGCAACAGATCGCCCAGCGCATCGAAGCCTCAGCTAAGGACATCCCGGCGGGCTCGGTGGCCACCGAAGGCGGTGACATCCTGCTGCGCATGGAGGAACGCCGCCTCTGGGCCGACGCCTACGAGGACATTGTCATCCGCAACGATGCCTCCGGCGGCACCGTCACCCTGGGTGATATCGCCTCGGTCAGAGACGGCTTCGATGAAACCGGCTTCCACTCCCGCTTCAATGGCCTTCCCTCGGTGGAAATCGAGATCTTCCGCACCGGCACCCAGTCACCACTGACCGTGGCGGCTGCGGGCAAGGAGGTTATGGCGGAGCTGGATAAGACCCTTCCCGACGGTGTCAATCTGCGCATCGACAGCAACCGCGCGGAACACTTCGAGGACCGCATGACCATGCTCCTGGAGAACGGGATCCTGGCCATGGTGATCGTGCTGGTCATTCTCAGTCTCTTCCTGGAATACCGCCTGGCGTTCTGGATCATGATGGGCATGACCATCTCCTTCGTTGGCGGCATGCTGTTCCTACCTCTGCTCGGGGTCAGCATCAACATGATCTCCATGTTCGGCTTCCTGGTGGTGCTCGGGATCGTGGTGGATGACGCCATTGTGGTAGGCGAGAACATCTACGAGTACCGGGAACAGGGCATGGACTTCATGAGTGCCGCCATCCAGGGCACAAAGGACATCGCCGGGCCCGTCACCTTCAGCATCCTGACCAACATCGTGGCCTTCCTGCCGCTGCTGTTCATTCCCGGCGTGATGGGCAGTTTCTGGTGGCCCATGGGGGCGGTGGTGATCGTCGTGCTCGCCATCTCCCTGTTCGAGGCCCTGTTCATCCTGCCCGCCCATCTGGGGCACAGCGGCCGCGGCACCGTCACCGTCTACGGTCACGCGCTGCACAGTGTCCAGCGCGTGTTCTCGCGGGGCTTTGAGGGCGTAATCAACCGCTTCTACCGGCCCCTGCTCGATATCAGCCTGCGCTTCCGCTATGCCACACTGAGCATGGCGGTGGCGGTAATGGCCGTGGTGGGCTCCTACGCCATCAGTGATCACATGGGCATGATCATGATGCCGGAGGTGCCGGCTGACCAGATCGAGGCCGGCGTCACCCTCCCCGTGGGCACCACCACCCGCCGCGCCGGTGAGATCGCCATGCAGATCACCAAGTCCACCCAGCGCCTGTTTGATGAACACAACCTCGATGAGCACGCCGAGGGCATCAAGACCAACGTGCGCGGCGAACGGGCCATTGATGTGGAGATTGTCCTGCGCCCGGAACACGAGCGCGGCATGAGCGTGAAGGAGATCGTGGATCTGTGGCGCAGCGAGATCGGCGATTTCCGCGGTATCGACCAGATCACCTTCGAGGCCGAACAGGGCCCGGGCTCCTGGCGGGATGACATCGCCGTGGACCTCAGCCACTCGGACATTGACGTGCTGGCCCGCGCGAGCGAAACCTTCCTGGAGCGCATGGAGGCATTCAGCTCCACCCGTGATGTCTCGGACAGCCACGCCGCCGGCAAGCCACAGCTGGATATGACGCTCAACGCCCAGGGGCGCGCACTGGGGCTCAGCCCCGCGGAGGTAGGGGGCCAGGTTCGGGATGCCTTCTACGGCGCCGTGGCCCTGCGCCAGCTGCGGGGCACCAACGAGAACGAGATCCGGGTGCGCCTGCCCGAGCACGAACGCCAGGACCTGCGCCACCTGCAGGAATTCGTGATCCAGATGCCCGACGGCGGCGAGGTGCCCCTGATGGACGTGGCGGACAGCTCGATGGGCTCGGCTTTCCGGTCCATCGACCGGCGTGACGGCCGGCGCGTGATCACGGTGGGTATAGATGTGGAGCCCAAGAGCGACATCTCCCGCGTGCTGACCGCCATCCAGTCCGAGGTGTTGCCCCAGCTTCAGGCGGACTTCCCCGGCATCACCTGGAGCTTCGAGGGCAGCCAGGCGGACCTGCGCGAATCCACCGGCACGCTCTACGGCGCCTTCATGCTGGCCATGGGCGTGATCTATGCGTTGCTGGCCGTGGCCTTCCGCAGCTACATACAGCCCGTCATCGTGATGCTGGCCATTCCCTTCGGCGCCGTGGGCGCCATCATCGGGCACATGATCCTGGGCCTCGATATCTCGCTGGTCAGCATGATGGGCATCGTCGCCCTATCGGGCGTGGTGGTGAACGACTCGCTGATCATGGTGGACTACGCCAACCGCCGGCGAGGTGACCGCACCGCCTTTGAGGCCATCTATGAGGCGGGGGTGCGTCGTTTCCGTCCGATCCTTCTGACCACCATGACCACCTTCGGCGGCCTGACGCCCATCATCCTGGAGACCTCCCTGCAGGCCACCTACCTGATCCCAATGGCGGTCTCGCTCGGCTTCGGCATCATATTCGCCACCGCGCTGATCCTCTTCCTGGTGCCCTGCTTCTACCTGGTTCTGGAAGACCTGATGGCCACTATCCGGCGATACACGGGAACGGCCTGAGCCCGGCTCAGGCCTTGAGTTCCAGATGCAGGTTCACCGTCCTGAGCAGGCGCTCCCGGTCAATCCAGCCCACAACGCGATCACCCTCCATGACCGGCAGCTGGTTGAGGTTGTGCTCGGTCATGGTGGCAAGCACCTCGGTTGCCTCCGTCTCGGGGGCAACGCGCACCACCTGCTCGATGGGCGTCATGAGATCCGCGATCCGGAGCTCAGACCAGCGTTCACGGTCGGTGGCGCTGGTGTCACTGAGGCTGACCAGCCCCAGGACACGGTGCCCGTCATCCACCATGTAGGAACGCTGGCCTTCAGGGAGCACACGGCTGTGGATCCACTCTTCAACGGTTGTTGAGGGCGCCACACGCGGCACATCCGGAGCCGCCAGCGCCCCTGCCCGGATTCCGCGGAGCTGCTTCTGCAGGCTGAACTGCTGGCCGTGCCCTTCCGCCATGTTGAGCAGGAACCAGGCCAGCAGCATGAGCCAGAATCCACCAAGCAGATTGCCCTCAACCAGAATGCGCCAGAGCCCCCAGGCGAACAGTCCATAGGCCACCAGTCGACCACCGGCCACGGCCGCGCGCATGCCCTTGCCGGCATCCCCTGTCATCTTCCACACGAGCGCCCGCAGCACACGACCACCGTCCAGCGGGAACCCGGGAACGAGGTTGAACACCGCCACCATCAGGTTGATCACGGCAAGCCAGCCCAGGCCGACAGCCCAGGACTCGGACACAGCCAGCCCGGAAAGTATCCCGAACGCAAGCGCCAGCACAAAACTCACGGCTGGCCCGGCGATGGCGATCCAGAACTCATCCTCGGCGCGTTCACTGTCCTTATCCAGCTGGGCGACCCCGCCGAATATGAACAGCGTGATCGCCCTGACCGGCACGCCCCTCCGGATGGCCACCAGGCTGTGGCCCAGTTCATGGGCGACGATCGAGGCAAAAAACGCAAGCGAAGTAAGCAGCGCAGTGACCACGGCCTGGCTGAACGACCAGGCCGCGAACTGATCCCTCAGCCCCGTGGTCATGGTGAACAGCAACAGCGCGAAGATGACCAGCCAGCTCGCGTGAAGCTCGATACGGATACCCCGGATGTGCCCAAGGGACATCACGGAACGGAACATACCCCTTGGCTCGTGCTGTGAATGATCCATGCGTTCTCTCTTAATCAGTAATGGGTCTGTTGTCTTTCAGGTGTGGGGGATCAGCCACCGAACATCAAGCCGACCCCCAGAATATAGAGCACCATGATCGCCACGCTCTCCGCGCCGATCCGCCCGAGGCCGTAGCGCTCCCGCCGGATCAAGCCCATGATCAGGATGGCGGCCATGACCAGCGTGAGTGCCACCCAGCGTTCCGTATCGGTGGTCATGGTGTGGTAGATGGAGCCCTCCCGGTAGGCAATGTCCGAGGCAGCCATGAAGAGCGTATCGAAGGCGTTGCCACCGATGATGCCGCCCACCGCCAGCGTCAGTGCCCCACGCCTGACCGCAGCCACCGAGGTTACCAGTTCCGGGATGGACGTGCTGACGGCGGTCAACAGGACCCCGACGATGGTCTGGCTCAGTCCCGCCTTGGTACTGATGGTGGTTGCTGCCGGTTCCAGCACCAGGCCCGCCGCCCCGAGGATTGCCATCAACAGCAGAAACTCCGTCCATAGCCGGGCCAGTGGGGGCAGCCGGTTCATGGCCTCGGGCTTGTCCTCGCGCGTATCCCGGGTAATCGAGGGGCGCCACATGGGTGATTCCCAGGCCCCCTGGATCAGTCGCGTGCCGTAGAGGTAGAAACCAATCAGGATCGGTGTGATGGGATGGATCCGCCAGACTGTGGCATCCGGCAGGGTCGGCGCCAGAAGGATCAACGCCAGAAGTCCGATAAGCAGTCCGTTCTGCATCATATTCGGGGCGGAAGCAGCGGCGTGTTCCAGGTTGGCGCGGCGATACACCATGTCTGCTATCGCCAGGAAAAAGGTCTGTACCGCGATGCCACCCAGGGCGTTGCTCACCGCCAGTTCCGGATGCCCCCGGTAAGCGGCCGTCACGGAGAGCACCGAGCCGGCCAGTGACGTTGCAGCCCCCAGAAGCACGGCGCCGGCAGTGGCCTCACCCAGCCCTGTCCGGTCGGCAAGCTGGTCCACCACGCGGGTAATGCGTGTTCCCGCAATGGCAATCACCAGGGCGCAGAGACTGAATACGACAATACTCTGCAGCAGCGTCCAGGTTTCAGGGTTGAGAATCGACACCGGCGCTCTCCATTTCCGGCACTGCGTGGCTTTACGGAAGGCTCAAGCCCTTTCAGCCGTGCTCCCGGACCGGTCCTCCGTGGATCATCTAGGCGGTCTCAGACCGGTTTCGACCATTCTCCTTAGCGGCATAAAGTGCGATGTCCGCCCGCCTCGCCACCATACCGGGAAGCTGCTCTCCCCGAAACACGGCAACGCCCAGACTGGTGGTCACCGGAATGGAGCCGGCACTGGTCGCAAATAACGTATCGGCCACCGCGTGACGCAGCTTTTCCGCCACGGTCATCGCCTCCCGCTCGCCTGCGCCAGGCAGCAGTGCCATGAACTCCTCCCCGCCCCATCGGCCGAGCATATCCTCGGTCCGAAGAACACTGACAAGACGCTGGGCCAATTCCCTGAGAACCTCATCACCCACCTCATGGCCCCAGGTGTCATTGACGTGCTTAAAGTGATCCAGATCCGTCATCACAAGGGCATACCCGGAACCGACCCGAAGGCTGCGGGCATGCTCGGCCTCCAGTCGTTCGTCAAAGGCCCGCCGGTTAGCAAGCCCGGTCAGCACATCGGTACTGGCATTACGCGCCAGTTCCTGGCGCGCCGCGAAGGCGGCAAGTCGCACACGCAACAATTCTTCCGCAACCACAATTCCGAGAACAGCCATGAGCAGTGGATGAATGAGCGCGCTAAACCATTCAACAGCGGACAGGGACTGACCCATCACCACCCAACCCAACGCCAACGCGGGGATGCCATAGGTCAGCACAAGGTCTCTCGCACCCGCAGTGGCCAGCACAGCGACCAGCGCGATCACGACCACAAGCCCCTTGGCCATGAACCCCTCGCCTTCTCCCGCCCCACCAAGGTGCTCAGCCATGAGTCCGGTCATCATGAGCATCCCCGAAAGGCAGTACAGCACCAGCATAGGCCGTGGCCAGTTGCCTTCGGGCAAGCGCCAGTTGAGGAACAGAGCCCCCACGGCGGTAACCACTGGGGGCAGCCGCCAGGCCATGTGTTCCCACCAGTGGTGGTCCGCCCAATCATAGAGCCAGAGATCGGCCACCTGGAACAGGGGAATGATCAGCAGCCCTGCAGCACAGGCAAGAACGCAAAAGCGCCGCGCAAGAGATCGTTGGTACTCGCGGAAATCCGCCTGCCATTCAGCCGGCAGAGAACGATAATAAAAACGCACGGAGCACTACCACTTCAAAGAAAAATGAACGACCATCGGGGCGACCCTTCCGAGTGGCCCACCCTTGCTGTTGTAAGCCGCAATTGCAGAAGTTCTTTTGTACCCGAACTGGCACCACTGATGCCACTCATTAAAGTCACTCAATTGTTATAGTCTGTCCAACGACTGACAAGCCGGAGCGAGACATGCCGCAGAGTATGAGTTTGAACGAGCGGGTTGAGCATATCCGTGACCAGACCCCGCTGGATGCCGCCGAGGAGCTGGTGCGACTGCCCGCCGATGATATCCAGTTCATTCTCTCTGGGCTGCCCTCGGAGCAGGCAGTCACCATAGCCTCCCATATGGGCGAAGCGGCCGCGCCGGGCGAGGCGGCCACCCGTGCTGTGCTCTCAGGCATGGAAGAAACCATCGGGGAGCTGATGACAGGCCCGACGGCAACGCTGCCGTCGGACTACACCGTCGCCGAAGCGCTGACCTTCATGGTGAAAAGCTCTGATGTCTCCGGGATCAGCTACATGTTCGTGACCGACGCGGATCGCCTGGTGGGTATTGTGGGGATGCGCGACCTGATCCTGGCCAAGCCCTCCGAAACCCTGGCCAGCATCATGGTCCACGAGCCCTTCGCCTTCCGGCAGGACACGCCGCTCGATGAAGCGATCGACGAAGTGCAGCAACGCCACTACCGCATGTATCCGGTGGTGGACGAGCAGCAGCGTGTGGTGGGCGAAGTGCGTGGCTGGAAACTGTACGAGCGCCTTGCCTCGGAGCTCAGCGCCCAGGCCGGCTCCCAGTATGGTGTGGCGAAGGAAGAGCAGATCAACACGCCGGTGTTCGCCGCCTTCCGCATGCGCCACCCCTGGCTGCAGGTAAACCTGATCACCGCCTTTGCCGCAGCCTTCGTGGTCGGGATGTTTGAGAGCACCATTGCGCAGATCGTTGCCCTGGCCGCCTTCCTGCCGGTGCTCGCAGGCCAGAGCGGTAACACTGGCTGCCAGGCGCTGGCGATCACCCTGCGCGGCATCACTCTGGGCAAGATACAGGACTATCCCATCAGCCGATTGCTGCGTAAGGAGATCCTGCTGGGCGCGCTCAACGGTGCCGCCGTGGGCGTGATCGCCGGCGTTGCCATGTTTGCCTATGCGGTTTCCACCGATTCCGCCAATCCGGCCATGCTCGGCTTCGTCATCTTCATCGCCATGATCGGCGCCTGTATGGGCAGCGGTATCTTCGGTGTCGCCGTGCCGTTGCTGCTGCAGCGCTTCGGAGCGGATCCGGCCACCGCCAGCAGTATTTTCCTGACCACCTTCACCGACATCATCGGCATGGGCCTGATGCTGTTCCTGGCTTCCACGCTGGTGCTGTAACAGGCAGGCATTCCACCAGCGCTGGCCACCGAATCCCGAGCGGATTGCTGACAAAAATCATAAGGCCCGAACAGGGCGGCCTCTACACTGGGGGCGACACTTAAGACCAGGTTTGGCTATGACGACTGTCAGATTGGCCCTTACATTTGTTCTCGCCGGTTTCACAGCACTTTGGCTGGCCCCCGGAATAGTCGCGCCGGACACCGGCCGCAGTCTTCAGCCCCTGGTCACCCAGTACACAGGCACCATGGCTCTGGCCCTGATGAGTCTCGCCATGGTCCTGGCCACCCGCCCGAAATGGCTCGAACGCCCCCTGAATGGGCTCGACAGGATGTACCGCCTACACAAATGGCTCGGCATCACGGGCCTGGGGTTCATGCTCGTTCACTGGTGGGTGTCTTCCGGCAAACATCTGCGGCTCCGCAGGGGGTGGGCAGAGGAGGCGCCAGCCGCGCTGCAGGCCTGGCTCCAGCAGCAGGAAGGCATGGCCGAAGCCGTTGGTGAATGGACCTTCTACGCGGTTGTGGTACTGCTGCTCCTGGCAATCGTGCGCTGGTTCCCCTACCACCTGTTCCAGAAAGTCCACAGGCTTCTGGCCGTCGCCTACGTGTTCATCGTGTACCACAGCCTGGTCCTGATGCCCCCAAACTACTGGACCCAGCCCATCGGTTGGCTGGTTGCCGCCCTGATAGTAGCCGGCCTGGTTTCCACAGTGATTGTACTCTCAGGGCGCATCGGTCACAGCCGCAAGGTGAACGGCACCATTGAATCCCTCACTTTCTATCCGCGCCTCGAGGTTCTTGAGGGCACAGTGAACCTGGACGAGGGATGGCCCGGCCACAGACCCGGCCAGTTCGCCTTCATCACCGATGAAAAGCGCGAAGGCGCCCACCCCTACACCATCGCCTCCGACTGGGTACCGGAAGAGCACCGCCTGACGTTCTTTGTGAAGGAACTCGGTGACCACACTCGAGAAATGCCAGCAGTGCTGAAGGAAGGCATGCCGGTCACCGTTGAAGGCCCCTACGGCTGCTTCGATTTTGAGGATAACCACTGCCGCCAGATCTGGATCGCCGGCGGCATCGGCATCACCCCCTTTGTGGCCCGGATGAAATACCTGGCCCATAACCCGGGGGAACACAGCCGGATTGACCTTTTCTTCTGCACCGAGGAATACGACCAGAAAGCTGCCGAGAAACTCATCGCGGATGCCAGAGCCGCCGAGGTGCAACTCCATCTCTACTACACACCAAGGGATGGCTTCCTTACGGGCGACCGAATCCGCGCCACAGTACCCGAATGGAACAATGCGAGCATCTGGTTCTGTGGCCCGACGGGATTCGGCCACGCCCTCAAGCGTGACCTGGTGGCCAATGGTCTACGGCCCAAAGACTTCCATCAGGAACTGTTCAGGATGCGCTGAGCACTACTCACTACTACGAACCAACTTCTAACCTGGAAACCGGTCATATTGTGGCCAGGCATCCGACACCCCATACCAGGAGGGCTTTTCTGAAACAAAACCCTGGTATTGATGTGAGGGGTTCAGTGCCGTATCCAGGGTGCCGATTCGCAAGCGCTTGGACTCCGGCGCATCATCGCGGGCACTGTACAGTGGGGATCCGCAATTACTGCAGAACACCCTCGCTTTCTGGGGTGTAGCCCTGAATTCCTTCAGAAACTCTTCGCCCTTCAGGATCTCGAAGTATTGACTCTCGATCGGCGCCACGGCGACGAAAGCCGAGCCCGACGACTTCTGACACTCTTTGCAGTGGCAGCGGGACACTTCGTCAATGGACCCAGAGTACCGGTACTGGATATTTCCGCAAAGACAGCTTCCATGATGCATAAACGCCTCCTTGGTTGGTACAACAAAGCGTAGCCACCTGCGGCTTCCCCTCAAGACACGACCCGCCAACTTGGTGACCAATCATCCTCTCGTGCAGGGCTTATCGGGGGCTACTGGTTAATTGGAATACCGAGCTCTCGGCAGACCGTGGCCAACGCAAATCCAGCACCCAGCCCAAACATATTCCAGGGAAACACATCCCCAACAGCGTAGTAGCCCACGGTACCGGCCAGACCAAAGCCCACTAGACCGATCACCGCTTTTTGTCTGTGAACCTCCCAGAATGCTTCCCGCTGGCGCTTTCTGTCCTGTTTACGAGCCAATGCTAGACTGCGAGTAATCATCCCTGTAGCACTCGGGCGTTTCCGCCCATCAACGCCAAAAAGCCCGAGGGAGTGGAGAATAATCATTATGAGCAACCCCCTCTCCAACGAGGAGGAATTGTTCGAAGGACTCAAAGCCCTGTCTGACAGTTCTTTTCCAAAGGAATGCGCCACTTGCGGTCGCGTTTACCGGTCACCGCAGGATTTTGTGCAACAGTCAGATGACATTGCTGGCCGATCCGGTCTCAAGCTCGGTTACGACGATGACGAGCGCCCGGTGGTTGAACTGTTTCGCAACTGTGTATGTGGTTCAACCCTGATGGACTTTTTCTCAGACCGGCGAGATACATCCCGGTCGGGACTAAAACGACGCCAGGTATTCGGTAAATTGCTGGCCCACTTGGAAAGCCGTGGAATGGACAATAAAACTGCCAGGGACGAATTGCTGAAGCTCATGCGGGGAGACGCCAGCGAAAAGATCGAGAGTCTAGGCATTCAGCTCAAAGCACGCACTTATAAAGGAAGCGACAGTGCCTAAAACGACCCTTTGTAACGGTGTACTCAGCAGCTTCCATGCACCTATTTCCATGTGGGTTCATCTATACATAACGGCGAAGCGCACCGGTGCGCGTCCGCGTGACGCGACTGGTTATGCCCTACGATCTGTGGGTGAGCCCGAATTCCAGGGTCGAATATTACTCAGCTGCTCGGCCAAAGCCTCTTCAGTCACCTCAGTATCATAAGCAGCTTGCGCCCGAAGCCAATAGCCATTGGATAGCCCAAAGAAACGATAGAGTCGCAGATCCGTATCGGCGGTTATAGAGCGCTTCCCGACAATGATCTGTCCAATACGCTGAGCCGGCACTCCAATTTCTTTGGCTAGGCGATACTGTGAGATCCCCATAGGCTCAAGAAACTCTTCCTTCAGCAACTCGCCAGGCGTTACAGGATCAATATCGCGCATAAGTCACCCCCTTAATGGTAATCAACGATTTCGACATCTTCCGCGCCAGCTTTCGTCCACCGGAAGCACAATCGAAATTGCTGGTTAATCCGGATGCTGTACTCGCCTCGGCGATCACCACTCAAAATTCACAAAGCGTTTAACGCGACGCCCGCTGGCCAGTTTCTCGGTATCCCTACACTTGAACGAGATGATCATGATTCAACAGTGACGCATCGCGTTAATAACGCAAAGCGTTACTACGGCAAGGCTTACGCGCCGGCTTGTAGGCGCGCAGCGCCGGAAAGACGGTCGCCGTAGAGGGGTTCTACCCCGTTTCGCCGTGCCTGCACTTGTTAGGTCGGGTTGTTTTTCGAGATCAAAAGCATACCACCCGCACCTATGAATGTGCCGCCAAATAGCTTTCCTATAACTCTGTATAGCGTGGAATTGCCTATCGCTGTGAACGTTCGACGCACTGCAACTGCACAAATAAGTAAACATGAAAACGAAAGAGATATGAATGTTGATATCAGCAATAGGAATTGCGGTAACAAATTTGTATTAGGATCAATAAACTGTGGGAATAGTGCCGTTGTAAACAAAATTGCTTTTGGGTTTGACAGAGCGACGGCAACTCCTTGAGCGTACAACGAAATCACACTTTTTTGATTACTATCAGTTTTTGCATTCAAAGGTGATAAGCCCTTTCTCCACAATCTCACCCCCAAGTAAATGAGGTACATGGCTCCCATAATTTTGACAGCAGTGAACGCCATTGGAGTATGCACAAGTAGTGAACCGACCCCAAGCACTGATAGCGTAGATAGAATGGCAAGCCCGGTGACATTGCCGGCAATAGTGAAAACGGTTTTTGCAACACCGAAGCCAATGCTATGTGACGACACAAGCAACATCGCAGGGCCGGGATTGGCAGTAGCTACTACAGCCACTAAAACGAACGTGATCCAAACCTCGATATTCATGTATGCTCCAAAGTGTACTGTCTAACGAGGCTATAGAGAAAGGTCAAGTCTTCTCCAGCGCCTTAATTTGGACAATATTTGTGCGCAATATCGCGCTCTCTCGCAAAACCTGAGGCCTCAATTCCCGAAAGCTTCATCAGATTTCACGCTTGGGCACGGTCATTCTGAACCCTTGGACTTTTTCTACAGTCTCAACGCAGAGCGCACCGGTGCGCTTTTTGGAGCGAAGCGGAGAAAAGGGCATCCGTGTGGCGCGTTTGGTTATACCCTCTCAAAGAACTCCTCCTCCGCCGCTTCAACAAACTGCTTGTAGTACTCAAGCCCTAATTGCGCAACATCCAGCGGTGCCGGCCAAGCCAACTTTGTGCCTTTATGCTGTTTCGGCGGGTTATACCACTTGCTACCGTCTTTTACTGGTATTAATTCAACTCGATTAGGAAGGTTCTCAATTACAAGCGGCTTGTTACCGCGGTATTCAAGGACTTTACCATCCTTAATCTCGAGGTGCTCGATGTGCGTAACCCCAGGACCTCCTTCCACGTACATAGAGCTCGATGCCGCCTTTTTATCCATGTTCTCTTGGATCGAATGATGATCTGAATTTCGCGCATGTTTCAGGTACTTCAAAAGAGGGTCCTTTCTTCTCTCGCTCGCATACCTTCCTTGCCAAGGCTGGAATTTGTTTCGAACGTGCTGGCAGGATCGTTCAACTTTAATCCAACACTTTTCAATTGCAGTGAGAAATACCTTCCACTCGTCTTCAAGATCCTCGACAGACTGGGCCTCACTCATGCGCTCAATGGCCCTCTGAGCGGCGACCAATTCTCGCTTTGCATGGTATAGAGATGGTTTTTCCTCAGTATTCATCTCACCTCTCTGGTACAACGCGGAGAACAGCGGCGCCCCAACAGGGGCGCCCGGCGACCTTCGGTCGCTTACTGATGCGGAGTGTTATGCCTGAACTTTCGGCTGGTCAGTCTCTGCGGACTCAGCTGCTTTCCGGAAATCCACAGCCGCAGTAGTGCAACCGCAATTGGCGCAGATTCTGTCGCCGGTATCCCACCCCTGCAACCGTTCTTTGCTGGTGTCCGATGAACCGCACTTGGGACATTTGTACATAGTCATTCTTTCCTCTGGTTTTAGGTGACTTACTGGTAAGCAATACTGTAGCGGACCTAAAAAACCAGTGTCAGATTATTTTGATGAGCGGCTACATAGAGGTATAACGAAAAGCTCAGCCGCGCCCGTTTTCGGGCGTCGGCTGGAGCGACTGGTTAAATGCCTGGCGTCTCTTCCGAACAATCTGTAGAACAACCAGAAAGGCCAAGGGAATTCCAGACAAGATCAACAGCAAAAAGCCATATATACCAAGAACTAGAAAACCCTCTAGCCTATTTGGATGGAGGCCGACTTCGACATATGGATCCGTCCGATTCCAGTCAGAACTTACGTTTTTAGTAAACACTGACAAAGTATATTCGACTTCCTCATTCGCATTGACCGTTCCTATTGAGAGCCCCCAGCGTGATCCGCTCCATATTGGCGAGTAGCCAAATTCGGTATTCGATCCGCTTCCAATCACAGAACTATCTGACTCGACCTTCCAGGCCACTTCAACTTCGCCCCGTTCCCTCTCTGCAAAGTCTCCGAGAATTCGCTCCATTTTTTCATCAGGAAAAACAGCATTTAAATGAAGCTCAATCATGTATTGGTCAGAGTGATCGACTGTGAACGTTGTTCTATGCTGCGAGGGTGACTCTAGATCAATTGGTAGCTTAGCAACCTGTGTTCGATATGTGGGCCCATACATTCCGGCTGATAACATGATCAGGCCGGTAATAACGCCTGCCGCCAAAATCCCGAAGACTATTCTGATCAGTATCGTCATGTTTGATGGCATTTAACAGATAATATCTAGAACGCAGCGATATCAATATCCCTGAATTCTGTATAGCGCCAATAATCCTGAACGCCAAACCCTTTTACTTTCAGTTTTTTACGAAGATAACCCAGCACCTTCTCGTAATATCCTGACTTCTCAATATCACTCACCACCCTAGCAGAGCCCACACCCGAACGCTCTCCAGATTACCGCTTATCAGCCTCATTCTGCGACCCCGCCCACGGTCTTTTCGTCACCCGCACCACCTTCCCCCACACCCCCGAACCAAGTACCCTTTGCCCGTCCAATCCCACTGAATGGAGTCGCCTCTTGATGCCCGATCACAGCGCCGCCCCGGAAACGGATTTCGAACAGGCCGCGCACCGTACCCTGCGGGACGTCTTTGGTTACGAGCAGTTCCGGGGTCGCCAGCTGGAGATCATCCAGTCGCTGGTTGAGGGGCGTAATGCGCTGGTGCTGATGCCCACCGGTGGCGGCAAGTCGCTGTGTTACCAGATTCCGGCGCTGTTGCGGCCGGGGCTGGCGGTGGTTGTGTCGCCGTTGATTGCGTTGATGCGGGACCAGGTGGAGGCGTTGCAGCACAACGGGGTACGGGCGGCCTGCCTGAATTCCAGCCTCGACCCGGTGATGCAGCGGGATATCGAGCAGTCCGCGCTGGCAGGCGAACTGGACCTGCTCTACGTGGCGCCGGAGCGGCTGCTCACCGAGAACATGCTGGGGCTGCTGGAGCGTTCGGAGATCGGCCTGTTCGCCATCGACGAGGCGCACTGTGTCTCCCAGTGGGGGCATGACTTCCGGCCGGAGTACATGAAACTGGATGTGCTGCGCCAGCGTTTCCCGCAGGTGCCACGCATCGCCCTCACAGCCACCGCGGACCAGCGCACCCGCGAGGAGATTGGCCGCCAGCTGCTGCCGGATGGGGGCGAGACCTACGTCGCCAGCTTTGACCGCCCCAATATCCATTACCGTGTCGGCCTCAAGGGCAACGCCCGCGAGCAGTTACTGACCTTCATCCGCGAGCGCCATACCGGGCATTCCGGCATTGTCTACTGCATGAGCCGCAAGCGCACCGAGTCCACGGCGGAGTACCTGAGCAGCCAGGGGGTGCCGGCGGTGGCCTACCACGCGGGGCTGGACAATGAGACCCGCCAACACCATCAGGAGCGGTTCCTGCACGAGGAAGGGCTAGTTGTGGTGGCGACCGTGGCCTTCGGCATGGGCATCGACAAGCCGGATGTGCGCTTTGTGGCCCACCTGGATCTGCCCAAGAGCATCGAAGCGTACTACCAGGAGACGGGCCGCGCCGGGCGTGACGGGGAGCCCGCGGAGGCCTGGATGGTCTATGGCTTGCAGGATGTCTACCAGGTGCGCCAGATGCTGGCCCAGTCCGGCGCGGACGAACACCAGCAGAAGGCGGAACGCGAGCGTCTTGAGGCGCTGCTGGCCTTCTGTGAGGCGACCGGTTGCCGGCGGCAGGTATTACTGCGCTACTTCGGCGAGGAACACGATGGTGGATGCGGCAACTGCGACAACTGCCTGCAGCCCCCGAAAACCTGGGATGCCACCGACCCGGCCCGCAAGGCGCTTTCCTGCGTCTACCGCACCGGCCAGCGCTTCGGCGCGGCGCACGTTACGGACGTGCTCATGGGCAAGACCAACGACCGCCTCAGCCGCCTGGGCCACGACCAGCTCAGCACTTTCGGCATCGGCGCGGACCTTTCCAAGCAGGCCTGGCACTCCGTGTTGCGCCAGCTCCTGGCCCACGGCCACCTGCAGAGCGACCCCGAGGGCCACGGTGGTCTTCAACTCGCCCCCGCATGCCGCACCCTGCTCAAGGGGGAAGTCGGCCTGTCGCTGCGTGAGGACATACTGCCCGCCGCCCGCAAGACCTCAGGCACCAGCACCAGACGCAGTGCCCCGCCGGATGTGGCCGGGCCGGAATGGGAGGAACTGCGCCGCTTCCGCAAGGAGCTCGCGGACGCGGAAGGCGTGCCGCCCTACATCATTTTCCATGACGCCACCCTCAGGGAGATGCTCCATGCCAGGCCGAAGAGCCTGGATGAGATGGCCTCGGTGCCCGGCATCGGCCAGGCGAAGCTGGAGCGGTATGGGGAGCAGTTCCTCAATGTGCTGAAGGAACTTGAGGACGCGCCCGAGGAAGCCTGAACCATGGAGCCGATCGACTGTAACGGCACCCCGACCCTGAGCTTCCGCCAGGTGGATGAGATGAACGGCTTCACCAAGGGCACCGCCTTCCGGCGGTTCAAGCACTCCGGTGACGCGCTACAGGAAGGGCGTGATTTCTTCTATTGCCCGGCCCCTGACTACGGGCAGTGGATCGAGACGCTCAAGGCCGAGGGCAAGGTCTATCAGACCTCCCAGCACCTGGTGCTGCTGACCCGGCAGGGGTACGAGCGCCTGCAGCGTCTCTAACCCGCCGCATTACGGGCATTGCGCCGCTCATTCAGCTGCCACGCGAGCCAGACCACCACCAGAAGGGCCCCGATTGGCACCGCAAAGGCCAGGTGCACCTGGACGGTCCCGAGAATCAGGCCCAGGCAGCCCCCGAGGAGCTGGATCACGGTCAGGTTGCCGCCGGTGTTGTCCAACACCATCTTCTCCAGCTCGTCCGTATCGAGCCGGCGCACCTGCTGCTCCACCACGTTGGTCACATCCAGGCGCTTGACCGCCAGCTCGATACCCTGGCTGACCCAGGCCTGCCCCTTCCCGGAATGGAGCACGTTCAGGCCCTGCTTCTTCAGCCACTGCAGGGTACTGATCAGTGATTCCTCAATACGTACCCAGTTGGTCTCGTCTTGCAGGTACCGGTCGGTCTGTGCCACCAGCAACGGCAGGATCCGGTCCCGCGTCGTGGTCCCCAGTGTCTCAATCCAGGTGCCCAGACGGGCCTGGATCAGCGCCTGCACCTCGGGCTTTTCCATTTCCTCCTGGATGCCATCCACCACGGCATCCAGCATCGTCATGAAGTCATCGGAAACCTCGGGATCATTGATGAAACGGTCGAGAATGTCGCTGATCGCATCCTGATCGAACGAAAAAATGTTCTTGATGCCAAGGCCCAGCGCTCCCATACGGCGTTTCTGCCTGAGGTAATCCTCAAGCGCCCTGTTCAGCCAGCCCGAGATCCGGGGAACTTCCTGCTGCAGCCAGTGGCGCGCTTTTCCGGCGAGCCACTCACGGTTCTCCCGGGACTGGAGAAACGTGTTCAGCGTCTCCCTTATCTGGCCCCACCACTGGTCAATGTTTTCCGGGTCGCGGGCCAGATCCTTCAGGGCAGCTTCAACAAAATCCAGAGAGCGTGTCATTGCCTCAGGGCCACGTTCGCGCATCAGATCCACCACCACTTCCGTGATGCGTTTACGCACCTCGGGATCCTGCAGGTGGTCGTCAATCCACAGGGCCATCGTCTCGGTACCGGTCTCGATCAGCCGGCGTTCGCGGATGTAGTCCAGGATGATTTCCGGCGAGAGCAGTTGCTCCTGCACACTCTCGGCCAGGCTGCGGGCGATCTGATCCTTGTTCTTGGGCACCAGCCCCTGCCAGCCGAGGACCTGGCCCTGCTTGGGCTGGAAGAGCATCTTGATGGCCAGGAAATTGGTGAAATACCCGACCAGGCCCGCCACCGTGATCACGAACCCGGCACGCGCCCAGATGTTGTCCCCGGCAAACCAATAGTCCAGCAGGCCGAACACCAGGGCCGAGGCCAGCAGCCCACGACGGAAGTTGCTGTCCCAACGGGTCAGGTCCACATCCATAGCGATTCACCTCCTTGAGGTTGGTATTCAGCGGCGACCGGTCACTGCCTCACGATACAGATGAACCACCCCCATTGCATGGCAACATTATTGATTCATCATTTTTACATTAATCAAAAAAGATGTATTATTCGTGCCGCTTAAAGAATACCCCAGCAATCAACAGGAGTGCCTATGCTGAGTTCGACCCAGGAACAGATCCTCGCAGACACGGCCCCCATCGTGGCGGAACACCTTGAAACCATTACCGCCCGGTTCTACCCGCTGATGTTTGAACGCTACCCGGAGGTCAACGCGCTGTTCAACGCCAGCCACCAGGCCAGTGGCAACCAGGCGCGCGCGCTGGCCGGAGCGGTTCTGCAGTATGTTCAGCTGCGCAGCAACCCGGCGGAAGCCCGGGCTGCCCTTTCAACCGCCATCGGCAAACACATCTCGCTCGGCATCCAGCCGGACCATTACCCCATCGTGGGCGAATGCCTGATGGCGGCCATTGGTGATGTGCTGGGTGATGCGGTGACGCCGGACGTCGCGGATGCCTGGGAAGCACTCTACAACGAACTGGCGGGGCTTCTGATCGACGTGGAACAACAGCATTACCACGACTTTGCCAACCGCCCGGGCGGCTGGCAGGGGCGGCGCGCGTTCCGCATCCGCAGCCGCCGACCAGAGAGCGCGGTCATCACCTCCTTTGAGCTGGAGCCCGTGGACGGTGAGCCGGTAGCGGACTTCCAGCCGGGGCAGTACATCGGTGTCCGGCTCGAGATCAACGGTGAGCCCGTCTATCGCCATTACAGCCTGTCCGATGTGCCCAACGGCCGCACCTACCGCATCTCCGTCAAGCGCGAATCAGAGGGCCATGCCAGCCGCTTCCTCCATGACGAAGCGCAGAAGGGCCTTGAACTGGAACTGCTGCCCCCGGCCGGCGAACTGACGCTCACCGGCCAGGAACCGCTGTTGCTGATCAGCGGCGGCGTCGGCCAGACCCCAATGCTGCCCCTGGCGAAGCAGGCTCTGGAGCAGGGGCGCCCAGTCGCCTACCTGCACGCCGCGCGCAGTCGCCAGCACCATGCCTTCTCGGACGAGATCCAGGCCCTCCAGGCCCAGTACCCGGAGCACTTCAACCCGGTTGTCATCTACGAAGAAGGCGACATAAGCGAAGGGGCGGACGCCATTGGCATGGTCGACCAGACACTGCTTTCACAGCACCTGCCCGCCCCGTCCGCCCGGTGCTACTTCGTGGGGCCGGAACCCTTCATGCAGACAGTGGATGCCGCACTCGAAGCACTGGGGGTCAGCGAGAGCCGGCGCCACTACGAGCACTTCGGCCCGGCTCGCCCGCTGAGGGCTGCCTGAAAGAGACTCGACGCTCCCGCCATTCATACCTGGCAAGTTGAAACAGTGGTACCGTTAAGGCAGGGTTCCGGCCCTGCCATGCCACCAGTCCGGGGGAGCGCTCATGTCCGCCACCGAATGGATCATTTTCGTTCTTGTTATCGGCTCCATGCTCGGAGGACTGTTCTGGCTGCGCGACAGTGCCCGCAAGCTCAATATGTCCAGTGAGCAGATGGAAAGGATCCGCAAACGCAAGGCGGAGCTGGAGGCAGAAGAAAAGGAGCAGCAGGAGAAAAATGATGGGCCATAATCAAGGACGGTCTTACCAAGTGTCCACAAACCCGCTCTGCCCGGATTCTCCCTGCCGCCCCACATAGGCGGCGTTCAGCCCGCGCAGCAGCCAGGCCCGCGTCTCCTGCGGGTCGATGACGGCGTCAATCTCCAGGTAGCTGGCCACGTTGAGGGCCTTGCCCTGCTCGTAGGCCTTCGCGACCAGGGTATCGAACATCTTCTTTTGGGACGCCTCATCGGGCTGGGCCGCGAGTTCCTTGGCAAAGCCCAGCCGGACGGCGCCTTCCCAGCCCATGGGCCCGAACTCCCCGCTCGGCCAGGCGGCGGTAAAGAACGGCGCATGCAGGCTGCCGGCGGCCATCGCCTGGGCACCCAACCCATAGGCCTTGCGCAGCACCACCGTGAAAAAGGGAACCGAAAGGTTGGCCGCCGCCACAAACATGCGCGACACATGGCGGATGGTGGCCTGTTTTTCCGCTTCCGGGCCCACCATGAAACCAGGCGTGTCGCACAGTGACACCATGGGCAAACCATGGGCGTTGCACAGCTGCATGAAGCGCGCGGCCTTGTCGCCGGCGGCGGCATCCACAGCACCGCCGAGGTGCGCCGGGTTGTTGGCGATCAGCCCGAAGGGCCGCCCCTGGATGCGCACCAGTGCGGTAACCAGCCCGGGCGCGAACTCCCGGCGCAGTTCCAGCACGCTGCCCTCGTCTGCAAGGGTCCCGAGCACGTCCCGGATGTCGTAGACGCGCATGCGGTTTTCCGGGATCAGATGGCGGAGCCGGCGCTGGTCCGGTTCCTGCCAGTCATCAATCGGCCCCTGAAAATAGGCCAGGTACTGCTTGGCGGTTTGGACCGCTTCCGCTTCATCCTCGACCAGTACGTCGATCACGCCATTCGGACCCATGACCGATGTCGGCCCGACTTCCTCGGGGCTGTAGCTGCCCAGTCCGCCCCCTTCGATCATGGCCGGCCCGGCCATGCCCAGGGTCGTGCCGCGGGTCGCGATGATGACATCGCAGCAGCCCAGCATGGCGGCATTACCGGCATAACACCGGCCCGAGGCAATGCCGATGGTCGGCACCTTTCCGGAAAGTGCAGCCATTGCCGCGAAACTATGACAATCCAGGAAGGACACACCGTTGGCATCGGTATCGTTGGGCCGCCCTCCCCCGCCTTCCGCGAAAAGCACCAGGGGAATCCGCCACTGCTCCGCCAGCGCCAGCATCCGATCCGCCTTCCTGTGCCCGGCCACGCCCTGGGTGCCCGCGAAGACGGTGTAATCGTAGGCCAGCGTAACGCAGCCTGAATCCGGAGCGCCGAACACATCCGCGTTCACCGTGCCGATGGCGGTAACCAGGCCATCCGCCGGGCTCAGCTCCGCCAGTTGCTCCACGGACTTGCGGCGGCGTTGCGCGGCCACCGCCAGGGCACCGTATTCGTTGGTACTGCCCTCATCGAGCAGATCCTCAACGTTCTCACGGGCAGTGCGTTGCCCGGCTTTGTGGCGTTTCTCCACCGCCGCCGGGCGGCGCTCGTCCGTGAGCTGTGCGTGACGTTCGAACACCTCCTCAAGGTCCGCCCGGATGTAATCAAGATCCACGGCCTCTTCGGTCTGGAGCTGCTGATCATCTACCTCCGCTGGCTCAATGAACAGCAGCGCCTGCCCTTCCGCCACCATGGCCTCGAGCTGCACGGCGAGCGCACGCACGATGCCGGACTGGCTCGCCCTGACCACGAACTCCATCTTCATGGCCTCCAGTACCGCAATCACCTGGCCAGCGGCCACGGCATCCCCTTCCGCCACGTCAACGCTGACCACCTGGCCCGCGCTGGGCGACTCGATGCCGACGGTGCCAGCCGGCGCCTCAACACTGGCCACGGGATCCACGGACGCCGGCGCGGCGGCGTCTACATGCAGGTGCGGGTGAGCCTGATCGTCGGCCGCGATCAGCGCCTCCAGGTGAGCCTCGAAAAAGCGCGTCGTGACGTCATAGTCTTCCACTTCCGGCCGCTGCAGAAGGTTCCGGAGCAGGCCCATATTGGTCGCCACGCCCTCAAGCCGGAATTCACAGAGGGCACGATAAAGGCGCTTGAGGACTGCCCTGTAGCTGTTGCCATGGGCGATCAGCTTGGCCAGCAGTGAGTCGTAGGACGGACTGATGGGCAGGCCCACGTAGCCGTGGCCATCCACACGGAGGCCAGGACCGCTGGGTGGCTCGTAGGCGGTGAGCGTGCCAGCGGCCGGCATAGCGCTACCGTCCGCCTGCAGGGTTTCGGCGCAGACGCGCGCCTGGATGGCAAAGCCTCGTGGTGTCGGCGCCATTTCAAGCGCCAGGTCCGCCAGGGTCTGGCCCGCCAGAAGCTCCAGCTGGGTCTGAAGCAGGTCAACGCCGGTCACCTCCTCGGTCACCGTGTGTTCCACCTGAACCCTTGGATTGGCTTCCATAAAGACGAACCGCTCCGGCTGATCCGCATCGACCAGAAACTCGAATGTACCCAGGCCGTGATAGTTCACGGACTGCGCCATGGCCAGTGCGCACTCGATCATGGCATCACGGGTTCCGGCCTCCAGGCTCGGACTGGGCGCCATCTCGAGCAGTTTCTGGTTGCGGCGCTGGAGGCTGCAGTCGCGCTCCCCAAGGTGGCTGACCGCGCCGGTGCCATCCCCCAGCACCTGGATCTCGATGTGGCGCGCCCGCTCGATCAACCGCTCCACGTAGAGCGCGCCATCACCGAAGGCGGACTGCGCCTCGGACTGGCAACGGGTGAACGCTTCCTCGAGCTCGCTTTCACAGGCAACCGCACGGATGCCACGGCCACCGCCGCCCGCAGCTGCCTTGAGCATCAGTGGCCCGTGCTCGCTGAAGAAGGTTCTGGCCTCGTCCAGCGTTATGGCCCGGTTGATCCCCGCAACCAGCGGCACATGATTCTGCTCCGCAAGCGCCCGCGCCGCTGACTTGTCGCCAAAACGCTCCAGCACCTCCGGCGCCGGCCCGATGAATACGATGCCGGCTTCCGCACACCGGCGGGCAAACACCGCGTTCTCCGCCAGGAACCCATAGCCGGGATGGATGGCATCGCACCCCCGGTCCCGGGCAATGGCAATCAGTTGATCCATGTCCAGATAGGCCTTGGAGCCCCGCCCCCGGAGTGCAACGGCCTCATCGGACTTACGGGTATGCAGGCACGCCTCATCATCTTCCGCGAACACGCTCACGGACCGGATACCCAGCTCATTGCAGGCCCGCGCGATACGGATGGCGATCTCACCGCGGTTGGCGATGAGGACAGAGGAAAACGACATCGAAGGGCTCCCCGGTTTTAAGCCTGATGGACGGCCAAGAGGCCAAATCCTGTGTTCAGCCTAGGAGCCTTGATGGAATGAAACCAATGAATCCATTTCAGACACCGGAATAAGCAGTTCTTATAGAGATAACGGCATCTGTTTTTGATCAAAGTTCCTGTTGTCCCACACCGCTGGTCCGGCTTGTTGACGCCCACCTCGTCGCATGTGACCTGGTCATCGAATACGTTCCCGACGGTTCGGTTCATCGCCCTTGTGGCCCAGGCATCCGCATTGGTCATGGCGACCAGCCGGAAGTGCTGGCCCAGCGTGCGGAGTGCTTCTTCCGAATCCGGAAAGGCGGGCCAGTGGGCGATGGAACTCTGGAAGTCCCCGGCAGCCTCTTCGTCGCCATTTAGTGCCCAGGTTTCCGCGAGATCGCGGTAGATCAGCGGCAACATATCGGTGAACGGCAGATCCGGGCGCTGCCGCTGGAGGCGGTCCTCGGCTTCCGCGAACGCAGCCAGTATCCCGGCATCGTCAACGCGAATGCCCTGGCCCTCCAGATGCGGCCGCCACCATTCCAGGATCCCAGTTTCAAAATCGATCACAGTGCCCACCACATCGAAAGTAAGCGTTGTTATCGCGCTGGTATCAACAGTGCCCTGATTCATCACGATATCAGCCTCCAATCTTCTCAGCGTGCTTCTACACTCTCCCGGAATGACATTCCCAAGCTTCCGTTCACCTTCCGCAGGCAATACAGATTTGTGACGGGGAACACTTTGAAAAATGTTGCAATTGACATTTATTCAGAAGCCCATGATAACGTCCAGACGCTTGATCGGGTCACCGGTTCAGCAGTGTACTGTTGAAAAGAAAAGGTCTCCACGGGACGGAGGAGGTACCCAACTTATTCGCAGGGACACTTAGAATAATAAATAGAAGTGGACGTTATGACCGATTCCGGGCTATCCGCTGACCAGAAAAAAGAGATCACCGCCCGCTTTGCCAAAAAGAATAACGCCATTGCATGCCGCCAGATTGCCACGACACTGATCCCCTTCGCACTGGTCTGGTACCTGGCGATTGAAAGCGCCTCGCTGGACAATGCTCTGGCCGCATGGGGCCTGACAGCCGTCTGCATCGCGGTACTGTGCCTCTTCCTCCTGAGCGTGTTCGTGCTGATGCACGACTGCGGGCACAACGCCCTGTTCGCCAAGAACTCCTATAATCGCGCAGCCGGCTTTTTTCTGGGTGTGCTTTGCGGTATGCCGCAGTACGTCTGGTCGAAGAACCACGCGTTCCACCATTCCACCAACGGCAACTGGGACCGCTACCGGGGACCGCTGGCGACGCTTTCCATTGAGGAGTTCAACGAACTGACCCCGGCACAGCAGATCCGCTACCGGGTGCTGCGTCACATCACCATGGCGCCGGTCGGCGGTTTCCTCTACCTGATCTTTAATCCCCGCTTCACCTGGATCAAGGGCAGCCTGGCGCTACTGGTGTTTGTCGCCAGGCATAAGTTGCGTGCGCCTTCCCGGTCGCTGCGCTCGATTGCGGATGACTTTCAGCCGCGTTACTGGAAAACGTGGAAAGACTACCAGCACATGACGGCCAACAACCTGGTGTTGCTGACGATCTGGGTGCTCATGAGTCTGGCCATCGGCCCGATCCTGTTCTTCACGATCTACCTGATCAGCCTCTCCCTGGCCGGTGCGGGAGGCATCATTCTGTTCACCGTGCAGCATAACTTCGAGGATTCATGGGCAGCTGACGAGGAACACTGGGATTACAACCGGGCGGCGATCGAGGGCACCAGCTTTCTGGTACTGCCTGCGTGGCTGAACTGGTTTACGGCGGATATTGCCTATCACCACGTTCATCACCTGTCCGCCTCGATTCCCAACTACCAGCTGGCTGAGTGTCACCGGGCCTACGCGCACCTGTTTGAGGACGTCACCCGGATTTCACTGCGTGATGTGCCGAAGGCACTGCGGAACAATCTCTGGGACCGGCATCACCAGCGCATCACCTCGGTCGAGCAAGTCACGCAGGGGGTGGGCGGAAATATGGCCGTTTCGGAGCCATATACCTGACGAAGTGCCTAACCCACCCAGTATAATCCCCCTGCAATCCCCGATTGAGGATCAGCCTTATTCCGGTACTGGCTGCTTTTTGGCCCAGGGCAGTATTCTGAACGCCTCCTGGCTGGCGCCCTGGGTCATGTGACGCTCGGACCGCAGCGCCTTGTAAAGGCTCAGGCAAATCGCCAACAGGAGGAAGGACATGAAGAAACCAAGGGAAATGGAAGCATCCTGAATCGCCCGCAGCCCACCGACGATCAACAGTATGGCAGCAACCGACCCCTCGGATACGGCCCAGAAAACACGCTGCGCACGCGGCGGATTCGGGTGGCCTCCGGAGGTGACCATGTCATCGACAAGCGATCCAGAATCCGAAGAGGTGATAAAAAAGATCACAACGACCAGAGTCGCCCACATCATGGTCACACCCGCCAGCGGCAGCGCTTCCAGCAGTGCGTGCAGCGACAGCGAGACATCATCCTGAACGATCGCGCTCAGCCCCCCGTTGCCGAAAAGCTCGATGTGCAGTGCTGAACCACCGAAAACTGACAGCCAGACGAACGTGACCAGCGTCGGGACCAGCATCACTGAAAGAACAAACTCACGCAGGGTGCGCCCCCGGGAAATACGGGCCACAAACACCCCGACAAAGGGCGACCAGGAAATCCACCAGCCCCAGTAGAACATGGTCCAGGTTGCCTGCCAGTCGGTGTTGCTGGTGTACTCGACCCAGAGACTCATTTCAGGCAGTTTCTGGATGTAGATGCCCAGGGTTCCCACCAGGGTTTCGAGAATATAGACCGTCTGGCCGGCTAGGAAAACAAACACCATAAGGCCGAACGCCAACGCCAGATTGATGAGGCTCAGTCGCCGTATGCCAGCCTTGATACCGGACACGACTGAGATAGTGGCCACCAGTGTGATCAGGGCGATGATCCCTACCTGCACGTTGGTCTGAAGCGGAATGTCCATGTACTGGGCAAGGCCACTGTTGATCTGCATCGCGCCCAGCCCCAGGGATGTGGAAACCCCCAGCAGGGTCCCCACCGTGCAGAGAATGTCCACACCGTGGCCAATCGGCCCCCAGATATGACGACCAATCAGCGGATGCAGAATGGATCTGGGCGCGAGCGGAAGATCATGGCGGAAATGGAAATAGGCAATGGAGGCGCCGAACAGGATATAGATGGCCCAGGGATGCAGCCCCCAGTGAAAGAAGGTGTAACGCATCGCCTCCTTCGCTGCCTCAGGTGAGCCGCCCTCGGCAAACAGCGGATCGGCATGGTGATAGAGGGGCTCGGCCACCCCCCAGAACACCAGACCTGTTCCCATGCCGGCACTGAACAGCATGGCAAACCAGGCGTGATAGCGGAACTCAGGCCGTGAATCCGGAGGTCCCAGCCGTAACCGGCCATAGGGACTGACCATCAGCCAGAAGGCAAAGAGAACGAACAAGGTGACAATCAGCGCGTAATACCAGCCAAACGTCCGGGAAATCGTCTGTTGCGCGCTTGAGAAAGCGTCACTCGCCGTAGCGGTAAAAAGGCCACCGACAATACAGAAGCCAATGACGCAGAGCGCCGAGCCAATGAAGACCGGCGGTGACATCTTCTGGGTAAACCGATGCCACCCTTGTGTCAGCCCTGTCCTGAGTGCGCCCATACTCTGAACCCCATCCGGTATCCCGATAACGGTAACGAATGCCCTCGTTACCCTGCGCGATCATCATGTCGCGCGTATGATAGGGATTCAGAGCCCTTCAGGCCATCTGCATCAACAGATGCGCCGTCTCATCCCATCCCAGACAGGGGTCCGTAATGGACTGGCCGTAGGTCAGCTCGCCTTCATCCTTCTGCTTGCCATCCACCAGGAAGCTCTCGAGCATGATACCGACAATCCGGTGATTGCCCGCCTGGCGCTGGTGCAGCAGTTCGCGGGCAATCCCGGTCTGGCGCTGGTGCTCCTTGCAGGCATTGTCATGGCTGCAATCCACCATCAAAGAGGGGTTGAGCCCACTCTCCCGCAACTCTTCCTGGGCGGTCGCGATACTGGTCTGGTCGTAATTGGTAACGCCACGACCACCGCGCAGTACCAGATGCGTATCCGGGTTGCCCGGTGTCTGCATCATGGCCGGCCGGCCGTGAAGGTCCGTGCCCAACCGGTAATGGGAAGAAGCCGCAGACCGCATGGCATTGAGCGCCATCCCATGACTGCCATCGGTACCGTTCTTGAAGCCCACCGGCATGGGCAGCTGGCTTGCCATCTCGCGATGGAGCTGTGACTCCGTGGTCCGCGCCCCGACAGCCGTCCAGCTCACCAGATCCGACAGATAATCCGCGGCCATTGGATGGAGGGCTTCGGTCGCCAGCGGCAGCCCCAGCTGCGCCAGATTCAGAAGCAGGCGCCGGCTTCGGACCAGTCCCTGGGCCAGATCCCCTTCTCCCGTGCGCTCAGGGTCGTACAGCAGCCCTTTCCAGCCCACGGTGGTGCGGGGCTTCTCGAGGTATGCCCGCATGACGATGAGACAGCGATCCTGAAGGGTCACGGCGAGTTCCGCGAGTCGTTCGCCATACTCAAGTGCCGCTACTTCGTCATGCACGGAGCAGGGCCCCACGACCACCAGCAGGCGCTCGTCTTCGCCCCTGAGAATGGCGCGGACCGCCTCCCGGTGCTGTTCCACCTGCTTCTGCAGTTCGTCCGGACAAGGTAATTGCTGCTTGAGTTCCGCTGGTGTTGGCAGGCTCTGGAGCGCTGCGGAATCATGCACGGGCTGTGGTTGTTCACTGGTCGTCTGTGAGTCCGTCATTGCTGTAGCCATAATTGATCTCCCATAAAAAAACCCCGACGGCGGCTGCCAGTCGGGGTTTTTCTTCCGGTGGCAGCCTGGCTTTCTGCCGGGCCGCCTCCTGGGGTGTGAGGTGTCAGACGTGGCCCGGCGTATGGCTATAGAAATAGCCAAAACCAAACCACTGGAAATACACAGCAGCCACCGAGCCAGCCGGAACACCGGCAGACTTCAGGGTCATGGACGTGGATGCTGCGGTTAATGTCTTCATAACCGGGATCATAACGCACCCAGCCAGCGTTGCAACACCAGGCCTTTTCGAAAAGCCGGGAAGATGGGAATATCTCAGCTCAGACCCAAATGCCCGACTGTCAGAGAGGCCAATGCCAGCCGAATACGATCTTGAAGTACTCAGCAACAACCGCCTCACCCCTAACATGCGCCGCATCGTGCTGCAGGGGCCGGAACTGGCGGGGTTCCCGGCAGACCAGGAGGGCGGCTACGTTAAGCTGCTTTTTGACCCGGCAGAGGAAGGCGGCAAACCAACCCTGCGCTCCTACACCATCCGCGCCTTCGATGCGGCACAGCAGGAACTGATGCTGGATTTCGTGGACCACGGCGACGGCGGCCCCGCCTCCGCCTGGGCGAGCCGAGCGCGCCCCGGCGACCCCATCACCATCCGTGGCCCGGGTGAGCCGAAACTGGCCGCCCCTGACGCCGACTGGTTCCTATTGGCCGGCGACATGAGCGCCCTACCGGCGCTGGCCGTCAACCTTGAACGCCTCCCGAAGAATGCGCAGGGCTACGCTCTCATCGAGGTGCTTTCCGAGGCCGACAGACAGGCCATCGACCACCCCGAGGGTGTCGAGCTGAGGTGGCTCGTGAATCCGGACACTGAGCGCCCTAACGCCCTGCTGAACGAACGGGTACGTGCCCTGCCCTGGCTGCCCGGCACCCCCTATCCCTGGTTCGCGGGCGAATTCAGCACCATGCGCAGCATGCGCCGCTACTTCCGGGACGAAAGCGGCATCGACAAGCACGCCATGTACTGCAGCTGCTACTGGAAGATGGGTGATACTGACGAAGGGATGAAGCGGGCCAAGAAGCTTGACCCGGAAGCCTGATTAATCGGCCTGCTCTCCATCTTCTCCGCCCTCGGGCTCTGGCAGCGCCGCCGCCGGGGGTCCGGAAAAGACACTCAACGCCGTCACCGTAGCCAGGATCAGAGCCATCCCCACAATCTGCAGCGCAACCAGCGTTTCCTCCAGGACAACCACGCCGAACAGTGAGGCCGTGACCGGCTCAACCATGGCTACAATGGAGGCGACGGCGGGGGCCGTGTGATTCAGGCCGATGATGTAGAAGATGAACGACAGCCCCGCGCCCAGAATTCCCAGCGTGACGAACAGGGGCCAGTCCGGCGTGCTCAGGGCAATGGCGATTTCGCTGGAATCCCCGAAGGCGCCAAGGATGATCACCAGGGCCGTGAAGGCGATGGTGAGAATGGCCTGCGGGGTGCCATGGGGCGCGGCGTATTTGAAGCCGAATATGAAGATGGCATAGGAGAGCCCTGCCAGCAGCCCCGCGCCAACGCCAAGCGCCGTAACACCGCCCGCGTTGACGTCATAGATGCGGGTGAGCAGCACAATCCCCACCATCACCATCACGATGGCCGCCCATTTGAGCGGCGTTGGGCTTTCCAGCTTAAGCGCGAAAGACAGAAGGTAGACAAACACCGGCGCGCAGTACATCAGCGTCGCGGCCACCGCGACACTGCCCTCGGAGATGCTCAGGAAGTAGAACGAAAAGTTGCCGGCCACGCCCAGCCCGGCAATGGCTGACCAGAACCACAGCTTGCGATTGGCCAGCCCGCTGTTGCCAGGGCGGATCGCCAGCCAGCCCAGGACGAATACAAGACCAATCGCCCCCCGGTAGAACGAGACCACGAACGCATCCCAGCCGTCCGCCATAAGGATACCGCCGATACCGCCGGACAGCCCCCAGCACAGGGAAGCGAGCATCACGAGAGCCGTTGCGCCTGCCATTGGAACTCCTGACTACAGGGAAGTGGACATAAAAGAAGCGGATTATGGGGTGATGTCGATCTTGTGTCGAGTTGACAATCATCACTTTACCGTGGCCCCAGGAAGTTCATACTCGGGATGAGGATCTACATCAGCAAGCCGCAAAGGACAGGAGGCGCCAGATGACTGATGAACTGCCCCCCTCATCGAACCCTGAAGATGACCTCTCAACGCGATTCCCGACCGCCTATACCATTCTGTTTCTCCTCATCATCCTGATTGCCGCACTCACCTGGATCATTCCCGCGGGCCAGTATGAGCGCGCCATGAATGAAGAGATCGGGCGTGAAGTAGCAGTACCAGGCACTTACGAAACCGTTGAACCCAATCCCCAGGGTTTTGTCGATGTGATGCTCGCGCCCACGGCGGGCTTCTACGACCCCGACAGCTATGCCGCCAACGCCATCGACGTAGCCCTGTTCGTGCTCTTTCTCGGCGGCTTCCTGGGTGTAATGAACGCCACCGGTGCAATCGACACGGGCATCCGAAGCGCCATGCACCATCTGGAAGGCCATGAGATCTGGATGATACCCATACTCATGACGCTGTTCGCGCTGGGGGGAACCACCTACGGCATGGCCGAGGAAACCCTGGCGTTCTACGCCATCCTGATCCCGGTAATGATCTCGGCAGGCTATGACGCCGTCACCGGAGTCGCGGTGATTCTCATCGGCGCCGGCATCGGCGTGCTGGGATCGACCATCAATCCCTTTGCCACGGTCATCGCCTCCAACGCCGCCAATATTCCCTTTACTGACGGCATCGTACTGCGGTTCGTGCTGCTGGTCGGTGGCCTCATCATCTGTGCCGCGTACGTCATGCGGTATGCCCGGCGGGTTAAGGCCGACCCATCCCGCTCTGTGGTTGCCAGGCAGAAAGACGCCCACCGCAAGCTTTTCCTCCAGGGCCATGATGAGCTGGAGGATTTTGAACTCACACGCACCCAGCAGATTGCCCTGGCCATTTTCGCGCTTACGTTCATTGTGATGATCTGGGGGGTTTCCACCCAGGACTGGTGGATGGCCAGGATGGGCTCGCTTTTCTTTGGCTCCGCCATCGTCATCGGCATCGTCGCCCGGCTGGGCGAGAAAAAGCTCACCAGCAGTTTTGTTGACGGCGCACGGGACCTGCTGGGTGTCGCCCTGGTGGTTGGGCTGGCCCGCGGTATCGTGGTGATCATGGAGCAGGGCATGATCGCGGACACCATCCTGCACAGTGCGGAGACAACGCTGGGTGGGCTGCCGCAACTGGCCTTCATCAACCTGATGTTCTGGATCGAGGTGGGCATGAGCTTCTTTGTACCGTCCTCGTCCGGCCTGGCTGTGCTTTCCATGCCCATCCTCGCACCGCTGGCGGACTTTGCCGGCGTGGGACGGGATCTGGTGGTGACGGCTTACCAGTCCGCCAACGGCCTGGTAAACCTGATCAACCCAACGTTTGCGGTGGTGGTTGGCGGCCTGGCCATAGGCCGCGTCTCCTACGACCGCTGGCTGGCATTCATATGGCCGCTGCTGCTGATACTGACGGTGTTCATCACCGCCGTGATCAGTATCGGCGCGCTTGTGTAATCCAAGGCAAGGGAGCATGCGAGATGGCGGAAAACACTCTCGGGGTTCACTCTGAAACCGGCACGCTGAGGCAGGTGATTGTCTGCCGCCCCGGGCTGGCGCACCGGCGGCTGACCCCTTCCAACTGCGATGCATTGCTGTTTGACGACGTCTTCTGGGTCAAGCAGGCCCAGAAAGACCACGATGTCTTTACCGGGGTCATGCGCGACCGCGGCGTGGAGGTGCTGGACGTCGATGAACTGCTGGCCGAAACCCTCGAAATCCCCGAGGCACGGGCCTGGATCCTGGACCACCGGATCACCTGGAACCATATCGGGGTGGGCATGGTGTCCGACCTGCGCGCGTGGATGGACGAACTCCCCGGCCGGCCCCTGGCGGAATTCCTGATTGGCGGACTGGAAGTCGGCGACCTTCCTTTCGACCCTTCCGGGCTCTTTGGTAACCACCTTGGGCGCCACGGATTCGTGCTGCCACCGCTGCCCAACTTCCTGTTCACCCGGGATAACAGCGCCTGGATCTATAACGGGGTCACCCTGAACCCCATGTACTGGGCAGCGCGCAAACCGGAAACCCTGTTGATGAGCGCGATCTATCAGTATCACCCGGCATTCGCGGGCAAGGTCAATGTGCACTGGGGGGATCCGCTCAAGGACCATGCCCTGGCGAGCCTGGAAGGCGGTGACGTCATGCCGGTCGGCAATGGCGTTGTCCTGGTGGGCATGGGGGAACGGTCCTCACCGCAGGCCATCGGCCAACTCTCCAAAGCCCTGTTCGACAGCGGAGCAGCGGAACGCGTGATTGCCTGCCAGATTCCCAGGAGCCGCTCCGCCATGCACCTGGATACGGTGTTCACCTTCTGTGGCGGCAACGTGGTGACCAGCTTCAAGGAAGTCGCTGATGAAATGGTCTGTTATGAGCTGCGCCCCGGCAGTAACGGCAAACACCTGTCGTTTCACCAGGACTCCAGGCCCCTGTTTGATGTGGTCGCGGACGCAATGGGTTACCGCTCCCTGGAGGTGATCCCCACCGGCGGTGACAGCCCGGCCGAACGCGAGCGGGAACAGTGGAACGACGGCAATAACGTGCTGGCGCTGAGCCCGGGCGTGGTCATTGGCTACGACCGCAACGACGACACCAATGCCGCGCTCCAGGCCGCCGGCATCGAGGTCCTCGCCATCCCCGGGGCGGAGCTGGGGCGAGGCAGGGGCGGCGGGCGCTGCATGAGCTGCCCGACCCTGCGCGACCCCGTCTGACTGACAAGGAACAGAATCATGGCTTTCAATCTCAAGAACCGGCATTTCCTGACCCTGCGGGACTTCAGCCCCCGGGAGATCAGTTTTCTGCTCAAACTGTCCGCCGATCTCAAAACCGCCAAATACGCCGGCACCGAGGTGCCCCGGTTACAGGGCAAGGACATTGCCCTGATCTTTGAGAAAAACTCCACCCGGACCCGTGTGGGATTTGAGGTCGCGGCCTTTGATCAGGGCGCCCGCGTCACCTACCTGGGGCCGACGGGTACCCACATCGGCCACAAGGAGTCCGTAAAGGACACCGCCCGGGTTCTGGGCCGGGTTTATGACGCCATCGAATACCGGGGCTTCGGGCAGGAGGTTGTTGAGCAACTGGCCCAGTATGCCGGAGTGCCCGTCTACAATGGCCTGACCAATGAATTCCACCCAACCCAGATCCTGGCGGATTTCCTGACCATGCAGGAGAATGTGGAGAAGCCGTTGCGGGAGGTGGCGTTCGTATTCATCGGGGATGCCGCCAACAACATGGGCGACAGCCTGCTGATCGGCGCTGCCAAAATGGGCATGGATGTCCGGCTCTGTGCCCCCCAGGCCTGCTGGCCCGGGGAGGCCGTCCAGTCCGAGGCCCGGAGTATTGCCGGTGATACCGGTGCCAGGATCATGATCACCGAGGATGTTGACGCCGCCGTGACGGGCGTGGATTTCGTCTACACGGACGTGTGGGTCTCCATGGGGGAGCCGAAGGAGAAATGGGCGGAGCGGATCAAGCTTCTGATGCCCTACCAGGTGAACGCCGCCCTGATGGAGAAAACCGGCAACCCCCGGGCAAGGTTCATGCACTGCCTGCCCGCCTTCCACAATACCGAAACCACCGTTGGGAAGGACATACAGAGCGAGTTCGGCATTGATGCCATGGAGGTGACTGAAGCGGTTTTTGAGAGCCCCGCCTCCATCGTGTTCGACCAGGCGGAAAACCGGATGCACACCATCAAGGCGGTGCTCGTCGCCACTCTTGGAACCTGAACAGGGGAGCCTGACATGCTTGTGGTAGCAGCCCTCGGAGGCAACGCCCTGCTGCGGCGCGGCGAACCCCTGACAGCCCAGGCCCAGCGGGCCAACGTTAAGGTTGCCGCTGAATCACTCGCCGGCATCGTCCGCGCCGGCCACCAGCTGGTCATCACCCACGGCAACGGTCCGCAGGTAGGACTTCTGGCACTTCAGGGCGCCGCCTACAGACCGGATGAGGCTTACCCCCTGGATGTACTCGGCGCCGAAACGGAAGGCATGATCGGCTACATCATTGAACAGGAGCTGGAGAATGCCCTGGGCCACGACCGGGCCGTGGCCACGCTGCTGACCCAGGTACTGGTGGACAGGAACGACCCGGCCTTCCAGAACCCCACGAAATTCGTGGGACCCGTGTACGACAGGAAAGAAGCAGAGACCCGCGCCGAGGCGGCTGGCTGGCAGATCGCCCAGGACGGCGACAAGTGGCGGCGGGTCGTCCCCTCCCCCAGCCCCCTCGAAATCCCGGACACCCGGGTGCTCGAGCTGTTGCTGAAACAGGGCGTGGTGGTCATCTGCGCTGGGGGTGGCGGCATTCCCATCCTGCGCCGGGATGACGGCAGCATGATTGGCGTTGAAGCCGTGATCGACAAGGATGCCGCCAGCGCCCTGCTGGCCCGCCAGCTGGGGGCCGATGCCCTGCTTCTGCTCACCGATGTGGACGCCATCTACCGGGATTTCGGCAAGGATACCGCCGCCCCCATCCACGAACTGACCCTGGACGAAGCCCGCCAGCTGGACCTGCCCGCCGGCTCCATGGGCCCCAAGCTCGCTGCAGCCTGCGATTTTGCTGGAAGCGGCGGCCTCAGTGGTATCGGCCGGCTGGAAGACGCAGAGGCGATTCTGGATCGCCAGGCGGGCACCCGCATCAGCATCCACTCCCTGAACCAGGAGGTAGCGGACTCCCACCCATGCTGATCTACCTGCTCTGCGCCCTGGCGCTGATTGGCGCACTCATCTTCTACCTGTTCTTCTATCGCAGCTGGTGGCGCAACAGGCAGCTCCAGCACCCCTTCCCGGAACACTGGCGGAAAACACTGAAAACCCGGGTACCGCTATACCGCCGGCTGCCCGCCCAGCTCAAACGCCAGCTCGAACAGCACGTACAGCTGTTCCTGGCGGAAAAACCCTTCTATGGCTGCGACGGATTTGAGGTGGACGACACTGTACGCCTCACCATTGCCGGGCACGCCTGCCTGCTGATCATTGCCCGGAACTTCTCGGATTTTGACGGGATCAACAGCATCCTGGTCTACCCCGACCGTTACCGCGTCAGGGACATGGAAAGCGACGGCATGGTGGTCAGCGAAAGCAACGAGATTCGTGCCGGGGAAGCCTCCAGCCTGGGCCAGGTGGTCCTGGCGTGGACCGATTGCGAGGAAGGCGCAATCCACCCACACGGCGCGCACAACGTGATCCTGCACGAGTTCGCCCACCAGCTGGATTATCTGGACGGCACCGCCGACGGCGCGCCACCCCTGAGCGGCGAACAGGCGCGGCACTGGCAGGAAACCATGACCCGCGCCTACGAACACCTGCGCGACTCCCTCCACCATCACCGGAAACCCTGGCTCGACCCTTATGGGGCAACCGAACCGGCGGAATTCTTTGCCGTGCTGACGGAAACCTTCTTTCAGAGGCCCAGCCATCTCAAAGAGCAGCAACCGGAGGTCTATAAGACACTGGGCGGGTACTTCCGGTTCGACCCACTCAATCTGACTGAACACCCAGCCGGTTCAGGTAATCGTGAAGCTCCGCCTCGGTGAGATTGACGTATTCCACCACCCGGCCATAGAGCATTGCGGTCGGCACGTTGCGCCCGTTCACCTCATGCTGGGTCTCCTGCAGCACATACAGGATGATCCGTTCCGTGTACGTCAGGCCGTCACGCACATCAGGGATGGATTCCAAGTCCTTGAGTCTATTGTTTTTCCAGGAGATCCATCCATTCGTACCCGATCTCCTCATAACTCTGCCCCCCAATCGCGATCGTGCGTGTTCTTACCTGAACCCCACCCATCATCTCATAGAACCTGCAGGCCGCATTCTGAGGCAATACCCAGAGGCACATTGACCCATAGCCGTCTTCCCGCAATGCACTAACGCCCGCCTGGAAGAGTGCCCTCCCTGCTCCCTTCCGCTGATCCCGGGCATCCCATCAAACGACAAGATCCCATGACATGGGCAGAGCCAATCGCCGTTCTTTTTACAACTCAGTGCGCCAGCGAACAGACGGAGCAAATGGCAACGCCCATTCTGGCTCCAGATGAGGCAAAGGATACGCCTGAACAGGACGTTACATCGAGCGCCGCATGGAAGACGGCGCATCCCGATTTCGGATCGGTGGAAAGGAGACGCAACCATGAACAATATTGCCTATCTCGTCGGTGCCGTCGTCATTGTTCTGGCGATTCTTTCCTTTCCTGGTTTGCGTTAGGACAACGCCCCCGGCGGGTTACCCGCACCCCTTGCTTGCAGCGCCCGCGCCAGAAGACCCGGGCGTACCCGCTGCAGTCGTCCCTCGATAGCGTCTTCGTTGCGTTGCCACACGACGCCGGCTCCAATAGCCGCCAATCCTATGAGTGTGAGCGTAAACGGAAACAGCAGCGAGTCCTCGAATACGTTGTGGGCGAGATGCCCCAGGTAACTCGCGACCCCCAGACCGCCAAACACGACGAATGTACGGCGCGCCAGTATGGCGCCGGCCAGGATCAAGCCAAGGTTGATCGCACAATACCCGAGCTTGGCCAGTTCACTGTCGCTGGAGGTCGCCGAAAGTGCGCCCCAGAATCCGATCAGCCCGAACAGATAGATCCAGAAGGCCTGATCACGTGGACCACACTGGCGCAGATCAATCCACAGCGCCAACATGATCGTTGCCAGCCCGAACAACAGAGTGAACTGGCGGCGAAGTTCCCAGTCCGCTTCGCCTCCGGTCACAACCGCGGCCAGGTCCATCCCGATATACCAGAGCGTTACCGCGATCGGCAGCGTCAGGAACGGCAAACGGAACCGGTAGAACACACTGGTCCCCACCACCAGGGTTCCCAGCTCCATGAACCACCAGTGCCAGTCGACCCAGCGATGGTAATCGGTGTAGACATCGTGGCCGGACGGCCACCAGCCCAACGCCTTCTGGAGGCTGAAGATCGCAACCGGGGTGCACACAGTAACCAACGCCCCGAGGACACCCGCCGGGATCGCCAGCCGGCGTTGTTCAAGCAGCCAGGCGGCCACATGCCAGCACCCGATCGCGTACCCAATCGCAAGCGCCGCGCCCATCCAGGGCCCGAGTTGATTCCAGGCAGCATTGAGAAACAGAGAGGCGGCGCCAATCGCCAACAGGCCGCCGAAATAGTACAGCAGGTGTGCAGCCCGGAACTGGGGCCTCTCACCAGCCGCCGCCTGCCCCTCGGCCAGGAAACCCCAGAGTCTCTCGGCCTGCCCCGGCCCCAGAATCCCTTCCCGCTCGGCACTCGCCAGTACCTCCTGATCGACCTTCATTCCTCACTCCCTGCGTTCACTCCCCGACAAACCAGCCCATGCTAGTCCTCAAGGTCTTTCCTCATCTGCTCGAAGTCTTCCCGGCTGATCTCTCCTCGAGCGTATCGTTTCTTGAGAATCTCGATCGCCGATTCGGACTCCCGGGAACGCGGGGACCGTCTCTCATCATTCTCCCATCCCGGGGATCGAGGCCCCCCTCTGCCGAAGAGCAGGTAGATCATGATCAAAGCGATGATGAGCATGGTGATCGGCATGATCATGGGAAACATGCCCCATCCACCCCACCAGAAATGTTCAGGCCCCATCAGTGTTCTCCTTATTCATTCCCGCCATTATGGCACTCCCAGCGTAGCAGGTGCGCTAGGGCGCGTTTTCGTCAGTATTTTTTACATGTAGGACTGACAGCAACATAGGGAGCCTAGATACCCGACTGTTTTCCTGAAAAAAACCCTATATCGGATCATTAATTGCAATTTTTTCCAATGAAGTCATCGAAAACAACACGGACGGAGAAGAACCATTTTTTTTCTATAAAACCAACAGTAAAGGCCTTTCTGACAATAGCGGTTCTGTCAGCATTACCTGGCATAGCGATGTCTACCCTTCTTTTTGAGAGTGACAGCAGTGAGCCTGGAGACACACTTACTTATAAGGAAGCAGCGCCGCAGCCAGACTGCGGCGCGGAAGGCAGGTTTCTGGATCAGTATTCCAGACAGATCTTCCCGAAGTGCTTACCCGCTTCCTCATGCCGGAACGCGTCCGCGATCTCCTCAAGCTTGAAGCTGCTGTCGATCACGGGCTTGATACCGGTGGTTTCGAGGGCGCGGACCATGTCCATCTGGTGGCGGCGGCTGCCCACGAGCAGGCCCTGGAGGCGTGCCTGCTTGGCCATGAGCTTGGCGGTGGGGACTTCGCCCCCGCTGCCGGTGAGTACGCCGATCAGTGAGATGAGCCCGCCCACGCGGATGGCCTCGATGGACTGCGCCACGGTGCCGGGGCCGCCCACTTCAATCACCTGGTCCACGCCGTGGCCGTTGGTGAGCTTCTTGACCGTTTTGCCCCACTTGGGGTCTTCCTTGTAGTTGATGGTGTGCTGGGCACCCATCTTGCTGAGGCGTTCCAGCTTCTCGTTGGAGGACGAGGTGGCGATGACGTTGGCACCCATCGCACGGGCAAACTGCAGCGCGAAGATCGAGACGCCACCGGTGCCGAGCACGAGGATGGTGTCGCCAGCCTTGATGTGGTTGTCCACGGTCAGCGCGCGCCAGGCGGTGAGGCCGGCGGTGGTGAGCGTGGCGGCTTGGGCGTGGCTGTAGCCTTCCGGAGCGCGGGTGAAGGCGGTCGCGGCCCGCACCACCTGTTCGCGGGCGTAGCCGTCGAGGCCGTCGCCGGGCACATTGGTGAAGTTGCCTTCCTGGGGTTCGCCATCGAGCCAGGGCGGGAAGAAGGTGGAGACGACGTTGTCGCCCACAGCGAATTCCTCAACGCCCTCGCCCACGGCTTCCACCACGCCGGCGCCGTCGGACATGGGGATGCGGCCATCTTCGGTCGGGATGCCGCCATTGGCAACCAGGTAGTCGTGGAAGTTGAGGGAGTTGGCGTGCACCCGCACGCGGATTTCGCCGGGGCCGGGCTGACCGGGTTCGGCCTGGTCGGCGACCTTGAGGTTATCGAGCCCACCAGGGCTGGTGACGGTGACCTGTTTCATGAGGTGCACTCCTGTTCCGTTGCGGGTTTTGGGATGACGAGGTTCATCATTGGGCGTCACTGCATTGGCGTCAAGACACGCCGGAAATTCCACACCGTGATTGGCCGCACAGGCCATTGCGTTCCCGATTTCGGTTAGCTTTTCAAAGTTCCTTGAAAAGCGGAACTGCACCACGGAAACTTGCCAGTCGGTTATGTTACATCGGACATTGGATGACAAAAGTCCGCGTAATGCAGTGCGGCTTGAGGAGGCTGACCATGAAGACAGGGCTTATCGTCGACTCCGCGTGCGACATACCCCATGAGTTCAGCAGGGAGCACGGGCTCTTCGTTCTACCGGTAACGGCACACATTGATGACCAGACCTACACCGACACCCACGACCCCAAACTGACCCAGGAGTTCTACGAGCAGGGGCTCCTACAGAAGGGCCACCATGCCGAAACCGAGGCGTTCTCGGCGGAGCAGATCCATCAACTGTTCATGAAACAGATCGTGGACCACTACGACCTGGCGATCTGCGAGACGGTCACCCGCTCCCGAAGCAAAATCTACGAGAACGCCAGTGTCGCCATGAATACCGTGCTGGCCGAATACCGCCGCAAGCGTGACGCTGCCGGTGAAACGGGCAACTTCTCGATGCGGGTGGTCGACAGCAAGCAGATCTTTGCTGGCCAGGGCCTGCTGGCTGCCCACACCATCCGTCTCATGCAGCAGAACCTGGACAAGAACGCGCTGCGCCACGAGATCGACACCTTCACGGACAAGATCTACAGCGTGGTGATCCCCAGGGATCTCCACTACATCCGCGAACGTGCCCGCCGCAGGGGTGATAACAGCGTCTCCGGGCTGGTGGCCTTCCTGGGCAAGGCCCTGAACATCACGCCTGTGATCTTTGGCAAGGGCGCCGAGGGCAAACCGGCCACCAAGACGCGCGGTTTTGAGCCGGCGGTCGAGCAGGTGATGAATTACGCCGTGGCCCGTGTGGAGGCAGGGCTGCTCACCCCCTATGTATCACTCTCCTGCGGCATGAGCTGGGAAGAGATTGAGGCCCTGCCCGGGCTGCAGCGGTTGCGTGATACCTGCAGAGCCCATGGCGTGGAATTGCTGCTTTCCCAGATGGGCATTACCAGCACCATCTACATTGGGCCGGGCAGCCTGTGCCTGGCGCTGGCGGCGGAACCGCACGCGTTCAGCGACTTCCAGTAATGGGGCCTGCGGATGCCCGCCTCCGCTGTGTTACGATTCGCACACTAATTAACACAGCGGAGCCGTCATGACAGCGGAGATCGTCATTGTTGGCGGCGGTGCCGGGGGGCTGGAACTGGCCACCAAACTGGGCCGCCGCATGGGGCGCCGGGGTGAGGCGCGCATCACTCTGGTCGACCGTAGCCCTACCCACATCTGGAAGCCACTTCTGCACGAGGTGGCCTCCGGGGCCATGGATTCCTCGGTAGATCAGATCAGCTACCGGGGCGTGGCGCGCCACCGGGGTTTCCATTTTGTGCTGGGTGAATTCGCGGGGCTGGACCGCGACGCGCAGACCATCACGCTCAATGCCATTCTCGATGAAAAGGGCCAGACGATACTGCCCGAACGTCAGATTCCCTATGACTACCTGGTACTGGCCATCGGCAGCATCACCAATGACTTCGGCATTCCCGGAGTGCGCCGCCACTGCCAGTTCCTGGACTCTCCAGAGCAGGCACAGCATTTCCACCAGAACTTCCTGAACACTCTGATGCGGGTGAACAGCCAGCGCCGCACGGACCCCGATGCCTGCGCCCGCATTCCCATTGTGGGCGGCGGCGCCACTGGGGTAGAGCTTGCGGCCGAGCTGGTGCATGCCTCGGAAACGGTACACGAATACGGTTTCTCCCAGGCCGACCGCAGCATGCTTCACATCACCCTGCTGGAAGCCGGGCCACGTCTTCTGCCCGCCCTGCCCGAGCGGATCTCTCGGGACACGCTGCGGGAGCTCCGCGAACTCGGGGTGGACGTACGGCTGGAGGCCCGGATCACCGAAGCCCGGGACGATGCCCTGGTGGATCAGGATGGCCGCGAGATCCCCGGTGACATCATGGTCTGGGCCGCCGGCGTACAGGGCCCAACGCTGATGGAACACCTTGACGGCCTGAGCCTGCAGCCTAACCGCATGCTCAAGGTCGCCGCCACACTGCAGTCCGTGGATGACCCGAACATTTTTGCGTTGGGCGACTGCGCGGCCTGCCCCCAGGAGCAGGGCTTCGTACCGCCACGCGCCCAGAGCGCGCACCAGATGGCGGACCACCTGGCCGGCAATCTGCGCCGGGCCATGCAGGGGCGTGAACTCAAAGCGTTCCAGTACCAGGACTACGGGTCACTGGTGAACCTGAGCCAGTATTCCGCGGTCGGCACCCTGATGGGCGGCACCTCCAAGGGCAGCCTGCGGGTGGAAGGCCGGCTGGCACGGCTGGTCTACATCTCGCTGTACCGGATGCACCAGATCGCGGTCTTCGGCTGGTTCCGGGGGCTGCTGATGGCCCTGACGGACCGCCTGCACCGGGCCTTCAAGCCCAAGATGAAGCTGCACTGAAACGTCAGTCGTCCGGCACCAGACGGTTGTTCTCGCGCCGCACCCGGCGCGGGATCCTCATGTTCATGGCCTCCCGGCCGCCAACTTCATCCAGCAATTCATCCACGGGCCCGCGCTGGTCCTCCGCCAGCCCCTGATAGAAATCCAGGGGCCGCTGCAGCTTCCATTGGGGGAAGCTCATCAGGGCCCGTGTCTCATCCACCCCACTGAGGTGGTACTGGTGTACGCCGAGCTTGCGGGGCACTTTCTTCCCGGGGTGCTCATCAATCCACTTCGCCACGGCGTCCACGGTCTCGCGCAGCACCGGAAACTGGCTCCCGAACTGATGCTTCAGCAGCGGATACAGGGTCTCGGGTATCTGGTCATCCGTCAGCCAGTCGCCCACGCGGGGTTTGCGGGTGTTCATGCGCTCGATCCATTCAACCAGGTGCGGGGCACGGCGCTTCATGATGCGCCCGGGCGCCGGATCCCGGTAAAGGTGCGCGTAGAGTGGGGCCATCAGGCCAAAGTCCCCGATGCTGGCACGTTCGCCCAACAGGTAGGGGTGCTGGGCGAAGTGGGCGTCAAGCTGGTCCAGAACCGAGTAGTACCAGTTTTCGATGGCGGAGCTGGTCTTTTCCGTAATGCCCAGCATGGGCAGCATACCCGAGAAGCGTTTCGCCAGTCGGCTGCCGGCCAGCCGCCGCAGCGGCTCGGGCAGCCAGGGCGAGACGATCTTGCCGAATTCCCCGTGTATGAACCGCCGGTTCTCCTCTGGGAAACTCCAGCGGAAGTGCATGGCCGGGATCAACAGCCATTCGTCCGCGTACAGTTCCACCAGCAGCGACACCAGCCGCTGCTTCGGTGTGCTCGGGTAGATGCCGCGTTCGGGAAACCGCGCCTCCAGGGTGTCGATGATCTCAACGGTGTCCTGGATGAAGTCGTGTTCGGGGGTTTCCAGAACCGGGATCATCGACACGCCTGTCTTCGGGATCAGCACCCGGCGGTACACGGAGAGAGTGGCAAGACGCTCTTCGAACGGGATCCCCTTGTATCGCAGGTAAGACCGGGTCTTGCCACTGTAGAGGGAAAACCCGGTTCCATAGTGGGTAAAGGCGTAGGTTGTGGTCATCGGAACTCCCTTTCTCGGGCTGTTCAGCTCAGCCAGCGGTACATGACGTGTGCATCCACAAACCCATACTCGGGATGTTCGAATGCGCCCGGCAGGGTGCCTGTGACCTCGAAGCCGTTGCGCTCCCAGACCTTGATGGCCCCCAGGTTGGTGGACACCACCAGATTATACTGCATCGCCCGGTAGCCCATCCGCTTCGCCTCTTCCATGGAATGCTGGCACATCAGGTCCGCCAGACCGCGCCCACGAGCATTTTCAGCCACCAGGTAGCCACAGTTGCAGACATGGCTGCCCGGCCCGGGCGCGTTGGTCTTGAGGAAATAGGTGCCCAGATAGGTCTCATCGTCATCCAGCACGACGTAGGTGCAATCCGGTTTTTCCACCCAGAAGGTGAAGGCGTCGTCCTCGTTGATGTCGGTGGGGACGGCGTAAGTCTCTCCGGCACGGAAGACCGGCTCCAGCATGGGCCAGATTCCGGGCCAGTCGTCCGGCAGGAAGTGGCGGATCTCAGGCATGGAGGCTCCTCAATCGTCCCAGCGGAAGATGGTGGCGCCGGCCTCGGCGTGGGTAACCTGGTCCCGGAAGCCGGCAAAGAGTTCACGGCCAAGCCCTTCATTACCCCGGCCCCAGTGCACCGGCTGGCCATGGTCGCGCCCTGCCTCCCAGTGTAGCTTACCGGCAGCGGCATCAATACGGACACGGTCGCCATCACGGATGCGACCGATGGCACCGCCACGGGCAGCTTCCGGATACACGTGGATCGCGCTGGGCACTTTACCCGAGGCGCCGGACAGACGTCCGTCCGTGAGCAGTGCCACCCTCAGGCCATCATTCTGCAGATTGGCGAGCACCGGCATCAGCTTGTGCAGCTCCGGCATGCCGTTGGCGGCGGGCCCCTGCCCCGGAAGCACGGCCACGACGTCATGGGTGAGCTCCCCGGCCTCGTAGGCATCCATCAGTGCCTGCTGATCCGCGAAGACGCGGGCGGGCGCCTCGATGCACCAACGATTGTCCGGCACCGAGGATGTCTTGATGATGGCCCGGCCCATGTTGCCCTCCAGCCGGTGAAAGCCACTGTCCGCCAGGAAGGGGTCATCCGCCGAACGCAGACATTGGGGATCGCCGGTGGCCTCGCGGGGCGCGCCCTGGACCAGGCGCCCGGCCCCATCGAGGCCGAGCGGGCGGGTGTAGTCGTGGATGGAGTCGCCAAACATCACGCTCACATCCTCGTGCATCAGCCCTGCGCCCAGCAGCTCCCGCATCAGGAAGGGCACACCACCGGCACGGTCAAAGTCGTTGATGTCCGACTCACCGTTGGGATAAAGGCGGCACAGCAGAGGCACCACCCGCGAGAGCTCGTGGAAGTCCTCCCAGTCGATACGGATGCCGGCCGCGCGCCCGATGGCCACCAGGTGGATGCTGTGGTTGGTGGAACCGCCGGTGGCCAGCAGCGCCACCATGGCGTTGACCAGCGTCTTCTCCGAGACCACCTGCGACAGGGGACGGTAGTCGTTCCCCAGGTCGGTGACCTCGGTGATCCGACGGCTCGCGGCCTGGGTGAAGGCCTCGCGCAGGTCCGTACCCGGGTTTATAAAAGAGGACCCTGGCAACTGCAGGCCCATGACCTCCATCAGCACCTGGTTGGAGTTGGCGGTACCGTAAAAAGTGCAGGTGCCCGGCGAATGATAGGAGCGCGACTCCGCTTCCAGCAGTTCATCGCGGCTGATTTCACCGCGCGCGTGCTGTTCCCGGATGCGGGATTTCTCAGCGTTGGACATGCCCGAGGGCATCGGCCCCGCCGGTACAAAGAGCGTGGGCAGGTGGCCAAACCGCAGGGCGCCGGTCAGCAGCCCGGGCACGATCTTGTCGCAGATGCCGAGGCAGAGCACGCCGTCGAACACGTTATGGCTGAGCCCGATGGCGGTGGCCTGGGCGATCAGGTCCCGGGAGAACAGCGACAGCTCCATCCCCGGCTGCCCCTGGGTAATACCGTCGCACATGGCGGGCACGCCAGCGGCGAACTGGGCCACATGCCCGGCCCGCGCCACCGCACGCCGGATCTGGTCCGGAAAGTCTCCATAGGGCTGATGCGCGGAGAGCATCTCGTTGTAGGCGGAGATGATGCCGACGTTGGCACTGCGTTGCGTCTGGCGCAGGATCAACTTGTCGGAATCGGGCTTGGACGCCATCACATGCGCCAGGTTGGTACAGCTCATGGTCTCGCGCTGCGGCCCGTCCCGGCGGGCACCGGCCATCAGCGCCAGGTAGCGGTCCCGGTCGGTGGCGCTGCGTTCGCGTATGCGCCGTGTAACTGCCTCAACCGTCGGGTGCATCGTCTGTCTCCCTTTCATCCCAGAGTCGTCCGTCACGGGCCAGCAGCATGGTCGCTGCTGAGGGCCCCCAGGTTCCCGCCCTGTAAGGCTCCGGACGGGCGCCTGAATCACGCCAGTTCTGAAGGATCGGGTCCACCCATTCCCAGGCCGCCATGAGTTCATCATGGCGAACGAACAGCGTCTGGTTATCCTGGATCACGTCACTGAGCAGCCGCTCGTAGGCGTCCGGTGCCCGCTCCCGTCTCAGGGTCTGCGGGTTGAGGCTGAGCTCGGACATGCGGATGTCCATGGCCGCCCCGGGGCGTTTCTCGCTGAATGAAAGCTGGATGCCCTCGTCCGGCTGCAGGCGGAAGACCAGGCGGTTGGCCATGCTCGCGCGCTGCTGCGGAAAAATCGAATGCGGCACGGGCCGGAAGTGGACCACAATCTCGCAGGTGCGTTCCGGCAGGCGCTTGCCTGTGCGCAGGTAGAACGGCACCCCGGCCCAGCGCCAGTTATCAATGGCAACACGCATGGCCACAAAGGTCTCCGTGGCGCTCTCACGGACATCGGCATCCTCCGTGTAGCCGGCCTCACCGCCAGCTCCGGAGACATACTGCCCTCGCACCACCTCTTCGGCGATGGAGGCGGCTTCCATGGGCCTGAGGGCTCGCAGCACCTTCACTTTCTCATCGCGCACCGCATCCGCATCAAGGGTGTTCGGGGGTTCCATGGCCGTCATGCACAGCAGCTGCAGCAGATGGTTCTGCACCATGTCCCGCAGGGCCCCAACCTCATCATAGAAGGCACCGCGGCCGGCCACGCTGCCGGATTCGGCAATGGTGATCTGGATGTGATCGATGTAACGGTGATTCCACTGACTCTCGAAGATGGAATTGGCAAAACGCAGAACCAGCAGGTTCTGGACGGTTTCCTTGCCCAGGTAATGGTCGATGCGGAAGATCTGGCGCTCGCTGAAGCATTCCCGCACACTGCTCTCGATTGCTTCCGCCGAGGCGTAATCCAGCCCTATGGGCTTCTCCAGCACAATCCTGGACCGCCCGGAGACCAGGCCCGCCTCATCCAGCGCCTGGGTGATACCAGCGTACAGGTCAGCGCGGGTGGCGAGGTAGAAGATGCAGTGCTGCCCGTCCAGACTCCCACGCAGACGCCCCAGCACGCCCGGATCCGTGGCATCCGCGGACACATAGTCCACATGGGCCAGGAACTCATCGGCGACATGGCCTTCCAGCGCATCGACGAGTTCCGCGCGCCATTCATCGCGGGTACGGGCACTGCGGCTCACGCCCACAAGCTGCCAGTGCTCCGGCAGGGCCCCGTCACACCAGAGCGCATACAGGGACGGCACCAGCCGCCGCCGGGCCAGGTCGCCTGCGGCGCCGAAAAGGACCAGGGTGAAGGGCGTGGCATCGTTTGGGTTCATGATTACAGCATGAGCAATCCCTGCGGGCAGCGCAAATCAAAGAACCGCAATGAGCACCCTCTTTTTTGTGCAACGGATTGTTTACACTGGTGGCTTCTGGAATCATCCGTGCATCAGCGAACACACAACAGGGAACGCAAGCCATGATCAGCAAATGCCTTTTCCCGGTCGCCGGTTACGGCACCCGCTTTCTCCCGGCCACCAAGGCCATGCCCAAGGAGATCCTGCCCATCGTCAACAAACCGCTGGTGCAGTACGCGGTGGAAGAGGCCTCGGAGGCGGGCATTCAGGATATCGGCTTCGTCACAGGCCGTGGCAAGCGTGCCATCGAAGACCATTTCGACATCAGCTATGAGCTGGAACATCAGATCGCGGGTACCGGCAAGGAAGATAACCTCAAGGGCATCCGCAACCTGATCGAGAACCACCGCTTCGCCTTTACTCGGCAGAACGAGATGAAGGGCCTGGGCCACGCCATCCTCACCGGCCGCAACCTGATCGGTGACAATCCATTCGGGGTCATCCTGGCGGATGACTTCTGTGTTGCCGGAGACAATGACGACGGTGTCATGGCCCAGATGGTCAAGCTCTACAACCAGTTCCGGTGCAGCATCGTGGCCATCGAGGAAGTGCCCGAGGACGAAACCCACAAGTACGGGGTCATCGAGGGCGAAACCATGAAGGACGGTCTGTACCGGATCACCGACATGGTGGAAAAGCCACCAAAAGATCAGGCCCCCTCAAACCTGGCCATCATCGGGCGCTACATCCTGACGCCGGATATTTTCGACATCCTGGAGCGGACCAAGCCTGGCAAGGGCGGCGAAATCCAGATCACAGACGCCCTGCTGGAACAGGCAAAGAACGGCTGTGTTCTTGCCTACCAATTCCGGGGCCGGCGTTTTGACTGTGGCAGCATTGACGGTTTTGTCGAGGCGACCAACCACGTGTACGAAAACGTCTATCGCCGCGGCGAACGCAACCTCTGAGCGGAAACACAGGCTGGCGCATGGCGGAACACACGGCAGGCAGAGAACACAGACCAGGGACGGTCATCTTTCCGGAGGCCAGCTGGCCCGACGATACCCCTCTCCCGACCCGGAGCATCACCGAGGCTCGCCAGCATGCGGTGCTGGCGCTGCAGCGGTTCCTCGCCGCTGAACAGCTCCCCCAGGGGTGGATGAGTGTTTTCCCGCGCCTGGTCATCCCCATGGCCGCGTGGCTGCTCACCGACCGGCGCCGGCTTGGCCGCCCACTGGTCATGGCCATTGGTGGCAGCCAGGGCAGCGGCAAGACCACCCTGGCACGGGCACTGAGGCTGGTTCTACACCACTGCTTTGCCGTCTCCTCCTGCGTGCTCAGCCTGGACGACTTCTACCTGAGCCGGCATTCCCGCCGCGAACTTGCGGACACCGTGCACCCACTGCTGGCGACCCGTGGGGTTCCCGGCACCCACGACATCGAGGGGCTGCTGGAATGTGTGGAGAGGCTGCACGGTGCCAGCCATGATACCCGCACGCCCCTGCCACTCTTCGACAAAAGCGCGGATGACCGGCTGCCCGAGTCCCAGTGGCACAGCTTCCAGGGGCGCCCCGGCATTATCCTGCTGGAGGGCTGGTGCCTGGGCGCCCAGGCCGTCGACGAGCGTGAGCTCGACACACCGGTCAACAGCCTGGAGGCTGAACAGGATCCGAGCGGGCTCTGGCGGCATTATGTGAATGAACAGCTGGCCGGTCGCTATCAGGATCTGTTCCAGCGCTTCGACCGCTCACTCTTCCTGCAGGCCCCATCCTGGGACGCCGTGCAGCGCTGGCGGCTGCTCCAGGAGGCAAAGCTGATCCGCAATCGCAGCGACAGCTACCGCGCCCACCTGGACGAAGGCGATGCCTTCGCTACCTTCATGGCGCATTACGAGCGTATCACCCGACGGCTGCTTGAATCGCCACCCGCGTCCGATATCCATCTGGCCCTGGATGAGCAGCAACGCTTTAAGGCCCTCACGTTCAACCCATCAAAGAGGTAGTACCTTGGGTAACCGACTTTTCCATCTTTACGATCGAACCGTTCTGTCCCATCCAGTGCTTACCCTGCTCCTGGTGCTCATCGCCGCCGTGATAGCCGGATTGCGCCTGGACCAGTTCCGGCTCGATGCGTCACCGGACACCTTGGTCATGGAGGGCGATGAGTCCTTCGAGTATTACCAGCAGACCTATCAGCGGTTTGAGACCACGGATGACTTCCTGGTAGTCAGCTACCAGCCGGAAGGCGAGCTGTTCAGCGACGACGCGCTCAACCGGCTGGAGCAACTGCGCGACGATCTTATGGCCGTTGAGGGCATTGATGAGAGCAACAGCATCCTCAACGTGCCGCTGCTGCACAGCCCGGACATGACGCTCATGACCGTGAGCAAGCACATGAAGACCCTGGACGGGGATGATGTGCCGCTGGATACCGCCCGCAAGGCATTGATGGAGAACCCGCTCTACCAGAACATGCTGGTCAGCGAGGACGGTACCACCACCGCCATCCAGCTGCTGCTGCCCACGGACGAACGCTATTACGAGCTGCGCGACCGGCGCGACGCCCTCCAGCAGAAGGAAAGCGACCAGGGGCTCTCTGAAGCCGAGGAAAGCGAGCTTTCACAGGTGCTGGCCGACTACCGCCAGCGCAAGGAAGCCCTGAACGCCCAGCAGGACCGGATCATCCGGGACGTGCGCGACGTCCTTGCCAATTACGGGGATCAGGCCCGCATCCACCTGGGCGGCGTGCCCATGATCGTGGCCGACATGATGGCTTTCGTTGAGAGCGATCTGGTGACCTTCGGTCTCGGCGTCCTGGCTTTCATCATCCTGATGCTGGGCATCATCTTCCGCCAGCCGCGCTGGGTGCTGCTGCCGCTGCTGTGCTGCGCTCTTACCGTATGGCTCACCCTGGGCTACCTGGGCTGGACGCACTGGCCGGTGACCGTTATCTCTTCGAATTTTGTGTCGCTGCTGCTGATCATCACCATGTCGCTGACGATCCACCTGATCGTGCGCCATCGTGAGTACCAGCAGGTGCAGCCTGACGCCAACCGCTACCAGCTGGTAGCCGAAACCGTCAGCGCCATGGGCCGGCCCTGCTTCTACATGGTGATCACCACCGTCGTTGCGTTCGGTTCCCTGATTTTCAGTTCAATCCGGCCGGTGATCGACTTCGGGCTTATGATGACCGTGGGCATCCTGATCGGCTATGCCGTGGTCTTTCTGGTCCTGCCGGCGGTGCTCATGCTGCTGCCGCGCGCTGCCCAGCCCGGAGGTGCGCTGCACCGCACACCGGTCACGGAGTACCTGGCCCGGGTTACCGATAACTACCGAGGCACAATTCTGGCCTTCAGTGCCGCATTGGCAGTGGTCTGTGCCGTGGGTGTGTCCTGGCTGTCGGTGGAGAACCGTTTCATCGACTACTTCAAGTCGGATACCGAGATCCACCAGGGAATGGTCGTGATCGACCAGAAACTCGGCGGCACCACGCCACTGGATGTGATCATCAGTCTTGAGCAGAATGACGGCGCGCCCACCGAGGACTGCGATCCCTTCGTGGACCCTGAGTGTGAGCCGCGGGAGCAGATTGACAGTTTCTTCAGCACCGATGGCGCTGAGCTGGTCAAGACCATTCATGATTTCCTGGACGAGCAGCCCCAGACGGGCAAGGTGATCTCCCTGGCCACCACCATCCGGCTGGCGGAGCGCGTCAATCAGGGCAAGCTGAACCCGCTGCAGCTGGGGCTGATGGGCCGCGCCTTCCCCGAGGACCTGCAGGGACTGCTGCTGGATCCCTACGTCAACGAGGAAACCGGCGAGGCCCGCTTCAGCATCCGCCTGATCGAATCCTCGCCGGAGCTGAACCGGGATGCCCTGTTCGAGCGCATCCGTTCACACCTGACCGGCGAGATCGGCCTCGAGGACGAACAGGTCAATCTCACCGGCATGGCGGTCCTTTACAATAATATGCTGCAGAGCCTGTTCAGCTCCCAGATCAAGACACTGGGCGCCGTGTTCCTGGCCATCATGGCCATGTTCCTGGTCCTGTTCCGATCACTGCGCGTGGCGGTGGTGGCGATTGTGCCCAACCTTCTGGCCGCGGGCACGGTCCTGGGCATCATGGGGCTGATGGGCATTCCGCTGGACATGATGACCATTACGGTCGCCGCAATAACGGTGGGCATTGCCGTGGACGACACCATTCACTACATCTACCGCTTCCGCGAGGAGATCCATCGTGATGGCGACTACCAGGCCGCCATGCACCGCAGTCACCAGACCATCGGCCGCGCCATGCTCTACACCTCGCTGACCATCATTGTCGGCTTCTCGATCCTGGCCCTGTCGAACTTCATCCCGACCATCTACTTCGGGGTCTTCACAGGCCTTGCCATGGCGATCGCCCTGCTCGGCGCACTGACGCTGCTGCCAAGGCTGCTGCTGATGGTAAAACCCTTCGGGCCGGATCAGGGAGCAGCAACGGAGAACGGATGATGACCCTTCTGACGACCCTGGTGCTACTGATCATGGTGGGCCTGAGTGGCTGGACGCTGTACTGTCTCCGACAGCAGCGCCGCCGCGTGGAACATGCACTGGCACGGGTGGCGGACCCGGAGCTGCCACCGCCGGAGATGCTGATGACCGTACGCGTGCTCAACCCGATTGAGGTGGCCCGCAGGGAGTCGGCCGGCGCTCGCCTGGTGGGTGACTACATGCCCGAGACCGTCCGCCGCATCGTGTTCCGCCAGCTCACTTCGGAGCTTGATGAAGCCCTCTCGGAACGTGGCATCGAGTCCGAAATCAGCGTTGAATACAGGTGATCGCCATGATGATGCTTCTCAACCTGCTGCTTGGCGCCACCGCGCTGACCCTGTCAGGTCTGGCCGTGCGCGAGCTCCATCACCAGGAACAGCTGATCCAGCGCCTGGAACAGTACGCCGCCCACGAGCGACGCCCCAAACAGGGTCGCGTCATTCACAGCAATTACGAAGAGCCGATCACGCCGGCCTTTGAGACACTGCCAAGGCGGATCATCGACCAGCTGACCCGGCGGCGCTGACCCTCCCGACATAGTGCTACTGCTACTCTTTCGCACACATTTGTCCGTTGCGAATATTTATTATTTAGTTTAACGTTCCGCCCTATTACCAATTCGTTATGGGGTGACCACATGAATGTCCGCCAGGGACCAAGCCTGCTTTCGATCAGCATTGCCCTACTAAGCACCGTTCCGGGCGCCGTTATTGCCCAGGAGGGAGCGGCCAGCCAGAGAACCTTTTCCGCGCCAACACTGGAAGTCCAGGCCAGCGCCGATGCCTCGGAAGAGGGGCTGAGCCCCGCCTTTGCGGGAGGACAGGTGGCCGAGGGAGGCCGCGTTGGGCTGCTCGGCAATCAGGACGTAATGGAAACGCCCTACAACTTCACCAACTACACCGAACTCCTGATCGAGGACCAACAGGCGGCCAGTGTCGGAGACGTACTGCTTAATGATCCGGCCGTACGTGTCGCCCGGGGTTTCGGGAACTTCCAGCAGGTCTACCTGGTGCGCGGTCTGCCCGTTTTCTCGGACGACATGACCTACAACGGCCTTTACGGCCTCCTGCCCCGGCAGTACCTGGCGTCCGAGTTCATCCAGCGGGTGCAGGTTTTCCGTGGTGCCAACACCTTCCTCAAGGGGGCAGCGCCGGGCGGCAGTGGCCTCGGTGGCGCCGTGAACGTGGTGCCCAAACGTGCCCCGAATCATCCCCTCACCCAGGTGACAACGGGTGTCCAGAGCGGCGGGCAGGCCTACGCGGCGGCGGATGTGGCGCGACGCTCCGAGGACGGGCGCTACGGGGTACGGGTCAATGCGGCCCGCCGTGATGGGGATACGGCCGTGGACGGCGAATCCCGCGAACTCTCCATGACCCACATTGGGCTCGATTACCAGGGCGAAGACCTCCGGCTGTCTGCAGACCTGGGGTACCAGGATCACCTGATGGACGCGAGCCAGCCGAACATCACGATCAAAAGTGGACTGGCTATCCCGGATGCGCCGGACGCCTCCGAGAGCATCGGCCAGCCCTGGACCTACTCGGAATCAGAGGATGTGTTCGGGACGGTTCGGGGCGAATACGACTTCAACGAGGCAATAAACGGCTGGCTGGCTTTCGGTCTGCGCCAGGGCGAGGAAGAAGCCAGTTTCGCCAACCCTAAGGTGGATAACCCCAACGGTGACTATAAAGCCAACCTTTTCGACAATACCCGCGAAGACACCGTGAAAACTGGCGAAATGGGGCTCCGAACAAACTTCAAAACCGGCAGTATCGGCCACGAAGTTACCCTGGTGGGCTCAGTACATGATTTCGAATCGAAGAATGCCTATGCAGGAGTCCAAGATGGCGTTAGCAGCAACATCTACGCGCCCACCAGCGAACCTAAGCCTGCCTACAATTACTCAGGCGGTGAGCTTGGAAACCCTGGGCTCACAATAAAAAAACACCTAGAAAGTATTGCGCTTGCCGATCAGCTTTCACTGATGGATGAGCGTCTGCTGATCACTTTGGGCGCCAGGCACCAACGGATCGAAAACTACAGCTATGACTACAACACCGGAGCAGAAAACACCGAGTACGACGACAGCTTCATTACACCCACTCTCGGTGTGCTCTATAAGTTGAGCCAAACCATTTCAACCTACGCAAACTACATTGAGGGCGTAGACACAGAAAACGCGCCATCGTTTGTTGGAAATCAAGCTGTCGCAAACCCGGGCGAAGCCCTTGAACCCTACACCACCAACCAGAGTGAGCTAGGCATCAAGTACGAGAGCAACTCTTTGGGCGGGAACGTCTCCATCTACCGCAGCGAAAAACCGACGGCCGGATTGGACAATAACAGTATTTACCGCGTCCTTTACGACCAAAGCAATACAGGCCTGGAACTCAGCGGTTATGGCAAGGCCACCCAGAACCTCACCCTCCTGGGCGGCGTCAGTTTTCTGGATGCTGATGCGGATGGCAACGAAGCCATCGGCTCTCCGGACACCCAGGCCAACCTCAACCTGAAGTACGACGTCCCCGCCCTGCCCGACCTGGCGCTCGATAGCCGCCTTATCTACACCAGCTCACAGTATGCGGATTCCAACAACCAGCAGAAGGTGCCCTCCTGGACCCGGCTCGATATTGGTGCCCGCTACCTTGTCCCCATGGGGGATGACCGTTTGCTGACAGTGCGGGCCCGGGTCGAGAACGTGGCGGATCATGATTACTGGGCCTCCGCAGGCGGGTATCCGGGCCAGGGTTACCTGACTGTAGGTGCTCCGCGTACCTTCATGCTGTCAGCCACCGTCGACTTCTAGGAGACCCGGTTCCCAATGCAGCAACGAACCATCCGTGTCTGGTCAGGCATCCACAAATGGACCAGCCTGATCTGCACCGCCTTCATCCTGATGCTCTGCATCACCGGGCTGCCGTTGATCTTTCACGACGAGATCGACGAGGCGCTGGATACCCAGCAGTGGCAACCGGCGAACCCCAATGGCGAGTTGCTGCCACTTGACCGGATCCTGTCGATCGCGCTGGAGAGCCAACCGGGCGGCACCCCGCTGTTCATGAGCTTCGACAAGGAGCGGCCAGTGGTCAACGTCACTACTGGCCCCAGCCCCGATGCAGCCGCCGGGGATATGCACTTCGCCTCCTATGACCGGACCAGCGGCGAGACCGTCCCGGCTCACGAAAACGGCGTCATGGATTTCATCCTGCAACTGCATACCGACATGTTCCTGGGACTGCCCGGCATGCTCTTCCTGGGTGCGATGGGCGTCCTGCTGTTCCTGGCCATCGTTTCAGGGGTAGTGCTCTATGCGCCGTTCATGCGGAAACTGGATTTCGGCACCGTCCGAAAGAGCAAAACGCGCCGCATCAAATGGCTGGACTACCATAATCTGCTGGGGGTGATCACTATCGCCTGGCTGGCCGTCGTGACCCTGACCGGGGTGGTCAATACCCTGTCAACGCCGATACTGGATACCTGGCGGGAGCAGTCGCTTGCGGACCTGGCGCAGGGCTACGACGACCAGAGCGTGCCGGACCCGGGGGAGATGGCCTCTCTGGACTCAGCAGTAAACGAGGCCGTTAAGGCCGCGCCGGATAAAACGCTGCAGTTCGTGGCCTTCCCGGGCGGCATGTGGTCCACGGACTTCCATTACGCGGTCTTTCTGCACGGCAACACCTCCCTGACCCAGCACCTGATCACGCCGGCGCTGATCAATGCCCGCACAGGTGAGTTCACCGCCATGCGGGAAATGCCCTGGTACGTGAAGACCCTGGCCCTGTCCGGCCCCCTGCATTTCGGTGATTACGGCGGGCTGCCGCTGAAGATCCTGTGGGCGGTACTCGATGTACTCACCATCGTGGTGCTCGGCAGCGGGCTCTATCTCTGGGCCTCCCGCCGGCGCCCCGTTACCAGCGAGATCCGCGACTCCCGGGAAGCGAACTCCCCCTCTCTTACGGCAACCTCATGAGCCATAAGAACACGACCCGCAATCACCGATCACTCTGGAGGATCTTTGCAGCTCCCATCTGGATCGCGCTGGCGAGCCTCATCGGGCTGGCATCAGCGCTGATGGGTGAAGGCATCTGGAACCTTCTCTCCTGGGTCGGATTGGGTGTACCGGCGCTCGTAACCGCCTACACCCTGCACTACAGAGCCCGTTGACTCCCTTGGCCGCCAGTCCGCTCAGGTGTCCTTTCGGGCGACAATGGAGCCGATTATTACCAGCAAAGCGGCCGCCGGCAGTTCCCAGCTGGGGGCTGCAACCCCCGCCACCACCAAAAAGAATGCCGCCAGAACCGGGACGCCGTAGGCCAGACTGCCCACCAGTCCTGTGGGTCCGTTGCGGATGGCGACATCCCAGGCAACCATGGCAACGCCGTAGGGTCCCAACCCCAGGGCCGCGCCCGCGGCAATGCCGCTGTAGGGAAGGGAAACAACTTCAGGCTCAAGCACAACCCCCATCGCGGCAGCCACGATGGCCGCGATCAGAAAGATCGTAGGCATGAACGGAGTTAGCGTCACGGATGTTTTCTGGCACAGCCAGGAGTAAAGCGCCCAACAGCAACCGGCGATCAATGCGAACGCATACCCGGCCATATTGCCGGAAAGCCCGCCACTCAGGGCATCCGGCGCCAGAAGCAGTGCGGCGCCGCCAAAGGCAATGGCTGCTCCTCCCAGCACCGGCCCCGACAGCCGGCCATGGGTGAACCACTGGCTGATCAGAACGAACATCACCGGCCAGGTGTAGGTGATCAATGCCCCTTCCGCCGTCGGCGCCATTCCCAGCCCGACCAGATAGGAACCAACAGCACCCAGCACCAGAAGCGGGATGACCCCATAGATGATCGCTTCAAAGCCGGGCGGGATTTCCGCTTTGGAATTTTTCCCCAGGCTGAGAGGAAGTGCAGCCAGCGACCCCGCGAGCAGCGCAATCGTGGTCAGCCGCAGGGGTGGAATGGTCGTCGCCAGATCAATCAACAGCGGCGCTGACGCCCAGAGCACAACAGCGAACAGACCCGCAAGCGGGCCGACGGGCAACGGCATTCTCTGAGTGCTCAATACCTGCATGAACTACCTCCTTGACCTCTCACAACCTTTCAGTGACAGGAGCAGTCTATGGCCAGCATAATGATCACAAAAACAATTTTATTTGAATTAATCCATCAAGGTTTGTGATATATGAGAGCACCCGTACTGGACCTCAACCTCCTGCAGACATTCCTGGCCGTGGCCGACACCGGAACGGTGACGGCCGCTGCCGAACGGCTCAGCTATACCCAGTCAACGGTGAGCATGCAGCTCCACCGGCTTGAGTCCATGCTCGACGTGACACTGCATGAGAAAGAGGGGCGGGGGATCCGTTTCACGCCCGAGGGAGAAAGGCTTCTTGGCCATGCAAGGCGGCTTCTGACCCTCAACAACGAGGCGCTGAACGATATGAAGGCGCGCACGGTCACCGGGAGTCTCACCCTGGGTATTCCCGAGGACTACGCGTTTCTGCTCACGCCCGCACTGGCCTATTTCCATCAGATGTACCCCGCCATGCAGCTGAAGGTGATCTGTGGCGCCAGTACCGATCTGGCCAGACAGGTACAGGCCTCGGAGCTGGACCTCGCGGTGGTCACCCGCCAGACCCACTCACCGGGCGGCGAAGTAATCCGCCGGGATCCCCTGGTCTGGGCTGTGGGTGCCAACCAGCAACCGTCGCTGGTGGACCCCCTGCCCCTGGCCCTGTACAGCCCCGGCGCAGACGTTTTCCGGGAGGTAGCCGAATACGCTCTGGGCTCTGCAGGTCGGCACTGGCGCCTTGCCTACTCAAGCCAGTCCATGACGGGGTTGATGCCCGTCGTCGTGGCAGGGCTTGCCGTGGTACTCATTACCCGTGACATGCTCAATCCACAACTCAGGGCCCTGGACGAGAAAAGCGGCCTCCCCGCGCTTCCCTCCGTGGAGATCACCCTGCACCGCGCCCCAGGCCGGCCATCGGAGCCCGCAAGGCAGCTGGCGGAGCTGATACGCGAACACGTGGGTTCCGACAAGCAGTAGCGACTCCCCAGGCTCCGATCTGTCAGCTCACCTGGCAGAGTTCAGGAGTGGTGTCGCACCATTCAGCGGGCTTCGAGGCCTTTTTGGCTTCCGCGGCCCTATGAACAACCTCTTCTGTATCCATCACTGACTCTGGAGACACACGGATAACACCCGCCGCCAGCGTCGCCAGGGGCCAATTACAGACACGTCCTCCTCTGTCCTCTGCCCTGACGAAGCCTCTGAACCTGTCTTCATCCCGGTACACAGAACGGCTCTCAGCATTGAAGGTGTCCATCACGGCCGTACTGCTGCAGACCGTATGATCGATATCGTCACAGAAGACGATGAAATCGTCCCCGCCGAGATGGCCAACCATATCGCCTTCCTTCCCGAAATACTGCTGTAGAAGCCTCCCGAGCAGGACGATCAGGCGGTCGCCTGTTCTGAAGCCCAGATGGTCATTGAGGGGTTTGAAGGCGTTGATATCAAAGTAGATCATCAGAAACGGGGCACCCTCTGCGAGGCGGGACTCGATCTCCTCGTGGATCGGGACATTGCCAGGCAGCAGGGTCAGCGGATTGGCGTAACGGGCTTTCTCGATACGCTGTTCCGTCATGCGCTTGAGCAATGCCCGGGTTGCTCCCATGCCCTCGTAGAACCCGTCACGCGTTACCAGAAAATGCTGGCGCAGGTAGTCATCCTCATCCTCGGTCAGGCGCCGACTCAGCTCCTCCAGTGGCTGGTCGTGCTCAAAGAGCAGCGCATCGGATTTCATCATCTGCTTAACGGGTTTCTTCTCGTTCAGCGACCGACCAAACGTTGACCCGAACGCCTCAAGAATCTGCCATTTGTGGATCAGTCCAAGCGCCCGGCCATCATCGTCCAACACCGGCAGGGCGAAGACACCCGCCTGGGCCTGCAGCATCGTCCAGGCCTCCTCCAGCGTATTGTCACCATGCAGCGTGGGCGGATGATGGACCAGACTCGCTGCGCTCACAGTGCCGTTTTCCGGCATCCTGCTGACTGCCTTGAGTGGCTCCAGATTCGCATTGGCAACGCTGCGCGGGCGACCGAAAAGAAACCCCTGGATATAGCGCACTCCCAGGTCTCGCAGCAGTTCCAGTTCGCCATTGCGCTCAACGCCCTCTGCGACAACACGGCAATTGAGCCTTGAGGAGAGCTGCATCACCGAGCGAACGAATTCTCGCTTGACCAGATCCTCATGGATATCACGCACGAAATGCCGATCGATCTTCACGTAATCAGGCTCAACCTCGGACCAGAGTTTGAGCCCGGAATAGCCGGCGCCCAGATCATCAATCGCCACCTGGAAACCGGACTGCTTCAGCCAGGTCAGGGAGCGTTTGAGTTCTTCCATGTCGAGGGCGGGATAACGCTCCGACAGCTCAACCACCACCTGCCCGGGCGCAATGGCGCCGTCTTCCAGCAACGCCTCCAGTAAGCGATGCTCGTAGGCACCGGGCAGAAGGTTGTCGGGGCTGACATTGACGAACAGCTTCTGGGTTCTGCGTGTGGAGGTCCAGCTGGCGCGGGTGGTGCGCAGGCAGAGGTTTTCCAGCTCCAGTGTCCGGCCACAGCGCTCCGCCGTTTCAAACAGAACCGACGCGGGATGCAGGGGGCTGTCCGAGGGCCCTCGACTCAGGGCCTCATAGCCTTCCACCAGAGCCTCCCTGGCATCCACGATCGGCTGGAACAGTGTCTGGATGCCACCCTGTCCCAGCAGATTCTCCAGTTCCTGTTCAAGCTGCTCAAAGCCCATAACCTACTCCATAACGGCCTGGGTGGATTCATGCGGGTTCCCGGAAACACGGAAGGTTGCAATCAGGCTGCGCATACGCCCGGATTCCTGTCTCAGCGCCTCGCTGATCTCAAGCGCTCTGGAAACACTCCGCCCGAGGGCATCCGAACTGTCATCAAGCATGCCAATGCGGTTCTCAACCTGTTCAATCTCATGGCGCTGGAGCGCCACGGACTCACTGATACCGGCACTCCAGCGCTCAAGCTCCGTGAAGCGGTCCCCCAGCTGCTCCAGGTGGGCCTTCAGAGACTGCAGATTGTCTTGATTGTGGGTGCCGGCACTGCGCATTTCCTCGAGAAGCCCATCAACATCCGAGAACGCGCCCACCAGCTCCCCAATCCACTGCTGGATCTCGGTGGTTGATTCCGAAGTGCGCTGGGACAGGGTCCGGACTTCATCGGCAACAACCGCGAACCCGCGCCCGTGCTCTCCGGCCCTGGCCGCCTCAATGGCCGCATTCAGGGCCAGGAGATTGGTCTGCTCCGCGATGTCCGCTATGACACCACTGACCTTCTCAATGCGGGCAATGGAGTCCCGGAAAACCTGGACCGAATCCGCCACCCGTGTGATCACCTCCACGGTGTGCTCAGCCCCCTTTTCACTGCTCTTCAGAGCGCTCTGAACCTCGCTGTTGGCGGCCACTGCTTCACGCACCGTAGCCTCGGACCTGGATGTGGCATCCTCAATCTCGGAGGCCTGTGTGGTCATCGCCTCCATGGAGTGATTCACGTCCCGGATCTGCTCGCTGGTCTGGCCTGCAGCCGCCTGGACCTCACCGGCCTGAGCTTCCAGCGTGGCTGAGCGCTGATCCACACGCGCGGACACATCCCGGATCCCACCGATGAAGTCCTCGAACCTGGTGATCAGTGACGTCAACGCCCGGGTGACGCCAGCGACCTCATCCCTTCCCCGGACCGCGGGTCGTCGTGTCAGATCCGATTCCTGCTCCATCATCTCCAGATCCGCCGCCAGCTGCCGGAGTCGACGGATCACGCTGTGCCTGAGCCAGAACGTCATGCCAACGATCACGGCGAGAAATCCCACTGACCCAATGATGACCCGCCTCTTCTGGACTTCGAGGAAGCCGAGAAGCTCGATGCTCCCCTCATCAATGGAATTCCGGCTTGCTTCCTGGCGTGCTGAAATCGCCTTCAGGATGGGATCCATCGCCGAAAACAGCCTGAAGTCGATGACCTTGCCGGCCTCGTAGTAGCTCCTGTCTTCAATGGCCGGACGCATGGCCTCGATCAGTTCGAGGACACGCGCGTAATGCTCGGCGTTATCCTCTGCCCAGCCGGACAGTTCAGGGTGCTGCTTAATGGCCTGCCAGTGCTCCGGGATCCTCTCCTTCAGGCGCTGGAACGTCTGCCCGATCTCATCCCAGAGCAGCATCTGCCCCTTAATCCGGAAGGAGAGGTCCTGCAGATCCCGCATGTCTCTCTGGAAATCCTCCAGGAGCCAGGATTCCTTCAGATTGTTCCGTACCAGCTGCTCAGAGGCGGTCTCCGCCCGGTTTATGATGACCCAGGAAAGCGTCGCCAGGGCCGAAAGGGCAAAGAGTGACAGAAACGCAAACAGGAGGATCCGACCTCGCACGGTTCCCAGCATGGGGACTCCTTAACGACTGCTGATCGGGCGAAGAGATTAGGGATGCTGTGTGACGATTCTGTTGCAGATTGACGGGGGCGAACATGTTTTTACATTTCACGCGACAATCAGGACCTCTACTCAAACACGGGCCCGCATCTTCATGGGCGGACAGAGCTGTGTTCCAATGACGTGACGGCACCGTTATGACAAGTGAACAGGACCCCGATATGCACGAAACCGCTTCCATCAGCATCGATAACGGCGATGCGGTCATTGATGCAGCCACGCTTGCGGAGTGGTTGAACATTGACCTGGAGACACTGACTCGCGCTATTGAGTCCGGCGCTGTGCGAACGCTTGTGGAGAAAGGTGAAGGAGAGGACGCTGGCCGGATGCGGCTGACTGCGCGTTACGGTGAGCAACAGGCCTGCATGATCCTGGAGGTGGATGGCCGCCTGACGCCGACCACACCCCCTCCGGACTCCCAGCGCCCGGTGAAACCCTCTCTGATGCAGCTGCTGGACGACTGAGCGGTGATTGACCGGGCACCGCGTATTCTTTAGATCTGGGTACAACCCATCCTGAATGAGGCAACATCATGGGTCAGCACAATCAGCTCCCGCAGACAATGAACGCCATGGTGCTGGAGCATCAGGGCCAGGCACTGCAGCACCGTCAACTGCCCGTTCCAGAGATCAGCCAACCGGATCAGGTCCTTCTCAGAGTTGAGGCCTGTGGTGTCTGCCGGACGGATCTGCACATTCTTGATGGCGAGCTCACGGAGCCTTCACTGCCACTGATCCCCGGGCACCAGATTGTGGGAAAAGTGGTTGCTGCCGGTAATGACGTTACCGATCTTCAGGTCGGGGACCGCGTGGGTGTTCCCTGGCTCGGCCACACCGACGGCACCTGCCGTTACTGCTGCCGCGGCCAGGAGAACCTCTGCGAGCAGGCCCGGTTCACAGGCTACACGCTGGATGGCGGCTACGCGGAATACGCCCTTGCCTACGCGCCCTACTGCTATCCCCTGCCGCCGGAAGCCGAAGCGCTGGATATTGCGCCTCTTCTGTGTGCCGGCTTGATCGGCTTCCGCACATGGCGCCTTGCGGGCGGCGAGACCATCCAGCGGCTCGGTATCTATGGCTTTGGCGCCGCCGCCCATATTCTGTGCCAGATCGCCTGCTGGTACGGCCAGTCCGTGTACGCGTTCACCCGCCCCGGCGATGAACAGGCGCAGAAGCTGGCCCGGGACCTGGGTGCCGTCTGGGCGGGCTCAAGCACCGAGGATCCACCAGACGTTCTGGATGCCGCGCTCGTCTTTGCCCCGGTGGGTGAACTGATGGTCAGTGCCCTGAAGCACGTGGATCGTGGGGCCAGCGTGGTCAGCGGCGGCATTCACATGAGTGATATTCCCTCATTTCCCTATGGCCTGCTGTGGGAAGAACGCAGCCTGAAATCAACCGCCAACCTCACCCGTGAGGATGGTCGCGCCTTCCTCGAGGTCGCACCCAGAGTCCCCGTGCGCACCGAAGTGCACGCCTACCCGCTCGGCGAGGCCAACCAGGCCCTTGAGGATCTGAGGGAAGGACGGTTCGCCGGTGCGGCGGTGCTGACCCCATAGGGGCTCAGCGATCACGTCTATACGATCAGGTGTTCTGACATAAGCTTATCCAGAAGCAGGATCTCGGGGTCCTGGACCAGCGTCCGTGTAACCGGCACCTGTTGCTGCTGATCCCCGAAGGATCCCCTTCGAACACTTGCCCGCCAGATGCACTCTGAGATTTTCCTCGATGAAATATGCACCGGCCCCATGCACCGTGCACCTTTTTGGAACACGGCCCCATGACCGCTTTACGCGATTTCACTAAATCCCCGAGATCCACGGATTGTTGCAGCAGACATACAGACTCCAAGTGTTTATCACCCAAATAACAGCCCCGAAAAAAGATCAACAGGCACAGCCAAAAAAATGAATAATAAGGAAAACCCCTCAAGCCCCAGCAACACAGGTAACAAACAGAAACATTGCCCCGCCCTGCCTGGTACTTCTGTTGCTTATTCATTGAATCGTCGTTGACTGGAGAATCCAAGGCGAAACCCGATGAATGATCTCACTGGTTGTATGTACGAACAGGGCAGCTGCCTGCCCATGGTTTGGGGATTTCGAGCTTTCCTGTGAATTCCAGCCGATCGTCAGCCCAACGCACCGTCGGACCGTTGGCTTCGAGGCACTGGCCAGGGCCCGCCGCTGCAACGATCCGGTCTCACCCGCAGTCCTGTTCTCGGAAGCCGAATCAGAGGGCGATGAGCCCTGTCTCGATATCGTTCTCTGGCAACAGGCGCTCCGCACCTATGCGAAAACCAGGCCTAATGCATGGCTGTTCCTGAACCTGAGCGCGGCAAGCGTGGTGGATTCGCGCACCGCACCGGATATCCTGGCGCAACTCGTACACCAGTCCGGCCTCTCCTGCGACCGGATTGTGCTCGAGATCGTGGAAGACGCCGTCAGTGACCAGGAAGCGCTGGCACGGTTCGTGGCCGGGTGCCGGAACCACGGATTCCGGATCGCGATTGATGACTTCGGCGCCGGTGATGCCCACTTCGAACGGATCTGGCGCATCCGCCCGGACATCGTGAAAATGGATAGGACGATGGTGGTCCACGCCGCCGAGAACGCCCGCGCTTCCAGACTCTTCCTGAGCCTGATCAGGATGATCCGCGAGAACGGCAGCCTGGTCCTTGTGGAGGGACTGGAAACCCGCGAACAGGCAGCCCTTGCCTGGGAATCCGAGGCGGATTTCTACCAGGGATTCTGGTACAGCCATCCCCGTACTGAACTGAGAACGGCCTCGGCGGAAGCGGAACCGCGGCTTTTCCTGGCCCAGCAACACTTTACGGCCCTGAATGACCAGCAGGAATCGGAGCAGATCCAGTGCCTGCGGAACCTGCGTCACGAGGTGCTTGAGACCTGTCACCAGATCGCTGGTGGCACTGCCCTCGCAGAAGCCGCAACGCATCTGCTCACGAGCCCTGGCGCCAAACGGTGCTACCTGCTGGACACCCGGGGCGTGCAACAGGGCGAGACCGCCTTCGCCGCCGGCTATGCAAGCAGGGGCGCCGCATTCAACCCTCTCCTGAGCGCCGAGGGCGCCAGCTGGTCTCACCGGGAATACTTCCGCAGTGCGACGAACAGGCCCGGCGAGATCCATCTGTCACGCCCTTATGTGGCACTCCCGGATTCGGCGAGGACGGTCACCGTTTCACACATGACCTTCACGTATTACGGCTACCGGATCCTGTGCCTCGATATCCATCCGGAACAGGCGTTTCCGGGGTCTCACCACCACCTTCCGCATCATATCTAGAGCGTCTGGCACTGCATTGCGGAGAGCTCATGATCGAGCGTCGAGAAGAAGTTCGATCATGGCCGCAGCCATCAGAGCACTGAATCCAATCTCGCCCTGATGATTGACCGAGGCACCGTGCTCCAGCAGTGTCCTGACGATTGGCAGATGCCCGTGGGAAGCAGCCCTCATAAGTGGCGTCCACTGGCAGCTGTCCTGCGCCTCAATCCTGGCGCCTCGCTCAAGCAGCTGCCGTACACGTACGGCATCGCCCTCTTCTGCCGCCACAATCAGCGGTGTACGCCCCCGATTATCACGACTTTCCAGATCCGTATCGCTGAAAAGCCAGAACGCCATGCCAGCGAAAACCGCCAGCATCAGAACAGCGCCCCAGAGCCCAGCCCAGCGCTCAAATACCGTCACAGCGGATCAACCGGTTATTACTGGGTGCGCAACGCTTCAATCCGCCAGGATCTCAGCTTTCTCGAGGAACTTCTCCCCATAGCGCCGAACGCGCTCCACATCACCAGCTTCCGACCCAAGATGCGCTTGTTCAAGATCCTCAGCCATCAAACCGGTCTCCTCACGGATTTTTGCCATTGCTTTCTCAAGCGTATAGGTCAGCCTGTGAATCTCACCCATCGGCGAACCGCGCAGATCTTCTTCCTCCAGAAGTTCTTCCATCCGCTCACTTGACGACTCAAGATTCTCAATAGCCTCCTCCAGAGTCTCAGAATCCTTGCCTTCAAAGTGATCCGGCTGATCCTCCGCGCTGACACTCAGCACGCTCAACCCCAGTGAGAGAACAACAGCATACCGGGCCAATATTTTCATAGCGCCTCCCAGACGTGATTTTTCATTCAACGCAGCAGGCAATATATCAGATTATTCTAACATTAGAACCACTGAATCTTTGTGCTTGACTAACACCTCGATAGCGAAAGATTAAAAGGATCCAGAGTCAGCAGGAACGGAGGTCAGTACCCACCCGTGCGCTTGCACGGGCAGGTGGCATCAAAGCGCCTTCGGAGGTTACATGCGGGCGTGATGGAACCGGAGATGGTCCTCGATGAAGCTTGCGATGAAGAAATAGGAGTGATCGTACCCGGGCTGGTACCTCAGGTTCAGATCAACACCGGCCTCGGTGCAGGCAGCCTCTAGGGCCTCGGGCTGGAGCTGGCCCGCCTCAAGAAAGTTGTCCGCATTCCCCTGGTCGACCAGCACCGAGTGCGCCGTGCCATGGGAGCGGATCAGCTCACTGGCATCCCATACCTTCCAGGCGTCACGGTCATCGCCCAGGTAGCCCCCGAACGCCTTCTCGCCCCAGGGGCAGTTAACCGGGTGACAGATGGGCGCAAACGCGGAAACGGACTGGTAGCGCTCGGGATTATGGAGGGCACAGACCAGGGCACCATGCCCGCCCATCGAGTGCCCTGAAATGGCCTCCTGCCCGCTGAGCGGGAAGGCGTTGTGCACCAGGTCCGGCAGCTCATCCACTACATAGCTGTACATGTGATAGTGCTGGTTCCAGGGCGCTTCGGTGGCATCAACATAGAAGCCAGCGCCGGATCCGAAATCGTAGCTTTCATGCTCGCCGGGCAGATCCGTACCGCGCGGGCTGGTGTCCGGGCAGATGATCGCCATCCCGAGCTCCGCCGCCACGCGGTGCGCGCCGGCTTTCTGCATGAAGTTCTCATCCGTGCAGGTGAGGCCCGAGAGCCACCAGAGCAGCGGGATGGACTGGCTTTCCGCCTGCGGTGGCAGGTAGATCCCGAAGACCATATCGCAGTCGAGAACCTCCGAGCGGTGGCGGTACCGCCGAAGCCAGCCGCCGAAGCTCTTGTTTTCCGAAACCAGTTCCAGTGTGTCGGTCATGGGTACTCCTCAGTAATGCAGCACGGTACGGATGCTTTCGCCACGGTGCAGCAGCTCAAACGCCTCGTTGATCTGCTCGAAGGGCATGTTGTGGGTGATGAACTCGTCGATCTTCACCTTGCCCTTCATGTAGTCATCCACATAGGTGGGCAGCTCACTGCGCCCCTTCACACCACCGAAGGCGGAGCCCTTCCAGACGCGCCCGGTAACCAGCTGCACGGGCCGGGTGCTGATCTCCTCGCCGGCGCCGGCAACGCCGATGATGATGGACTCACCCCAGCCCTTGTGACAGCACTCCAGGGCGGAACGCATGACGTTCACATTGCCGATGCACTCAAAGGAGTAGTCCACACCGCCGTCGGTCTGGTCGATGATGACCTGCTGGATGGGGTCGTCGTAGTCGTTGGGGTTCACGAAGTCGGTCGCGCCGAACTGGCGCGCCAGGTCAAACTTCTCCGGGTTCACATCAATGGCAATGATCCGCTCAGCGCCGATCATCTGCGCGCCCTGGATCACGGCCAGGCCGATGGCGCCGAGACCGAATACCGCGATGGTCGAGCCCGGTTCCACCTTGGCCGTGTTGTGCACGGCACCAATGCCGGTTGTGACACCACAGCCCAACAGGCAGATCTTGTCCAGCGGCGCCTCCTTCGAGACCTTGGCCAGGGAGACTTCCGGCAGCACCGTGTACTCACTGAAGGTTGAGCACCCCATGTAATGGTGCAGCGGCTTGCCGTTGAGGGAGAAACGCGAGGTGCCGTCGGGCATCACGCCCTGCCCCTGGGTCGCCCGCACGGCGCTGCAGAGGTTGGTCTTGCCGGAACGGCAGAACTTGCACTGACCGCATTCCGCCGTATAGAGCGGAATAACGTGGTCACCAGGCTGCAGGCTGGTCACGCCCTGACCGACCTCCTGAACCACGCCAGCGCCTTCATGGCCCAGAACGGAGGGGAACAGGCCTTCGGGATCCGCGCCGGAGAGCGTATAGGCATCAGTGTGGCAGACACTGGTGGCGGCCATGCGCACCAGGACTTCGCCCTGCTTCGGGCCCTGCACATCGATTTCCTCGAGAACCAGAGGCTTGTTGGCCTCCATGGCAAGCGCTGCACGGGATTTCATGATTATTCTCCAATAAGGCGATGGTTGGTTGCGTTTCAGTTGACTCAGTATAGGTACCAACAATCACCGCTTTAAGGCACCATACGGCAAGGGATTATTGCTGGAGAGCAACAATGCAACACTGGGACCGGATCGAGGCGTTCGTTCAGGTGGTCCGCCAGGGGTCATTCGCCAACGCCGCTCGTCAACTCGACGTTTCGAGTTCCCACGTGAGCCGGCTGGTCACGCGTCTGGAGACCCAGCTCGACACCCAGCTCCTGTACCGCACGACCCGCCAGCTCAGGCTCACGGACGCGGGCGAGGTGTACTTCAACCACTGCTCGCACCTGTTCGACGGCTTCCAGGAAGCGCTCAACGCCATTGGTGATTACCAGCAACGGCCCAGTGGCGTGCTCAGGCTGACCTGTGCCGCCACCTTCGGGGAGCGCTACATTGCGCCACTGGTCAACGACTTTTTACAGCAACACCCTCAGTTGACGGTCGATCAGGAGTTCACCAACCGCTGGGTGGATATTGTCAGCGAAGGGTTTGACGTGGGCATCCGGGCCGGTTCCATGCCGAGTTCATCACTGATCGGGCGGCGTCTGTGCCAACGTCATGAGTACGTTGTGGCGTCGCCGGAATATCTGCGGCAGTACCCGACTCCCCGGACACTGGACGAACTGTCGGCGCATAACTGCCTGCTGGGCTCCAACGACCACTGGAGCTTCGACGTTGGACAGCAGCACCGCTCTGTAAGGGTTCATGGCAACTGGCGGGGAAATTCCGGGCAGGCCCTTCTGGACGCGGTCCGCAAGGGCCTGGGGCTCGCCCAGTTACCGGACTACTACGTGTGGGAGGATCTGGCCAGTGGCCGACTTGTCTCGGTACTGGATGATTACATGTGCACTCACACCGCTGTCTGGGTGGTCTACCCGCGACACCGGCACATCTCCCCGAAAGTACGGCAGTTCGTGGATTTTCTGGTGGCGAACATGAGTGACTATCCCAACTGACGCCTCACCTCAGAGTTCTCTGGCGTCACGCTGCAACTCCCGGAAAAACCCGAGAAAACGTGCTTCCAGCTCCTCATTGTGGCGTTCGATTTCCTCAATAATACCGCCAAACCGGTTGGGGAACCGGATGCGCCCGGCGACGCGATCCAGCGCGTAGCCGATGTTGTCGAGTCGACGATAATGGCCGAACCAGTCGTCCTCAGTGATTCGGCGGGTGACCCACAGCATCCGCCGGGGCATCAGGTGTTCGTGCTCGGGCAGCTCCTGGTAGACCATCCGGATAAAGCGATCAGCATCCACATCCGAGAACCGGTTCCAATGCTTGAGAAGATAATGGTCATAGAGGATGTCGAGCGCGACGCCCGCAAAGCGGCGACGCTGCGGGGAAAACAGGCGCCTGCTGGCACAGACCTGCGGATGACGGTCCGTGTACCCATCAACCGCAAGATGATGCTCAACGCCACGGCGGACATTGCCAGGCAGCTGATCCATGGCGATGCCCCGGCAGAAGTCGCCCATGATACTGCCAACGCGTGCCTGCGGCGTATCCGGGGCCAGGAAAACATGCGCGAGATGATTCATATGTCCATGGTGCCCGCCCCGGGAGCCGACGGCAATTGACCGTCACCGATAAAGATGGCTTCCAGCCCAATATAATTGATGATGCATACAGGCTCGCCATCTCCATCGCCCGGGTGGCGCTGGGCAGCGACAGAAGCGACAATACAATCAGAACGTCAGGGACCACCAATCTGAGGGAAGCGTATCCACTTATGTCCCGTTGCTGCCCCAGTCCTGAAGGAAGCTGATAGTGGAACACACACCGGGGTTCTTACACGCGATACTTGATTCCATTAACGAGAACATCGTGGTCATTGATCCGGCTGGCGATATTCAGTACGTGAACAGATCCTGGAGCGCTTTCGGTAACAGCAACAATGCCTGTATGTCCGGCGATGACTGGCAAACACTGAATTACCTCGCGGAGTGTGACAAGGCATCCGCCATGGGGGATGAATTCGGCGCGAATGCCGCTGAGGGCATACGGAGTGTCCTGAATGGCGGCCAACCTGAATTCTATCTTGAATACCCCTGCCACAGTCCTGATGAAAAACGCTGGTTCATGATGCGGGTCGCCCCACTCCAGCTGAACGAGGCTGGTTACTTCGTGATCGTCCACCACAACATCACTGAACGGAAACTTGCCGAGGAAAAAGTCAGCGCGCTGGCGAGAATCGACGGGCTTACCGGCATCCCCAATCGCCGCGCCTTTGACGATTTCCTTCATGAGGAATGCCGCCGGTGTATGAGGCTCGGGAAACCGATCAGTCTCGCCATTGTGGATCTGGACCACTTCAAGCTGCTGAATGACACCTATGGCCATCAGGTGGGGGACGAGTGCCTGCGCCAGACGGCCGCCCTTCTACAGGAAACCGTGAACAGGCCAAGCGATCTCTGCGCCCGATACGGTGGTGAGGAATTCGCTCTGATCTGGGGTGACACGGCACAGGAACAGGCAAGGCAGCTGCTGAACCAGTTCCTTCGGAACCTGAGTGATTCAAGGATTCTCAACATACACTCGCCCACCGAGAAGTACCTCACGGCCAGCATCGGGCTGACATCTATTGTCCCCACCACGGATTCGGACATGGACCAGCTGGTTGCACAGGCTGATGACATGCTTTATCTGGCAAAAGCCAACGGACGCAACAGGATTGAATCCCAGGGCGAAGGGCACCCCGGGCAGATGACGCCATAAAGCCCCGCACTGCTAACATTAACCACAGCATCCAGTCATCGGCAGGAGCGTGTAATGAAAACACTGCTACAGATCGACTTCCCGTTCCCCGGCCCTTTTGGTGAGGGCATGACCGACGCCATGAAGGATCTGGCCATCTCTATCGCCGAGGAGCCCGGCCTCATCTGGAAGATATGGACCGAGAACCCGGAAACCAACGAGGCCGGTGGGATCTACCTGTTCCATGATGACGCCAGCGCCCGGGCCTACCTTGAGAAGCACCGGGCCCGGCTCGAGGCGTTCGGCATCACAGAGGTGAACGCCAAGCTGTTCCGGGTCAACGAGGCCCTCACCGCGATTGATGATGGGCCCGTTGGCCCCGCCTAGAGACGGCACATCATCTATTACTCAAGCAGGTTTGGGTGTTTTCTCACAACAACCGGCTTATTTGATTCACGGATCGCGACCAAACAAGCGGTTATCAAAAAAATCATCGAGGATGGTGTTGGTTAGTCGCATGATTGCGCTCGGCGGCTCACCCCGGCGGCGAGACGCGATAACAGGTATCGTAATGTCGTCGTCCGCGAGCGGGACATAGCACACTCCATCCCGATGAAGGCACTGGACCTGTTCGGGAACCAAGGTAAATCCCAATTCGGACGCGACGAGAGACAGTGCGGTCTGCACATCGTTGACCTGTTGGACCACGTTAACGCGCAGGCCTCGACGGTGGAACAGGCCAAGCATCAAATCGGCGAGGTTAGGACCCGGACCGCTGGGAAACGTGAGCATTGGCACTCCGGACAATTCCGCCATGGAGGGCGAACCTTCGGCCAAGGGGTGAGATGCCGGCAGAGCGGCCAACATTGGTTCGTTGGAAAGCACCTCCTGCTCCACGTTCGGATCGTCGATGCGCAGCCTTCCAAATCCGATATCAATCCTTCCGGCCTTGAGCGCCTCCACCTGCTCCCGGGTCTTACTCTCTTCCAGTACGATTTCCAGATTTTGATTACGCCTCAGGCGCCGGACCATCATTGGCAGCTGTCCATAGAACACTGACGGAACAAAACCAATGCCGAAGATGGTCTTGCCATGCTGCGCGATGCGCCGCGCGTCCTCCGTTGCCGCATCGATCCGTCCCAGTATCTGGCGCGCCTGATCGAGGAAATATTGACCCGCCTCGGTCAGAACCAGCCCTCTTGAGTGGCGATGGAACAGCGGTGCTCCAACCTCATCCTCCAGTTGCCGTATCTGTCGTGTCAGCGGTGGCTGCGCGATGAACAGCTTCTCTGATGCCCGCGTCAGGTTCAGCTCCTCCGCCACGACAACGAAATATCTCAGGTGCCTCAGCTCCATCCATACCTCCAAGGTATTCCTTACTACTTAATCAATATTGGTCGGGCAGCTTCAACCATCGTAGCTTGGATGTCAGACATTCTTCAGTTTTGTTGCGGAGTCGCCAATGCAGGCCACCATCCAGTCCATCGAGGCCATACTGGTCGACATCCCGACCATCAGGCCCCACAGGCTGTCCATGACAACCATGGGGCTTCAGACCATGGTGATCGTGCGCGTAACCGATTCGGATGGCTGCCAGGGCCTGGGTGAAGCCACCACCATCGGCGGACTCGCCTACGGCCCGGAAAGCCCTGAGGGGATCAAGCTGACCATTGATCACTACATCACTCCCTGGCTGCTTGGTCAGTCACTGGACAGTATCAATACCCTAAAGGTAAGGCTGGATGCTGTCATCCGTGGCAATCAGCTGGCGCGTTCCGGTGTGGAGACGGCGTTGCTGGACCTGCAGGGGAAGCGGCTCAACCAGCCTTTGTCCGTGCTGCTGGGTGGCGCGGTCCATTCCCATATACCCGTGCTCTGGACTCTCGCCAGCGGGGATACCGAACGCGATATCGATGAAGCGCGGACGCTTCTTGAAAGCGGATGGCATCGCGATTTCAAGCTCAAGATTGGGTCCGGTGCGCTCATGGAGGACGTCCGTCATGTTGCGGCCATCAAGAAGGCTGTCGGTGACCGCGCCAGCATCCGTGTTGATGTGAATCAGGCCTGGGACGAGGCGACAGCAGCGCGCGGCATGGCAGAGCTTCAGGCGGCCGGTGTTGACCTCGTCGAACAGCCGACCTCCAGGCGGCACCCCGCTGTGCTGGTGCGGCTTGCCGAGAAGTTCCAGATCCCGATCCTTGCGGATGAATCCGTGGCTGATGGAACCGATCTTTACAACCTTGCCGCTGCCGGTTTCGGCGGCGCCGTGGCCATGAAGATCGGCAAGGCCGGTGGCCCGGCACGGGCCCTGGAGCAGGCTGTGGTGGCCCGCTCGGCCGGCATCGGTCTGTATGGGGGCACGCTGCTCGAGGGCACTATAGGTACGGTCGCCGCCCTGCATGCCTGGTCCACCCTCGAACCACTGCACTGGGGCACGGAGATGTTCGGTCCGTTACTCATGAAGGACGACATCGTCGACCACCCCCTGACCTTCCACGACAACGGCGTGGCCCTTCCCTGCGGTCCCGGACTGGGTGTCGGGATCGATGAGGGCAAACTCAGCGAATACCGGCGCCAGAGCGTCTGAAGGAGCAAAACGATGCTGTTCAAGGTTGAGATGACCGTGAATCTGCCGGCGGATATGCCGGATGCCACCGCCCAGGCCATCAAGGGCCGGGAGAAAGCCTATGCCCAAGAGCTGCAGCAGCAGGGCAAGTGGCGGCACCTGTGGCGGGTGAGTGGCACCTACTCGAACGTGAGCATCTTTGATGTCACGGACAGCCAGGAGCTGCACGAACTGATCAGCGGCCTGCCGCTGTTTCCCTACATGGATATCGAAGTGACGGCGCTTAACCGCCACCCGTCATCCATCCACGAGGACGACCGCTGAGCGCGGCCGTTCCCGGTTAATACCTGTTGCCAGACAACAATAAAAGACGCGAGGAGAAAACCATGTCAGTCAGCACAATGCACACAGACGACGTCAGAGAGCTGCTCCATAAGGTTGCCGGCTTCGATCAGGCGGAGGGCCAGGAGCGGGTCAAACAGATCCTGCACCGGGTGATGCACGACCTTTTTCAGATCGTTGAGGACTTTGATGTCACACCGGAAGAGCTCTGGCGCGCGGTCTATTACGTTGGCGAACTGGGCCAGAGTGGCGAGGCGGCCCTGGTTGCCCCGGGGCTGGGCATTGACCGGTACCTGGATATCCGCATGGATGCCGAGGACGAACAGGCTGGCCGCGATGGGGGGACGCCGCGCACCATTGAGGGGCCGCTCTATGTGGCCGGTGCACCTCTCAAGGATGGCTATGACCGCATGGATGACGGCACCGATACCCAGGCCGAAACCATGATCCTCTCCGGCCAGGTAACCGATGAGAACGGTCAGCCCCTGCCAGGCGCGGTGGTGGATATCTGGCATGCGGACAGCAAGGGAGCCTATTCCTACTTTGATCCCTCCCAGAGTGACTACAACCTGCGCCGGCGCATCCGCACGGACAGTGATGGGCGCTACAAGGTCCGCAGCATTATTCCTTCAGGCTATGGCTGCCCCCCGGATGGCCCCACCCAGAAGCTGCTCAGCCTGGTCGGCCGCCACGGCCAGCGCCCGGCGCATATCCACTTCTTCATTTCCCGGCCCGGGTACAAGCACCTGACGACCCAGATCAACCTGTCGGATGACGATTACACCTACGACGACTTCGCCTTCGCGACCCGCGGTGAACTCGTCCGGGATGCCGTAAGAATCGACGATCCGGAGACAATCCGCGCCAATGGTCTCGAAGTCCCCTACAAGGAAGTGCGCTTCGATGTGCAGCTGGTGGCGACCGAGGACGAATCACTGCAGACCCGCCACGAACGCCCGCGGGCCCAGGAAGAGACCAACAGCTGAATACACGACATAACCAGTACAAAAACAAGTAAGGAGTTTTCCCATGCAGTTTCACGTTTCGGGCTATCAAACCGGCGATCCTCTCACTATGCCGGCTGAGGGTGTGGGGGTTGATCGCCCCCAGGACCTGCCAGAGACTATGGATGTTCTCATCGTGGGCTGTGGGCCTGCTGGCTCAATCGCGGCAGCACAATTGTCACAGTTCCCGCATATCAATACACGCATGATAGAGAAGCGCGGCCACCGCCTGGAACTGGCCAATGCCGACGGCGTCCATTCCCGGACCATGGAGACCTTCCAGGCATTCGGGTTTGCCCATGAAATATATGAGGAAGCACACACCATAACGGACATGGCGTTCTGGAAACCGGATCCTGATGATCCCCGGAACGTCGCTCGTGAGAGCAGTGTCCGGGAGCTTCCAACCAAATTCAGTGAATGGCCCATGATGCTCATCACGCAGGTGCGTATCATTGATCACTTCAACCGTTTCATGAAGAACGCTCCTACTCGAATGGAGCCGGACTACGGTTATGAGTTCGTTGATTTTGAGGTCTCTGAAGATGAGAACGCTGAATATCCAGTCACCGTCACACTCCGCCGATCAGCAGGCCCTGACGAAGGCAGCGAGCTCAAGGTACATACCAAATACGTAGTTGGAGCCGATGGCGCGCGTAGCAATGTTCGCAAGTCATTGGGATACAGGCTCCGTGGCGACCAGGCCAATCAGGCATGGGGTGTCATGGATGTGCTCGCAGATACAGACTTCCCTGATGTGCGCAAGAAATGCACCATTAAAGCCAACAATGGCCATTCCATTCTGCTGATCCCCCGCGAAGGTGGATTCCTCTTCCGCCTTTACGTGAACCTTGGAGAGGTTGCTGAAGGCGATAGTGGAGGCGTCCGGCAAACCCCACTTGAGGATGTGATCGCCAAAGCTCAGGAGATCATGCATCCCTATAAACTGGATGTTAAACACGTGGTATGGAACTCGATCTACGAGGTCAGCCACCGCATCACGGACGATTTCGATGATCGGAGCTCGGATCGAACCGACAGCAACGATCCCCGCATATTCATTACGGGAGACGCATGCCACACCCATTCGGCACAGGCAGGCCAAGGGATGAACGTTTCCATGCAGGACGGCTTCAATCTTGCCTGGAAGCTGGGCCATGTGCTTTCTGGCAACAGCCCCGAGGAACTGTTGCACACCTATGCTGACGAACGCAGGGATGTGGCATACCGCCTCATCGAGTTCGACAAACAGTGGTCCTCTCTCATGGCTGAATCGAACGATCAGCTCCAGGACCCACAGGAAATGGAGAAATTCTACACGCAAACCGCCGAATTCAACGCCGGCTACCTCACGGAATACGAACCATCGCTGATCACGTCAGATCACCGATACCAAGATCTCGCAGCAGGGTACCCGCTGGGGCGCCGGTTCAAGTCGGCAGAGGTAGGTCGGATATGCGACCTTGTACCTCTTCACATCGGCCACCAGCACACGGCTGATGGTCGCTGGCGCGTGTATGTATTCGCCGATACGCCCGCGCCCGGAGAGTCGCCAGTTCTGAGGAACTGGTCAGAGTGGGCGGAGAAAACTCTGTCTCCTGAGCTTTTCGACCTCAAGCTGATCCATCAGCAAGCCTACACCGACTTCGATATGTCAGATGTACCGTCCGTGTTCAAACCCAAGGTTGGCCATTTCCAGCTGACGGACATGGAGCATGCTTTCGGTATCCTTGAGGATCACGACATCTTCGAAGAGCGCTCAATCTCCAGAAATGGTGCTGTGGTGGTCGTACGTCCAGATCAGTACGTAGCAGGCATCTTCCCTCTGGATGACACAAAGGAGCTGACGTCGTTTCTCAGTGGGGTTTTCCCTGCAATCCATCCTTAAGCATCACCTCTCAATCATGAGACGGTGACGCACCTGCGCCCATGATGACCGGAGTCAGGATGGCTCCGGTCATCACTGAAGAAACTGTTTAGGGCCTTGAGCCAGGTTATTTCGGCACCATCACAAAATCGAAGTTAGCCTTCCACTGAGTATCCCCTCCTGTGTTTTCAAGGTAGTTGAGTATAAGCGAGTCCTTGACCCCGAAAACCGTATCGGAAGTCAGGTAAGGGTCCCCTGACACAAAAGTGTGGGTGACGATACGCTCGAACTGTGGGTGATCAAGCATGAAATGCATGTGAGCGGGCCGCCAGGCATGGCGCCCAAGACATGACAGCATCTGGCCAACAGGACCGTCATCAGGAATCGGATAAGGAACTGGTTTGATGCCAGCAAACCAATAGCGTCCGTCAGCACCAGTGGTAAAGACACCGCGATTATTCCATTTTGGTTGCTCATCTGGTTGTTGGACGTCGTAAAACCCATCACTGTTATCGGACCACACGTCGATCCGAACTCCTTCTATCGGGTTACCATCGAGATCCAGAACACGCCCCGCATAGAGACATGACTCTCCCTTACCATCGAGCGATAGATTGGCGCCCATCTCCCGCTCCGGAGCCCCGTCCAGGTGAAAGGGACCAAAGACGGTGTTCTCCGTCGCTCCACTCGGGCGACGGTGTTGAATGGCGTCAACCAACATTGAAACGCCCAGGGTATCCGAAAGCAGAATGAACTCCTGACGCTTGTCGTCGCTCATGTGCCCGGCTCGGGTAAGGAAGTCGATCGCGACTTCCCATTCCCGCTGTGTCAGCTCAACCTCCTTAACAAAGTCATGAAGATGTCTGACCAATGACTCCATAACCTCACGAAAACGAGGCTCTACAGCCTCGTCTATGCGCGCATTGACCGCCTCTGCGGAGCATTCCTCAGTGAAACTGTCGATATAGGCCATGCCGTATTCCTTTAACGTAGTTGTGTTCAGAGGTGCTCCTGGGTCATCCAGGACGGTCTCCACTCCAGGCACACTGCAAAAGCCCACGGATCGCACCGCGTTCCAGTGTGCGCGGATTCCAGTAAGCATTCTTCATTGCCAGGTCTGCAGCCCTGTCCAGATTGGCTTCAGCAAGGCCCAACTCTTTAAGCGCCAGTGGCGCACCAATGGACTCCGCAAAATCGTATAACCCCCCGGCAAGATCATCGCCAAAGAGTTTTGCTGCCGGAGCCAGCACATCTGCCGCCAACCGGGCGTTATAAGCCGTGGTGTGGGGCAGCAGAATGGCGTGGGTTTCAGCGTGGGGAAGACCGAAGCTCCCACCCAGGGTATGACAGAGCTTGTGGTGCAGAGCCATCCCTACCGAGCCCAGCACATTGCCACAAAGCCAAGCCCCGTATAGGGCATTACTGCGGGCGTCCACATTGTTAGGCCGGTCAGCGATAACCGGCAGCGCCTCCTTAAGGCTCTGGACTCCTTCCAGGGCCATCAGGGTTGTAATGGGATTACGATCCCTGGCATACAGGCCTCCAATTGCATGGGCCATAGCATTCAGGCCGCTGGTCACACTCGTCGACACCGGTAGATCAACTGTGAGTTCGGGATCGTAGATGACCGCATCAGGAAGAATGGAAGCGTCTCTGACAGTTGTCTTTACGCCATTTTCAGTCTCGCCCAATATCGGAGTGACTTCGGATCCGGCATAGGTGGTTGCAACTGCTATCTGTACTGCATTGGTCCTATGAGCAACCGCCTTGCCTAACCCTATGGTGGAGCCACCTCCAAACGCGACCAGACAGTCAGCTCCAGTCCTTTCATAGACATCAATCGCCTGCCTGGTAATCTCCAACGGCGTGTGCATCACCGCACCGCTGAATACCCCGCCCGCCAGTTCACCCAGCTGCGCATTGATCAGTCGAGCATTTTCCTCTTGAGAAGGAGTGCAGAGAACCAGTGCACGATTACCGCCCAACCGACGGACTTCATCGGCCACGCTCTTGGAGCTACCTGCCCCGAAAACAATATGTGCGGGATTGGCACTATAGGTGAACGCCTGCATATAAGACCCCATAACCAAGGTAGAGAGGAGCAGGACACAAGCTACGGGGATTTGGGGCCGTCAACCAATATTGATTGGGTACCAAACAATACCCTGGAGGTATGGAGCTCGAAGTGATTCCCCCCAATGCCATCATGCGTCTGACCAATACGATCCTGGAGGAGCTCGTGGAAAACCGCCTTTCAGGCCGTTACCCTGCCCCCCCCTCCGATATTTCGGACCCGCGGCTTGCGACCGCTACTGCGAACCTGCCAGCCCGAGACGTTCACGCACGGCCGGCTCCCGGCTGGTCTTCAGCCCGGCGGCCTTGCCTTCCTCCAGAGCGATCTCGGCCGGCACGCCCATCTGATGGCGATACAGTGCCCACATCGCGCCTACCCGGTTACTGCTGGCGCAGTGCACGAGAATGGGGTAATTGCCCGTCGCGGAGACGATCCCTGCGAACTCTCGCACCTGCTCTTCGGTCGGAGCTTTGCTGGAGACACTGATGCTGTAGAAATTCAGCCCGGCGTCATGGGCGGCTTCACGCTCCGCTTCCAGGCCTTCGCGGGGATTGAGCAGGCTCACAACCGTTTTGAAGCCCATACCCTTCAGCTCCGCCATCGCACCATCGGCCAGCTGGCCACCAGTTCCGATGAACGGCGCCGGGCGGTTATAGTTGCCCACCGCTCGGGTCATTTCGTCACCGTATGGCGCCAAGCCGATATCACGGCTGATATCGAAAGGCAGCCCCCGCTGGGCGACCTTCTCCGCTACGGATGCCTGATGACGGTCAGCATCGTCTGCCTGGAAATGGGCACAGCCTGTGGCCCCCAGACTGAGAGTGAGCACCAGACCAACGGGCAGTGCTGCTTTCATCACGCGATTCCTGATCATCGTTTCTCTCCTTTCTCTATATTAATAATTTCTAATATAAAGACTGAAGAGCATCCAATGCAAATACAAGAGCCGTTCAACGCAGTATAATTGGGGCCCAAACCCGGGGAGCGACACATGGAACCAGACGACTACGCCAGTACCCTGCAGCAGTTCAGCGACACATCCGCCCTTACGCCGGATGAAATGGCTGAGCACGCGGCCGAGGCGACCCAGGTCCTGAAGTCGATCGCCAACCCCAACCGGTTGATGATTCTGTGCACGCTGACTGAGGGCGAGAAGTCCGTGGGGTCTATCAACAGCAGTGTACCGCTCAGCCAGTCAGCGCTCTCCCAGCATCTGGCACGTCTCAGGGATGAAAACCTTGTCACCTTCAGGAAGGAGGGACAGTCGGTGCTCTACCGGATCCGCGACCCGAGGATTGTGGCGCTTATGAGCCGCTTGTACGAGCTCTACTGCGCGCCCGATTCAACAGGTCGGGGGGAGGACTGATCACCCGCGCTTTCTCTGCCGCGGCACTGGCGGGTAACAGACTGGCGCTCCATGATCTCCGCCAGGGGCTTTATCCGGGAATACCGCCATCAGCCTGCCCTGCAGTAAGGGAGAGGGCACACGGAGCAGGTACTGGGCACATCCTTGATGACGGCAACTTCCACCCTGTCAGTAGCGGAATCACCGCTCCTCGCAGAGCAGGAAGCCGCTACCAGTACCAGACCAAGAACCAGAGGGGCGAGCCGCATGAGGACTATCCATGAGAACTGAGGGTTCTGTTCACAGGGTAGACCCCAATACGACAATCTTCATGATCCGGGCCCGACTCACTCCAGTCGGAGGATCGGCTTGACCGTAGTCCCGTTCTTCGAGTCCTCAAACGCCTGGCTGATCTCACTGAAGCTGTAGAAACGGACCAGCTTATCGAACGGAAAGCGGCCGTCCCGGTAATAATCCACCAGCTGCGGGATGAAGACCCGGGGCACCGAATCCCCCTCGATCACGCCGATCATGGACTTGCCCTCGGCCATCAGGTCCTCGTGCACATTCAGCGTCACGTCCGGCGTGACACCCACGATCGCTGATACCCCGAGCGGACGCAGGGCCTGGAGCGACTGGCGGACCACGGCCGGCACTCCGGTGGTCTCAACAGCGTACTCACTGCCGCCGCCGGTGATCCCGCGGATCGCCTCAACCACGTCGTCCTTTCCACCATTAAGCACGTGGGTCGCGCCCAGCTCACGAGCCAGTTCAAGACGGCTGTCGTGAACATCAACGGCAATGATGTGGTGACACCCGGCAATGGCCGCGGCCATGACTGCGCTCAGGCCAACCGCACCGCAGCCATAGACCACAAAGCTGGTCCCAAACTCCGGCTTGAGACGGTTGAGCACCGTGCCCGCACCGGTCTGGATGCCACAGCCCAGAGGGCCGAGAAGGGCCAGGTCCACATCCTTATCCACCTTCACCGCGTTGTGCGCACTCACCACGGAGTGGGTGGCAAACGAGGACTGCCCGAAAAAGGTTGAGATCGCTTCACCGTCCTTGTGCAGCCGGTGACTGCCATCATCCATGGCACCGCCGAAATTGAGCTCATTGAAGGTCGAGCACACCGTGGGATGACCTGTGAGGCAGCGCCCACACTGGCCACAGTGCGCAAACGACAGAGCAACGTGATCCCCGACCTCAAGATCGGTCACGCCCTCCCCGACCGCATCAACCACCCCGGCCCCTTCGTGGCCCAAGACTATCGGATACGGGGAAATGCCGAGATCACGCGCCACGGCGTCGGTGTGGCAGACACCCGTGGCCACGATCCGGACCCGGATCTCACCCAGGGCGGGCTCCGCCAGCTCCACTGTGTCGAGCGCGAAGTCCTCGCCCTGACCCGTTGTTACAGCAGCCTGAATCTGCATCAGTAGCTCCTCATTCCAGTAATCCCATTGCGGGAACCGGGGCGGGCCACTGGTCCGCCCCATGGGTCCAGTGCTTACAGCGCCTTGGTCAGTTGCAGCCTCAGGGTATCACCCTGGCTTTCCAGCCCACCTTTCACACCGCCCGCACTGGCATCGTATTCATGGTAATAGGCACCCTTCAGGTTCAGCCCCAGGGAGCGCCAGCCGTAGCCAATCTCGGCGCCCACGGCATGCCGCCCGGCCTTTTCCGTAATGGGGCTACCATCCATAGCCACGGCATCATCGTCGGACTCCAGCTGCCAGGCGTTGTAACCCACCAGGCCCAGTTCAACGCCGTTACTGAGACGATGCCCGAAGCCCCATTCGACAAGCCAGCTGTCGCCGGGCGTAATGCCGGTATCCTCCTGCTCGCCTTTGGCCTCGTAGCGAGACAGCGCCGAGAAGTTCCAGCGCTTGGCCTCATCAAAATGCCACATGCCACCCAGGGTGATCATGGTGGTCTGATAGCCCTTGCCGACCGAGGCTGGGTTGTTCTGATCGAAATCAGCGGTATCAAACCACTGCCCGGCCGCGAAGGTGGCGTCCCACTGCTTGCCGTGCCAGCCGAGGATGACAGGCCCGAGGAAGATATCCCCCACCCCGTCATCGTCAAAGGTATTACCGCCGGCCACATCAAGCTCAAACTCGTTATCCAGCATGGGAATAATCGCCTCCATGCCGTAATCAGCCCCGAGTACATCCACATCCGTCATCCAGATGAACCGGTGTGCCAGAGCCGTAACGGAGCCGGTGTTACTACCGGGCGCGGCATCGCCGGAGGTGGTTTTGAACTCATCAATGTCGTAATGGAACAGGTAACCGCGGTAATACAGCCCCTCGGGTGGTGTAGCGGTCGCGCCCAGCCCCTCGATGCCCAGTGGGTAGTGCCCGTTCAGTGCTGCGGCGGGCATTGCGGTGGTGGCGCCAAGTGCGGCGAGGCAGATTGCTGTAGTCTTTTTCATGGCCTGTTGTCTCTTTTGTTCAGCCTGATGAATCCGGCGCCCGGGAGGCGCCGGTACGTCTCAGAGGAAAATTCAGAACGGATAGTCGCGGGGTGTGTGCTGGACGCTGATCCAGTGGTCGGTGGTGAACTCATCAATGGCCCAGTCACCGTTGAAGCGACCCAGCCCGGAGTTCTTCTCGCCACCAAAAGGCACATGGGGCTCGTCGTTGACCGGCATGTCATTGACGTGAGTCATACCCGCCTGGATGCCCTGAGCAAACCGTACGCCGCGCTCAAGGTCACCACTGAATACCGCGCTGGAAAGGCCGTACTCAGTATCATTGGCAAGCTCCAGCGCATGGGCCTCATCACGTGCTTTCTGGATCCCGACCAGGGGACCGAAGATCTCCTCCCGACTGATGTCCATGTCCGGTGTCACGTCACCGAAAACATGCGGTGGCACCAGCTGGCCATGGATCTCGCCATCGAGAAGCACGGTCGCACCCTCCTTCCGGGCGGTGGCGATCTTCTCTTCAAGACCCTCGCGCTGCTTCGGATTGATCACCGGACCCACCGCGGTAGCAATGTCACCGGGATCACCCACCTGCAGCGTTTTCACTTTGGCGACAAACCGCTCGACAAAGTCGTCATAGACGCTCTGGTCGACAATGATGCGGTTGATGGCCATGCAGATCTGGCCCTGGTGAAGGAACTTGCCGGTGACCGCAGCACTGACGGCCTGGTCCACATCCGCGTCGTCCAGAACGACGAAGGGGCTGTTGCCGCCCAGTTCCAGCGCCACATTCTTGATGAACTGACCGCCGCTGGCGGCGCGGCCGATGCCCCGGCCCACTTCCGTGGAGCCAGTGAATGAAATCAATCGGGGGACCCGGTGCTCAACAAAGGCATCACCGATTTCGCTGCCGGCACCGACCACCACATTGAACACACCAGCGGGAACGCCGGCTTCCTCAAGGATCTTGCCGATCAACAGCCCACCGGTGACCGGTGTATCACCCGCCGGCTTCACGACCACCGCGTTACCAAGGGCAAGCGCTGGCGCGATTGAACGCTGGGAAAGGTGGAGCGGAAAGTTCCAGGGGCTTATGACGCCCACCACGCCCAGTGGCCCGCGATACACCCGGTTCTCCTTACCGGGAATATCCGATGGCTGGGTGGTCCCGTGGACACGGAACGGCATACCGGCTGCCTCCTGGGTGATGCCACGGGCGGAACTCCACTCGATGGTGGCCTTGAGGCGTGTGCTGCCGGACTCGCGGATCAGCCAGTCAATGATCTCCTCCTGGCGTTCATCAAAGATCTCCACCGCCCGCTTGAGCACGGCGCTGCGTTCGGAGGGGCCGCGCGCAGCCCACTCCACCTGTGCCTTCTCGGCAGCACTGAAGGCTCTATCCAGATCGGCGCGATCAGCCAGCCCGATCGACAGCAGTGTGTCGCCACTGTAAGGGTTGTTCACCTCGACGCTGCGCTGACTGCTGCCCTCAGACCACTCGCCGGCGATGAACTGGCGTTCGAAACCCGTATAGGTATTACTCATCATTACCCTCCTCAGCTGGGGTTACTGCCGGATCCCCGACTTACCAGGCGACAGAATCCCCTTCGGATCCAGTGCGTTCTTCAGCGTTTTGTGTACTTCACGCAGTGGCTCACCGAAGGTGCCAGCTACTTTCTCCATGAACTCGGTGTTGGTCCGATAGAGGCCGTAGCCGCGCTTGGAGAACTCATCGATGAGCTCAGAGAAGCAGTCATGCGCCCGCTGGGTCTCCTCCGGGTCCTGGCGGTTGTAGAGCAGGTCGATGACGTGGTGCATCTCCCGCCAGCCAACGATGTACTCAGCCACATAGTCAAACCCGTACTTGTCCAGAATCGACAGAGCCAACTGGGTCTGGTCGGCCGTTTCGCTGCCCTTGGCCTGGGACACCGGCGCGAACCACATGGAACCACCGCCACCACGCCAGTTGTAGAGGCCGAACTCTTCCAGGTTCATCTCGCCCTTCATCAGCTCTGAGCGGTAACGGAAGCCACCGCCGCGCTGCTCGGCCTCCTCGCCGTACATGATCTTGGCCTTGCCGCTCTTGCCAAAGGCCTGCTCGACAATCTTCCAGTTGACCTCGATCTGCTCCGGTGTGCCGTAGAGCGCGGCATAGACGTTCCACTCACCGATGCCCTCATCCTGCTTGATCGCTTCAAGCGCCTCGCGGGAGATGGAGCCATCACCGGTGTAGTAGTTCTTGCGCTCAACGTGGGTACCCGCATCCCATAGGGTATGTACAATCACCACAGCGTTCGGAATGATCTGGGAGATACGCAGCGGGCGCAGGGTTTCAACGATTTCGTCCAGGTCTTCGAGATCCGGGTACTGGATCACGAACGGCCGGTACGCCGGCGGCTCAGGCATGAGCCAGAGACCCATCTTGGTGACGATGCCGTAGTTGGACTGGGTGAACAGCCCATCGATGTAGGGGCCATAACCCCACTTGAACACCTGCCAGGAGCTGGAGTTCTCGATTCCGCCCATACCGGTGCGGACCTTCTCGCCATTGGCAAGCACCACCTCCATGCCGCACTGGAACATGAAGTGGTCACCATAGGGGGTGTAGCCCACCCCCCGGTCCAGGGTGTTGCCCACGGGGCCGGCGATCGCTGACGGCGCCGGCGGATCCAGCATCAGGCGGTAGCCCTTCTCCTGGATGTAGTCGTAAAGCTGCTGGTAGGTGACGCCCGGCTCGATCAGGGCGGTGCAGACTTCCGGATCCACATCAATGATCCGGTTCATCCGCTTCATATCAAGAATGACCTGGCCGGTCTCGCCTGGTGCGGCAGAACCATAGCCGAGGTTCTTGCCCGTGCCAATCGTCCAGATGGGAATGGTGTACTCGTTGCAGAGGCGGGCGATTTCCTGCACTTCCTCGGTGGTGCCCGGCATCACGGCCGCTGACGGGATGTAGTCCTCGTCCGCGCCTGCCATCATGATCTTGGTGTAGGGGGCCAGTGCATCGCTTTCGGTCAGGACATTGTCAGCGCCCAGGGCCTCGCGCAGGCCTGCCAGGGCCCTGTCAAAGTCCGCCTCGGATACGCCTTTGGGAAGAATTCGCTGCGTACTCATGGTTCATCTCTCTTTATTGTGATTGGGCTCAGACCCGGACCAGAAAACTCAGTTCGCGGGTACCCGCTGTGCCGGCTTCGCGGAGGTTATGGTCCCGGCGTCCGGATGGCGGGTTCTGCGCCAGGCGGGCGTATTCGCGGCCCAGCGCCGTCTGCCAGCTGCTGTCCGCCTGTGCGAGGCTGTCGACAACGGCCCCGCGCTGGCTCACCAACTGGTGACCGTCCGCGCCGTGACGACCAAGCGCCAGAATCCGACCGCGACCCACCAGCTGGCTGGTCAGCAGAGCCATTCCCGCCTCGTCGGTAAAGCCGGCAGCCAGAGTTCCCCTGGGCAGATCCGCCAGCACCAGCGGGTCAAAGCGCCCCGCTTCCACGGGCCGCCAGCCGGCGCCACGGAGCCCGCGGGCCAGCTCCGAGCTGGAGCGGTCACTGCCAAAAACCCGGATCTCACCGTTGATTGCCAGGCCCTCCGCCATGGCCTGCCCAACCCAGCCAGTGCTCAGTGACACCGGCACGGCGGCTCCCAGTGCAGCACCATTGCGGAGAAGCTGTCTGCGCGTCATGGTCATGGCTCTACTCCCCATCCTGTTGCGCGAACTCACCGCGTGCCAGTGCCTCGGCAAGCGCCTTCAGCTCCGGATCGCTGATTTCGGACTTGCGGAAGGCGGGCATGGCGGCATTGCCATGGCGCACCATGGTCCGGATAAAGGAGGCGCGCTCTTCCCTTGATGACTTGGGTACCTTCTGGGTGATGACCGGACCGACTCCCATGGCAGGGTCATGGCAGTGAGCACAGACCTGGTCGTAAACCTCGGCCGGCTCGCGCGGCTCGGAAGCCATGGCAGCGGTTGCTGAGAACACCGCGGTGAGCGCGGCGCCGCTGATCAGGGCAAGGCGTAGCGGCCTCATCCTGGAAATGGATCGCAGTGGTGCGGTTGTTGTGTTCTTCATAGCGTTGTCACCCGTCATTTCGCCAGGGGCATGTGATCGGCTTGTCCACGCAGTGCGGCACCGGCCTGAACGCTCCGGAAGGCAGGCACTGCGCATCCCCTGAGGGGAATACAACCTCCATGCCACAAAACTGAAACAGTCCGTTGTGCGGTAACTTGGCTATGACCTCACCCTATTATGGTACGCTTTACGAACACATGTTCGTTGTCATGATCAATGATATGATCAACACTTAACGAAATGATCAAATCCCTGTTATCAGCAGCGCCGTGGTAGGCTTTCACACTTCACCAACGCACCGGAGTTCTATGCGTCTCTCATCCTCCGACTATCCCAGTGCCCGGGACCTGATGGATGCCCTGCGCTTTCTTCCCGAGCAGGGCCAGGTCTGGCTGGGCGAGCAGCGCATGCTGGTCATGCCGGTTGCGGCATCCAGTTTCTTCCGTAATGAACTGATCAAGACACTGGGCGTGGAGCGCGCGAAGGGGCTGTTCATGCGCCTCGGCTATTACTCCGGGAGCATGGACGCGGAACTGAGTGAGTCCCTCAGGGGGCAGACACTGAGTCTGGAGGAACAGTTCTTCGCGGGGCCGCAGCTGCATGCGCTCAAGGGGCACGTCAAGGCGGTACCGGTCAACCTCGAGCTGGATCTGGCCAACGACCGTTTCTACAGCGAGTTCATCTGGGAAGGCTCCTTCGAGGCGGATGCCGCGCGCCAGCGGGGCATCCAGGACGAGCCGGCCTGCTGGACACTGCTGGGCTATGCCTCGGGCTACGCCACCCAGCTTCTGGGGCGGGAAGTCCAGTACCGGGAGGTTGCCTGCCGGGCCTGTGGTCACGATGAATGCCACATCGTGGGCCGCCTCGCCGGGGAGTGGTCCGACTACCAGGCATTCGCGGATATGCTGCGCGAAGCCCCTCTGATCGACGAGCTCTATGAACTCCAGGACCGGATCGCGACCCTGGAAAGCAACCTGGCGCGCAGCCATGACCAGGAGAGCTGGGGCCCGATCGGCACCGCTCCAGCCTTCCGTGAGATGCTGTCCATGCTCGACAGTGCGGCACCCTCCGAGGTGCCGGTACTGCTGCTTGGCGAGACCGGCACCGGCAAGGAGATCCTGGCCCGGCGCCTGCACGACCACAGCCCGCGGGCAGATGGCCCCTTTGTGGCCATGAACTGTGCCGCCATACCGCCGGAGCTGATCGAGTCCGAGCTTTTCGGTGTCGAGAAGGGCGCCTTCACGGGCGCGAACCAGTCACGCATGGGGCGGTTTGAGCGGGCCAACGGTGGCACCCTGTTCCTGGATGAGCTCGCGGAACTCCCACCGCGTGCCCAGGCCGCTCTGCTGCGCACGCTGCAGGAACACCAGATTGAACGGGTGGGCGGCGAGAGCGTGCGCGACGTGAATGTGCGCATTGTTGCGGCCACGCATACCGACCTGCCCGATCGTGTCGCCCAGGGCCAGTTCCGGGAGGACCTGTTCTACCGGCTCAATGCCTTCACCGTCACAGTGCCCCCACTGCGCGAGCGGGTGGACGACATCCTGCCATTGGCACAGCACTTCCTCCAGCAGGCCGAACAGCATTACCAGCGCCGCACCCAGGGATTCTCGGACCAGGCCCGCTCAACCATGCAGCAGTACCACTGGCCCGGTAATGTCCGCGAGCTGAAGAACACCATCGAGCGGGGGGTCATACTCACCGCCGACTCCAAGCACATCACCGAGAAGACCCTGTTCGGAGCCTACCGTGTTCCCACGGTCGAACGGGACCACGCACAGGGACTGGATAACGCCGGCATGCTGACCGGCGGTGACAGCACTGCAACACCCGAGCCAACCGCGGAAGAGCGTATCCAGCCCCTGCTCGACGCCGGCATGACGCTGGAAGAGGTGGAACAGAAACTCATTGAGACCGCGCACGCCGAAGCCAACGGCAACGTCACGGCAGCGGCCCGGCGCCTGGGGATGACCCGGGCAGCCTATGCCTACCGGCTTAAGAAATACGGGATTCGTTCATGAGGCAGGCAACGCCTCCGCCGGGTCCGCCTCACTGACGAAGAAGGCCTGATGGCGCTGGAGCTCCCGTGCCGCGTGGCGCGTCAGCCGGGCCAGCTCCAGGTGCTGGCGCCGCTCCAGCGTATCCGCCAGGCGCTCAAGCGCCCTTGCCGCCTGCCGCGGATGGGTCTGCAGATCCCCTACCCGGCGCAACACCGCCTCCACACGCCTGGCAGTCCCAGGGTCCACATCCGCACTCAGCCGATACTGCTGCAGTGCCTGAAGAGCCTGCCCCAGGATCAGGGCGGCGAGACTGCCATCCAGGAACTGGTGGGTGGGTAAGCCACGCAGGTGGGCCCAGTACAGCAGGCGCATGACCCGGTGATAGAAGCGGGCCTGCCAGAAGCGCAATCCCTCCCGGCTGTCCTTACCCGCGAGCGCCACCAGTTCGCGGGTCATCATCCGGTGCAGCTGCTGCTGTCGACGGCGTGCGTCTGTCGGGTAGATCGTGCGGAATGCCAGAAGCGCGAGCAATGGCCCGGCCACAACCGCCAGTGCCTTGGTCAGGGACTCCGCGAAGGTCGCGGTCAGCGGCAGATCCGGCTGGGACAGCAGCAGGAAGATCATCACCACATCCATGGATCCACTCTGGGTCCTGCGATGGGAGAATGGGATCACCGTTAACAGGATGAACGGCAGCATCGACAGAACCAGGACCCACTCGTACCCCGCCAGCGGCCAGACCAGTGCCTGCAGCACTACCGCGCAAGTGCCACCCACCGACTGCCAGGCGAAGATGCGCCGCATGATCCAGGCAGGGTTCTCGAAGGTCGAAAACAGGGTCACCTTGACCGAGGTCCCCAGCATCACATAGGCGCCCGCGGACCACCCCGAGGCAATCCAGCACAGACCCACAATCAGAAGCACACCGGTGGTGCGCAGCATCACCTGGCGCACATGGATCCAGTCGCGGTGGCGGATGATGTGGCGCCGGTCATTCTCCAGGCGGATCCGGCCAGTATCCCGGAAATACTGGCGCTCCCTGAGCGCATGGGCGAGCCGGCCCAGTGCGTCGGCCAGAGCCGGCGTGGTGTCCGTAGCAAGGTCACTGGCGCGCTGGACCGCCGCCGCCACTTCAGCCGGTGGCGCCCCGCGGTCCATGGCGACCGCCGCCTCACGCACGGCATCCCGGGTCTGCGGACCCGGCAGGCGCGACAGACGACCGCGTCTGAGCCACAGAAGAATCGCGATCAGCGCCGAGAGAATGGCCCGCTGGGAGCGCGCCGAATGCGAGGCTTTCCGGAGGCCGATTGCCACGGTTTCCAGCTTCACCTCAAGGGAGGCGATCCCGACCGCCAGTTTGTTCGGATCCCGGGGTTCGTCGTCATAGATGCCGTCCAGGCGGGCAACGAGCTGATGCAGGACCCCGGAGGTCAGGCGCCGGCCGCGCATGATCAGTTCACTGCTGGAGGCCTTGGGCGTGAACACCAGCCCCACCAGCATGGCCATTACAACGCCGAGCAGAACGGTCAGGAGCCGGTCGATGCCCAGCTCTGTGACACTCATGGAGGCGGACATCCCCAGCAGCGCAACCATTGCGGCCGAATAGCCGGAAAGCAGGGTTGCGTAGGAGAGCAGGCTGTAGAGGGCATTGCCGACGGCGGCGCAGAGGCCCACCCACAGGGAAAGACCCACCACCAGCCAGATCAGGTGATCGCCGGCGGCCATCAGCAGCACCAGCCCCACGCCCGTGCCAATCACCGTTCCGAGCATCCGGTAGAGGCTCTTGGCTATCAGCTGCTGGCGCAGGGGCTGGGAGGCGGCCCATACCGTCATGGCGGACCACTGGGGATGCTCCAGCCCCAGGATCCAGGCCAGGGCCAGAGCAAGGCAGGCGGTGAGTGCAGTCTGCAGACCGAACCGCAGACGCTCAACGTCAAATCCCTTGCCGGCAAACCAGTCCGGCAGGCTCCGTGGGCTGGTCATGCTGTATCGGCCACCATCAGAAGTCGAAGAAAACGGTTTCTCCATCACCCTGCAAACGGATATCAAAACGGTAGCGTACCCGATCGCCATCACCCGCTTCCCGCGAGGCGATCAGCGTCTGGCGCCGTGTCGGGGATTCAATCCGGCTCAGGACCGGACAGTGCGCGTTGGCGTCCGTCTCGTCATCGAAGTAGAGGCGCGTCTGCAGGTGCACGTTAACGCCACGCGCGAAGATGGACAGGTTGATGTGCGGTGCCATGGGCTGACCACTGGCATGGGCGACCGGCCCGGGCTTGATGGTCTGGAGGGACCATTCACTGCTGCCCTCAAAGGTGGTCGCCGTGCGTCCGAAGCTGTTGAAGGCGTTGCGCAGATCGAAGAACGGCTGATAGACCCCTTTCGCATCCGCCTGCCAGGCCTCGATCAGCGCATCGCGCACCAGATCGCCATTGCCGTCGATGACGGTGCCCACGACTTCAATCGGCTCGCCTTCAGCCTCCGGCCCGGCCATGCGGTTCCAGATCTCCTCATCGCGGGCGGGGAGCCCGGCCACGGATGGGGCAAGGCCGATGTGGACATAGGGACCCGCGGTCTGTGACGCCGTCTCCCGCAGAATCAGCTCGCTGGTGGACTGGGTGTTGGGCTGTTGCATGCGTTTCCCCTCCCTCACTGATTCTCAAAATAGGTCTGAAGTCTACCCCGCACCACCAGATCAAACCGGTAGGCCAGGCAGTCCATGGGCTTGCTGTGCGCCATATCCAGGCGTCCGATCATGGTCTCAACCGCGTCCGGATCGTTGACCGTGTTGATGATCGGGCAGCGGGGGATCAGGGGATCGCCCTCGAAGTACATCTGCGTGATCAGCCGGGTCGAAATGGACGGCCCCATTACGGAGACATGGATATGCGCCGGACGCCAGCTGTTGGGATCGTTCGGCCAGGGATAGGGCCCAGGCTTGATGGTGCGGAAGCGGTACCAGCCCTGCTCATCCGTCAGGGTCCGGCCCACACCGCCGAAGTTCGGATCCAGCGGTGCCAGATAGTTGTCATTGCGATGCCGGTAGCGGCCGCCGGCGTTCGCCTGCCACATCTCAACCAGTGTATTGGGTACAGGCTTGCCGAACTGGTCGATCACGCGGCCGAACATGATGATGCGCTCACCCACCGGCAGCGCCTGGCCCTGGGTGAAGTTCAGGAGCAGATCATTGTCGTAGCGGCCCATGCGCAGCCCGCTGAAATCCGGGCCGCCGATCTCGGAAACACTCGGGCTCTGCATACTGACCAGCGACTGCTGGGGGGACCGCGCCACCGAGGTCTTGTACCCGGGTGCGTAGGCCGGCGGGTGCCAGTTGCGGTCGCGCTCCACAAAGCGCGTTTTCTCATCGTGCATTGTCATCATCCTCAAACGTTGTGTCTGACGGTCTCCGGGATCACTCGCCCCAGCCCAGTTCCTTCGCCATGGCAAAGGCATGATTGGCCGCGGGCACCCCACCGTAGACCGCTACATGCATCAGAACCTGGCGCATCTCCGCCTCGGTGATGCCGATGCGTTTCGCGGTCTTCAGATGCAGCTCCAGCTCCTCACGCCCCAGGGCGGCCAGGATGCCGGTGGTGATCAGGCTGCGCTCTCGGCGCCCAAGATCCTCATTGCCCCACAGCTCGCCCCAGGCAAGGCGGGTGATCATCTGCTGGAAGGGGGCATCGAGACTGTTCATGTTCTGGGTGGAGCGGGCCACGTGCTCCTCACCCAGCACCTGCTTGCGGGTTTCCAGGCCGGTGGCGTAGTCAACGCCGTTCGCGCCCACATCCCCACACTCGACCGCCAGAACCTTCACCAGCTTCTCTGCGAAGAGCCGGGGAACCTCGACGGAAGGCACGTGCCCGACGCCTTGCAGGATCTCCAGGGGAGCCCCATTAAGCTCACCCGCGAGGGTTTCCAGAGTCGCGGAGGGCGTTGCCTGGTCTTCGGTGCCCCCGAAAAGGCAGACCTTCGGTGCCGCGGCATCGGAAGCAACGCCCTTGAACTGCCCCATGAACGAGGCACGCCCCAGCAGCTCGCAGAGCTGGGCGTAGGATTCATCGTCGCCACGCCCCATCTGGACACACCACCCCGCTTCCAGTCCGGGTTCCACCTCAAACGCCGATGGCGCGAACCAGCGGGGCACGATGTCAGCGGCCGCCGTGGCCAGACCCTCGGTGCGCACCCGCTGGGCGCGCGTGTTCCAGAGTTCAGCATTACCGATGACCGCACCGGTGTTGGTCAGAGTGGCGGAAAGAAGCCGGTCACTGTGGGCGGCGATCAGCTGCTGACCCACCACGCCCCCGATGGAGGTGCCCACGAAATGGAAACGGCCAGCACCTGCATGATCCACCAGCGCCAGTGCCTCGGCGGCCAGATCCTCCGGGCTCACCCGATCGCCACCCACGGCCTCGCTGGCGCCATGGCCCGGCAGATCCCAGGTCAGCACCCGGTAACGGGGCAGCAGCATGGGCAGGATGTCGTCCCAGACGGCCTGGGTCATGCCCAGGGGATGGGCCAGCACCACCAGTGGATTCGCCTCGGCGCCCAGGAGGCGGTAGGCCACGCTGCGGCCATTGTGAGAAAGAAACGCCATGGAAGCCTCCGTTTATGCCCGCTCAATCAGTGTCGCGATGCCCTGCCCAACGCCAATGCACATGGTGCACAGTGCGTAGCGCTTGCCGGTGTTCTGCAGTTCATGCATGGCGGTCACCAGCAGGCGGGTGCCGGACATCCCCAGTGGATGACCCAGGGCGATGGCGCCACCATTCGGGTTGACCCTGGGGTCGTCGTCCGCCAGGGCGAGATCGCGCATGCACGCCAGCGACTGGGAAGCGAACGCCTCATTGAGCTCGATGACGTCGATGTCATCCAGGCTCATGCCGGTGCGCGCCAGCAGCTTCTTCACCGCCGGTACCGGCCCATAGCCCATGATGCGCGGTTCGACCCCGGCTGTCGCCATGCCGATGACCCGGGCCATGGGTTTGAGACCGTGTGTATTAACGGCCTGCTCACCGGCGACCAGCATCGCACCGGCACCGTCATTCACGCCGGAGGCATTACCGGCGGTCACGGTCCCACCCTCACGGAAGGGGGTGGGCAGGGCCGCCAGCTTCTCCAGGCTGGTTTCGCGCAGGTGTTCGTCCTGATCAAAGATCAGCGGGTCCTGCTTGCGACGGGGCACCTCGATGGGGGTGATCTCCTGCCCCAGCCGCCCTGACTGCTGGGCGCTGGCGGCCTTCTGTTGGGAGCGCAGGGCAAAGGCGTCCTGATCCTCCCGGGCGATGCCGAATTCCTCGGCCACGTTCTCGGCCGTCTCGGGCATGGAGTCGATGCCGAAGTCGCGCTTCATGACCGGATTGACGAAGCGCCAGCCGATGGTTGTGTCCTCGATCTTCTGCCCGCGCGCAAATGCGCTTTCGGCCTTGCCCATCACATAGGGCGCGCGGGACATGGACTCCACGCCACCAGCCAGTGCCACGCCCATTTCGCCGGCGCGGATGGCGCGGAAGGCGGTGCCCACGGAATCCATACCGGATCCGCAGAGGCGGTTCATGGTTGTTCCGGGTACCGATGTCGGCAGGCCGGCCAGCAGCGACGCCATGCGCGCCACATTACGGTTATCCTCGCCCGCCTGGTTGGAGCAGCCCATGAAGACATCATCGATAGCCGCGGGCTCGAGCCCGGGCGCCTGCTCCAGCACAGCCCTGAAAATAGTGGCGGCAACATCATCCGGGCGCACACTCGCCAGGGTCCCGCCGAAACGACCGACCGCCGTGCGGCGCGGATGACACAGATAAACATTTTCCATGATGCCTCCCTATTCCTGCTGACCGGAGTGGGCCCGTTCCGTACGCGCCTTGAGCTCGCGCAGGATCGACAGTTCATTCTCATCGGGCACCGGCGTGGTTTCCAGCTGCTCCGCGAACCGGATCTCCCAGCCGGTGGCCTCAACGACGTCCTCCCGGGTCACGCCGGGGTGCAGAGACACCACTACCAGCTCCCGGGTCTCTGCGTCCGGCTTCATCACGCACAGGTCCGTGATCACACGGCTCGGGCCACGGCCGATGTTCGGGACACCGTCGCGCGCCTTGCCGTCACGACCAAAGCCAACCGTGGTGATGAAATCCACGTCCTTCACGAACGCCCGCTTCGAGTGCTTGAGGGTGATGAAGACCTCCCCGGCACTGGTTGCGATCTCCGGGGCACCACCGCCGCCCGGAAGGCGAACCTTGGGTTCCCTGTAGTCGCCGATCAGCGTGGTGTTGAGGTTGGCGAAGCGATCAATCTGTGCCGTGCCCAGGAAGCCCACATCGACCTTGCCGCCCTGGAGCCAGTACCGGAACATCTCCGGAACCGCCACCGTGGTCAGCGCGGAATCACTGAGCTCGCCGTCGCCGATCGACAAGGGCAGGATGTCGGGTTTTGTCTGCAGGGTGCCGGATTCGTAGATCAGCACCACGTCCGGGGCATGGGTCAGCCGGGCCAGATTGGCCGCCTCTGAAGGGAGACCAATGCCGACAAAGCAGGTTGTGCCGTTCTCCAGCGCGCGGGCCGCCGTTACCGTCATCATTTCAGAGTTGGTGTACTCGGAACCCATCAGGCTTGACCTCCCACGCTTTCGGCGCTGTTCAGCACATGATCGTTGAGCCACTGGGTGAAGCTGTCACGGTCGCGGGCGATTTCATCCCACTTCTTGTAGAAGCGGTTATCGCGCTCGTAATAGCCGTGAGTGTAAGAGGGCAGCGCCCCCTTCTCCGCAACCGCAATGGCATCGATGGCCCAGCTGGGGAGCACGCATGCATTCGGGTGTGTATCCAGCTCATCGACGATCTCCTCAACCGTGATGATGCTCTGACTCGCCGCCAGCACCGCCTCCTTCTGGACCCCGACAATGCCTTCGATGAGGACATTGCCGTGACGGTCCGCCTTCTGGGCATGAACGATGGAAGTATCCGGACGGACGGAGGGCACGGCAGCCAGCCGCTCACCGGTGAACGGGCACTCGATGAACCGGATCTGCTCGTTCACGCTCGGCAGTTCACTGCCGATGTAACCGCGCAACACCGCCATCGGCAGGCCGGCCGCGCCAGCTTCAAAGGCACAGGCCATGGCGGCGTGGCTGTGTTCCAGAATCTCAACCGGATGCGGCCAGCCCTTTTCCACGGCATCGCGCAGGCGATGCAGTGAGCCGACCCCGGGGTTGCCGCCCCAGGAAAAGATCACTTTCCGGGCGCAGCCGGCGCCAATGAGCTGATCATAGATCAGGTCCGGCGTCATCCGGATCAGGGTAAGGTCCCGCTTTTTCTGCCGGATGACCTCATGGCCCGCGGCGAAGGGGATCAGGTGGGTGAAGCCTTCCATGGCCACGGTGGAACCGTCCTGAACGTAGCGCGCCACCGCGTCATGAAGGCTGAGAAACTCGGCCATGGTGGATGCCTCTTCTGACTTGTTGGGACTCGCAGACTATAAGTTCGCTCAACGAACATATATTCTTTATACGAACAAGTTACTCCCGAACACCCTGCCAAGTCAAATGGCCGAAAAAAGACCCTCAGCGCGCTGGAGCCGTGAGCCACTGCCTGGCCCGCTCAATCTGGGCGCCGCTGCTCCCGGTATAGGCTGCGGGATCACAGGCGGTGTGCAGTTCCTCTGCGGGCACTTGGCCCGCAACACGGGGATGCGCCGCAAGGACCTCCGCATAGGGACGCGACTCCCTGCGGGCGGTTTCCGCGGCCTCGGCGCTCACGGCCCTGGCCGCCTCCGCGCCCAGAGCGGGGGTAAGCAGGCGGGCAACCGGTTCAGCCATGATGCCGCCCCCTGTCACCGCAAGGTTGCGCCGCATGGCCTCCGGGTGAACCTCCAGGCCTTCCAGAAGCGGCACCAGCTGCTCCAGGGCACCCTCCACAAGCAGAGCGCTTTCCATCAACGGCGCCCACTCCGCGTGCCACTCACCGAGCCCCCGCTCGAGCGGCTGGGCTGCGGCGTTCATCAGGGTGCCGGCGTGGCCATGGACCTGACGCGCGGCACTGCGGATCAGGGCGCTGCGTACCGGGTTACGCTTGTGCGGCATGGAGGAGGACTCCCCCATCCCCGGGGCGGCCGGTTCCGCGACCTCACCAATCTCGGTCTGGGTGAGAAGCGCCACATCAAGCGCCACCTTCTCGGCCGCACCGGCAACGGCGTCCAGAGCGGTGCCCAGCGTGTGGATGGGGTAACGATCGGTATGCCAGGGCATCACCGGAGCGCTCAACCCAAGCTGTCGGGCCATGGCATCCATCAAACCAAGCCCTGTGCTGTCCCAGCCTGAATGCACACCGACCGCACCTCCGAACTGCACCGGCAGTTCAACAGCCATCAGCCGGCGACGGCACTGCTCCAGCCCGACGGCCCAATGGGCCACTTTCACACCAAAGGTGATCGGCAGTGCCTGCTGCATCAGGGTACGGCCGACCATGGGCGTTGCCGCGTGCCGTTCCATCAACGTCAGAGCCGCACTGCCGCAGCGCTGCAGCAGCCCGTCCACCGCCCTTAGCCGGGGCACCATCAGGCGCATCAGCGCGCTGTCCACCAGGTCCTGGCTTGTAGCGCCCTGGTGCCAGTAGCACCTGAGCTCCTGTGGCAGAAGCGCCCGGCCCTGCTTCACAAACGGGATGGCCGCATTGCCGCCATTGAGGGTTTCCCGGGCAATACCGGCAAGATCGAAATCCGCCCCTTCCAGATGTTCCCTGAGCTGGTCCGCCACGCCGACGGGAAACGCACCCGCGTCCTCCTGGGCACGGGTCAGCGCCAGCTCCACTTCCAGCATGGCCGAGACCATGGCCTGATCATCACACTCACTGAGCGCGCTCTGCCCCATGAAGGGGTGTTTCAGGAAAGACGCCGTCATTGCAAACCTCCCGGGCGGCGGATGTGTCTGGACAGACTTATAGCGTACATTTGTTCGGATTGCGGATGCCATCCCCCGGGCAGGAATCAGGCTGGCAGCGAACGCTGACGCTGACGGAAATCACGGGGCGCATACCCGGTCAGGCGCTTGAAGAAACGGGTAAAATACGCAGGCTCCGAGAACCCCAGGCTCTCAGCGACCTGCCCGATGCCCATGTTGGTGTAGGTGAGCTGGCGCTTGGCCTCCAGCAGCAGCCGCTCATGCAGGAGCTCCAGGGCACTGCGCCCCACCAGCCGCCGGCACAGCAGGTTCAGGTGCGCCCCGGTCAGCCCCAGTTGGCCCGCAAAAGCCTCCACGCTGGGCTGTTGCCGGAACTGGCCCTCGATCAGCGCCTGGTAGTTGTGAATGTGTTCCTCGGCGCGATCCGATGGCCCGGAATGGACCGATCCCCGCGGCGCCTGTGTCTCCATCAGGCGGCAAGCCTCCACGGTCAGCGCTGACGCCAACGACTCCAGAATCAGTTCCCTGCCCTGTGCTGGCTGGAGGTACTCTTCGCGCAGCTGGCGGAACAGCGCCGCAATACGCCCTCCCTGAACAGTACCTCCGGCCGGGTAAGCCCCCCGGCGCAGCAGCACCCGGGCCACGGATCCCAGGCGTGACTCAAGCTGTTCCACCATGGGCTGGGCCAGCGTCAGGATTGCCCCATCGGTATCCGGCGAGAAGTGGAACCCATGGATACTCATGGCCGGAACCACAATCAGCAGCGGTGCCACCTGTTCCCGACTCTCACCTTCCATTTCCAGCGTGAGTCTGCCCGCCGAGACATACAGCAGATGCACCAGGTCGGTATGACGGTGCGGGTGGATATGCCAGTCGTGCAGCTGACTGCGCTCCGGGATGGACTCGCAGTGGAGAAGATCCGGCGTGGGCCAGTGATGGGTTTCTCCATAGAGTTTGAAAACGGGAACGCTGGCGCCGGCCATGGGACCTCCGTCTGAGCCATCCGGAGCAGGAAACGCCCCGGATATTGGAAATGTCCAAAATCCCATTGGGATTGTGCCTTAAATTATCGATCGTTTTCATTGAAAAATACAATACGCATAACGAACAAATGTCCGTTAATTCGATCAACCGGGACACAACGGAGCAAACACCATGAAAACCCAGGTCGCCATCATCGGTGCAGGGCCCTCGGGGCTGCTGCTTGGCCAGCTTCTGACCCGCCAGGGCATCGACAACGTCATCGTCGAGCGCAAATCCGGCGACTACGTGCTCAGTCGGATCCGGGCCGGCGTTCTGGAACAGGGCATGGTGGACCTGCTGCGGGAGGCGGGCGTCCACGAGCGCATGGACCGCGAGGGTCTGCCCCACAGCGGCGTGGAGCTGGCCTTTGACAATCGCCGCGTGCGGGTTGATCTGGCGGGACTGACCGGAGGCAGCACGGTCATGGTCTATGGCCAGACCGAGATCACCCGGGATCTGATGGAGGGCCGGGAGGCCACCGGGGGTCGCAGCATCTATGAGGCAACGAATGTCCAGCCCCATGATCTGGAAACCGATCATCCCTACCTGACCTTCGACAAGGATGGCGAGACCCACCGCCTGGACTGCGACTACGTGGCCGGCTGTGACGGCTTCCATGGCGTCTCCCGCAAATCCATCCCGCAGGACCGGCTGAAGGAGTTCGAACGGGTCTACCCCTTCGGCTGGCTGGGCCTGCTGGCGGATACGCCCCCGGTGACGGAGGAACTCATCTACGCCCAGCACGAGCGCGGTTTTGCGCTGTGCAGCATGCGCTCTGAAACCCGCAGCCGCTACTACCTCCAGGTGCCCTCAAACGAAAAGGTTGAGGACTGGTCGGACGAACGCTTCTGGGAAGAGCTCAAGCGCCGGATCCCGAGCGATGTGGCAGCCAACCTGGTCACCGGGCCCTCGCTGGAGAAGAGCATCGCGCCGCTGAAGAGTTTCGTTGCCGAGCCGATGCAGCACGGCCGGCTGTTCCTGGCCGGGGATGCAGCACACATCGTACCCCCGACCGGCGCCAAGGGGCTCAACCTGGCCGCCAGTGATGTGAACACCCTGTACCGCCTGATGGTGAAGGTGTATCACGAGGGCCGGACGGACCTGATCCCGAACTACTCCCCCACCTGCCTCAAGCGCGTCTGGAAGGCGGAGCGGTTCTCCTGGTGGATGACCAGCATGCTCCACCGCTTCACGGAGGAGGAGGATTTCGCCACGCGTATGCAGCAGGCAGAGATCGACTACGTCACCAGTTCCGAAGCAGGGCTGAAGACCATCGCGGAGAACTACGTGGGACTGCCCTACGAGTCACTGGAGTAACCAGCGCGGGGGTTCGTATGGCACAACCATTTGTTCGCCATACGAACATCGTGCTACCATCCGCTGTTCCTGATGATCAACCTGCACAGACAGCGACTGGAGACCCATGCCTGATACTTCACCGGACGACGTTATCAAGCCCGAGAACCGCGATTACGTAACGGCGCTGGCCAGCGGCCTGGATGTGATCATGGCCTTTGATGACGCGCATCCGCGCATGACACTGAGCGAAGTGGCGGAGCGCACCGGCATGAACCGCGCCAAGGCCCGGCGCTTTCTGCTGACGCTGCACTCGCTGGGCTACGTGCGCAAGACCCAGCGCTACTTTGAGCTCACGCCCCGGGTCCTGCAGCTGGGCTACTCCTATCTGGCTTCCAACAGCTACCGCAACGTCATCCAGAAGTATCTCGAGGAGATCACGGACCAGTGCGGTGAATCATCGTCCCTTGGCGTACTGGATGGCGATGACGTCATCTACGTGGCCCGCTCCTCCGCACCGCACCGGCTGATGGCCATCACGCTTTCGGTGGGTACGCGCCTGCCCGCGGCCTACACCTCCATGGGGCGTGCCCTGCTGGCCCAACTCCCGGAGCCGGAGCTCGATGCCTATCTCGAACGGATCACTCTGGAGCCCCACACGGCGAAAACCATCACGGACAAAGGGGAGCTCAAAGCCTGTATCGAATCGGTGCGGCGTCACGGTTACGCCATCACCGATCAGGAACTGGACTCCGGACTGCGCTCCCTGGCCGTACCCGCGTTCGACGCCAATGGCCGTCTCCTGGGCGCCATCAACATCAGCACCAACGCAGCGCGGGTGGATATGGAGACACTCACCAGCGAGTACCTGACGCTGCTCCGGGACAAGGCTAAGGCGATCCAGTCGTCCATCTCCTCATAACGGAGCGCCTGCCACAGGCTCCACCTGAAGGTCCGTCAGTCGCCATCTGTCAATCCACCATCCTCACGCTCAGAGTCATGATGGCTTCCCGGCTCCCGTTACTTCGCCAATGCACTATTGATTTTTGCCGTCACAGTCCGTAAAAAGCGCCTACCACAAACTCAGGAGCCTCCCCATGGCCGATGACAGTGCGCCTCTCGTCTGCCGCAATATCCACAAGTTTTTCGGGGACACGCCGGTTCTTCAGGGACTGGACCTGGAGGCGCGCAAAGGCGACGTCGTGTCCATGATCGGTAGCTCCGGCTCCGGCAAGAGCACCTTCCTGCGTTGCCTCAACCTGCTGGAAACGCCGACGTCCGGCGAGGTGATCGTCCACGGGGAGCCCATCCAGTTCAGACAGAACCGCAAGGGGGTCCGCGTTCCGGCGGATCAGGGCCAGGTGGAGCGGATCCGCGCTCGCCTGTCCATGGTGTTCCAGAACTTCAACCTCTGGTCCCACATGACCGTTCTGGAGAACATCATCGAGGCGCCAGTGCACGTTCTGAAGGTTCCGAAGAAGGAAGCCATCGAGCGCGCCGAAGCCTACCTGGAGAAAGTGGGCATCCGTGAACGCAAGGACTATTACCCGGCCCAGATCTCAGGCGGGCAGCAGCAGCGCGCCGCCATAGCCCGGGCACTGGCCATGGAGCCGGAAGTCATGCTGTTCGATGAACCCACCTCGGCACTGGATCCGGAACTGGTCGGGGATGTCCTGCGGGTGATGCAGAAGCTGGCCGAAGAAGGCCGCACCATGATCGTGGTCACCCATGAAATGGCTTTTGCCCGGGATGTGTGCAGCCAGGTCATGTTCCTGCATCAGGGCCGGATCGAGGAACAGGGCTCTCCGGAACAGGTCTTCAACAACCCGTCCTCAGAGCGCGTAAAGCAGTTCCTGGCCCCCAACTTTCAGAGATCGACATTCTGATGTTTCCCGGGCTGGCCTGATCCTTGCTATCCTGCGCGCTTTTCGAACAATCACTCAACGTCTCAATCACAGAACCACGGAGTCACCACCATGAAACAATTCTTGATCGCCGCAGGCTGTATCCTTGCCATGGTGACCGGCTTGGCACAGGCCCAGGAGCGCCCGCTCCGCATCGCGTTTGACGTTCCCTACGAACCCTTTGAGTACAGGACGCCGGAAGGCGAACTGACCGGCTTCGAAGTGGAACTTGCAGAAGCCATGTGCGAAGAGATGAACCGTGAGTGTGACTTCGTGGTTCAGGCCTGGGACGGCATGATTCCCGGCCTTATGGCGCGCAAGTACGACGCCATCATGTCCTCCATGTCCATCACCGAGCAGCGCGCGAAACGTGTACTGTTTTCCGAGCCCTATTACCGTACACCGGGCGGCTGGTTCGCGAAGAAAAGCACCAGTGTGGACGTTACCGACCGCTCTGCGATGGAAGGCAGGGTTGTCGGTGTGCAGCGCGGCACCACCATGGACAACTACGTGACCGAGAACCTGGGCAACATTGTTGAGGTCAAGCGCTATACCACCGCCGATGATATGGCGCTGGATCTTGAGAGCGACCGGCTTGATCTGGTGTTCGTGGATTACCCGGTGGGCGAGGAATACTTCCTGACCCGGGACAACTTCAAGGAAATCGGCGAACCGGTCAAGCTTGGCAAGGGCGTGGCGGTGGCCATGCGCAAGCGTGACAAGGCGCTGGCGAAAGAAATCAATAAGGCGCTTGAGACGCTGAAAAACGATGGTACCTATGACGCCATCATGAACCGCTATTTCGATTACAGCATCAAGATGTAGTCACGGATGGCCATATCCATGCTTGATTTCCACGGCTATGGCCCGGAGCTGCTCCGCGGTGCCATCGTCACCACGGAGCTCGCCTTCGCCGCCCTGGCGCTGGCCCTCGCCATCGGGCTGCTCGGAGCCTCCGCCAAGCTCTCGGGCAGCCGGTCAGCAAGGGGCGTCGCTACCTTCTACACCACGGTAATCCGCGGCATTCCGGATCTGGTGATGATGATGCTGTTCTACTACGGCGGCCAGGTTCTGATGAACCAGCTGTCGGACTACCTCTACTACAACCACGGGATCGACTTCTTTGTTCAGTTTGATCCCTTCATGTCCGGGGTGCTGACCATAGGGCTGATCTTCGGTGCCTACATGACGGAGACATTCCGCGGTGCCTTCCTGGCCGTCCCGACCGGTCAGATCGAGGCGGGACGGGCCTATGGCATGAACCGCCTCCAGGTTTTCTTCCGGATCATGTTCCCCCAGATGCTGCGCCATGCCCTGCCCGGCATCGGCAACAACTGGCAGGTGCTGCTCAAGACCACGGCCCTGGTCTCGGTCATTGGTCTGTCGGACATGGTCCGCATCGCCGAACAGGCCAGCAAGGCGGAGCACGCCCCGTTCAAGTTCTTCATTCCGGTCGCCGTGATGTACCTGTCCCTGACGGCCATCACCGAGCTGGCCATCAAGTGGCTGAACCGGCGCGCCAATGCCGGCGTCGTGGGAGGCATCTGAGCCATGCCCGAATTCCTCTCGGAGCTGCTCAACCAGAACGAGATCTTCACTGCGACCACGGTGATGCACTACTGGGGCGGGCTGACCACGACCGTCCAGCTGGTGTTCCTGTCGCTGGTGATCGGATTGCTGATGGCCGTCCCCCTGGCCATTCTGCGTACCGTAAGAAACCCGTTCGTGTCAGGCCCGGTCTGGCTCTACACCTACCTTTTCCGGGGCACGCCACTGCTCATCCAGCTCTACATCATCTATTACGGCATTGGCCAGATTGAGGGCATCCAGGAGACCTTCTGGTGGGATATCTTCCGGGATCCGTTCTACCCGGCGCTTCTGGCCTTCACACTCAACACTGCGGCCTACACCACGGAGATCATCCGCGGCGCGCTGATGGCAACGCCCCCGGGCGAGGTCGAGGCGGCCAAAGCCTACGGGATGTCCTGGGCCCTGCGCATGCGCCGTATCATCCTGCCAAGTGCGTTCCGCCGGGCTATCCAGGCCTATTCCAACGAAGTCATCTTCATGCTCCACGCCAGCGCCATTGCCAGCGTGGTCACCATCGTGGATCTGACCGGTGCCGCCCGGGACATCTACTCCCGCTTCTACGCGCCATTCACGGCGTTCATTGCCGTTGCCCTGATCTATATGGCGCTGACATTCCTGATCGTCTATGCCTTCCGGCGTCTGGAGCGCCATCTGCTCAAGCACCAGAGCCCTCTGAACCAGTAACCTTTACGTCAGACCTACGAGCTGGCGGCAAAGTCCGCCAGCGCCTGCCCCGCCAGCCGATAGTTCACCCACTCGCTCTGGGGTTCCGCGCCGATGGACTCATAGAACCGTCTTGCCGGTTCGTTCCAGTTCAGCACCGTCCATTCAAAGCGACCGCACCCCTTTGATACGGCGATCTGAGCGAGGTGCCTGAGAAGTGCTTTGCCGGCTCCCCTCCCCCTGTATTCAGGGGATACATAGAGATCCTCAAGGTAGAGCCCATGCTTGCCCAGCCACGTTGAGAAATTGAAGAAATAGACCGCAAAACCGATGGGCCTGCCGGCAGCGCTGCAGATCAAGGCTTGCGTTGGTGTTTCACTGCGGAAAAGCGCCTTTTCAATATCGGCCACTGTCGCCGATACCTCTCGCTCCGCTTTTTCATAGATCGCGAGTTCCCGGACAAATCCGAGGATCAGTTCCGCATCCTCAATGGTGGCCGGGCGGATTTCTATTTCGGACACTTACTACTCCTGTAACCAACAGAACACTGCCAGGACCCTGATACAGTAGACAGTTGAGCGCATTATACTAACGGACCGAGCCAAGTTTCATAGTTGATGACGATGCCCCCATGCTTCTCTATTACCTGGATCTGACCGGGGTTGCCGTGTTCGCCGCCAGTGGCGTACTTGCTACCCGTGACCGTAACCTCGATATTTTCGGGGTGGTCATTGTCGCCACACTGACGGCGATTGGCGGTGGCACACTCCGGGATCTGATCCTCGGGCACCATCCGATCTTCTGGGTGGTCAACGAGTGGTACCTGGTTACGATACTGGCCTCTGTTGCAGCCACGGTTCTGTATCTTGCCAGGCGACCGCCTCCCGGGTTCCTCTTTCTGGTTGCCGATGCCTTTGGACTGGCCATTTTCGCGATGTCCGGGGCAAAGCTGACCATGGAAGCGGGTCATTCACCGCTGATTGTGGTCATCATGGGCGCAATGACAGGCGTCATGGGCGGGATGCTCCGGGATGTGATTACAGCCCGTGTGCCACTGGTCCTGCAGAAGGAAATCTATGCCACTGCCGCGATCGCAGGGATCGCGGTGTATCTCACACTGCTGGCACTATCCACTCCGGGAACGCTGGCATTTTCCGCCGGTGTGGTGGTTGTTATTGCTCTGCGTCTGGTCGCGATCCGCCGCGGCCTGCATCTTCCCTCCATTCCCAAGGGCCGTTAAACCCCCATTGATCCAGCCTTTACTCATGACATCGGTAATGGAGCTCACGGACCTGCTCTGCCAGTCCGCTGACCGGCCCGTCCACCCGAACCCCGGGTGCAATGTCCTGAACCGGCAGGAGATGCACGGGGAATGCCTCAACACCCAGCTCCGATAGCCACCCTTTCAGCTGCTCCCCGGAACTGGCAAAGACAATCCGCCCAAGGCCGGCCCACGCATGCGCGGCTGAGCACATGGGGCAATGTTCTCCCGAAGTGTACACAGTAGCTTCCGCCCGCTCCTCAGCCGTCATGTTGATGCCCGCCCAGCGAGCCAGATCAAACTCCGGATGCCGGGTGGGATCACCGGTAATGCTCTGGTTTCGCGCCTCTGCCCGCACAGTGCCCCTGCCATCGACCAGAACTGAACCAAAAGGCAGATCCCCCGCCTCGAGCGCCTCCCGGGCCAGTTCAATGCATCGGTTCAGGTGCTGGGTATCACTTTCTTTCAACATGGCATGCCCCTTAGCTGGAGACCTCATGGGTCGGAGTGGTATGAAACCGATAGTGCACAACAGAAACGGATATCACCAGTGATCAATCGGCCGGATTCGTAATGATCGACATTCTCTCAGGCCACGTATTTACCTTTACTCTTGGAGAAGATGCAATGCCTTTGAGATACGTTTCAAAACTTCTACTACTCGGCGTGATTGTTACCTGTGGCTCTGGGTGTTCAATGTTTGTGGATCAGCCCGCCTACAGGGTTGTACAGGGAAAGGGCGACTTTCAGGTCAGAGACTACGACAGCACCATCGTCGCCGAAACCATCGTCGATACTCCGTTTGAAGAGGCCGGAGGCAAAGCGTTCGAGCGTCTGTTCGGCTACATATCCGGCGACAACAGGGCCCGCGCCGATATTTCAATGACGGCACCGGTCACGCAGTCCGCGAATCCAGTGGAAATCGATATGACCGCGCCAGTGGAACAGCGGAAAACGGGCACAGGCTGGGCTGTGTCATTCGTGATGCCAGCTTCCTACACCCTTGAAAGCCTGCCGGAACCCACTAACCCGGAGGTGACACTGAGGGTTGTTCCTGCACGCCGTGTCGCAGTGATCGAGTACTCGGGAACCTGGACGGGAGAACGCTACCGCCGCCACCTTGAAAAACTCCGGGAATGGATCGCTGAGGAGAATCTGGAGATAGAGGGCGAGCCAGTGTGGGCGCGCTATAATCCGCCATTCACACCCTGGTTTTTACGGCGAAATGAAATCATGATCCCAGTCCACAATGAATAAATGGGCCTGTGCAATCAGGTCTACCCAATAACAATCAGCTGAGGCACAACCATGGCAATTCAAAAATATGAACTGGGCGATCACGCGACCCTCAAGGAACTGTCCCAGGCGATGAGCAATGGACTAGCGCCTCTTGTTGAGGTTCAGTCAATGGATGGCATCTATACCGTGCGCCTGCATGACGGTGAGAGTAATACACAGCTCAGCAACGACCAGGGTCGCACTCTGACGTTTCACGGCACAGGCAAAATTCGGGAGCTGCTCGGCAGCATTGGGCTGACCCATGGGGTACTGACATGGCGCGACCAGTGCGGGGACGAAATGATTGGCATTGAGGGCCAGGCGCAGAGCCAGGAAGAACTTCTGGCCAATGGCACAAGGATCTCTTTCAGGTAGGCGATGAACCAGCCTGCCATACATCATCGCCGAGCGCGATTTCGCCCTCTTCCAGAACCCGGGCTGTAATACCACCATGACCACGCATGGCATTGTATCCGCCTGCTCCCAGAAGGGCTTCCATCTTGCTGCATGGGTCACAGGGCCCTGTATATTCCAGAAGCACCTCACCCACGTGGAACCGCTTATCCTTCAGGGCCAGAAGATTGATGCCCGAGACCACCAGGTTACGCCGCAAAGCTGCTGCCTCCAGGCTTTCATGACCTGCGCACGAGGCGATCACCGGAAGGTGCTCCTGCTGGATCAGGGTAACCTGCCTGCGGCTGGTTGCCCGCCCATTATACCGGTCGCCCTCAAGGCCACTGCCCTGATGAACCCTTACCCGTTCCAGTGACTCCATGGGCTCGCCTCTGGCCGGACGAATGCCGATCCAGCCCACTTTCCCCACCTGAGGCAGGGTATCAAGAAGCGTTGTGAGAGACTCTGACTTTGACACGACGGCTATTCCCTATCCTGTAACAGACCCTGTCAGACACCGATCAGCAGAGAGCATCCTGCTCAGACACTACTGTTTCAGCACTGACTCAACAGCATCGACCAGTTCCTCGTCTGAGGGCGCAACCCGGCTGGGGAAGCTGGCCGTCAGCGCCCCTTCCGGATTTAGGACGTACTTGTAGAAGTTCCATTCCGGCCCTTCTCCCTGGAGATCGGATCATGTTGAAAAGCGGATTCGCATTGTCTCCGGTTACCGGCGTGGGAGCAATCATGGTGAAGCTGACCCCGTAATTGACCCTGCACACGTCAGCCGCCTCTTTCTCAGTATCCGCCTCCTGATTGAAATCATCTCTGGCAAATCATCCAGCAGGTAGCGATCAAGCGGAAAGTCTGAACACACCTTCCGCTTTGACTGCTCCGGGCCCCATGCACTCCGAGCCGGAACCCAGCTTCCGTAGGCACTGACCTTGTGGCATTCCTGCCAGAGGGCTAAGGTCGGGCAATGAATGGTGGGAGAGGACCTATGACGAATACCCGATATGGTACCAAATATTCAGATGACTACATTCAGCAGCTTCTGGGATCGGTCAGAAGCATTGCCATGGTGGGTGCCAGCGCTGACCCAGCCAAACCAAGCAACCAGGTGCTGCAGTTCCTGACTGGAGCCGGATACGAGGTGATACCGGTCAATCCCCGGCCGGATGTAACTGAAATCTGCGGCCTCAGAGTCTATCCATCACTGCAATCCATCGAGCGGCCCGTGGATATGGTGGACGTCTTCCGGCCATCCAGTGAGCTGAAGGGGATCGTCCGTGACGCTCAGCAGATCGGAGCCAACGTATTCTGGGCACAACTCGGAATCCACGATGAAGAGGCGGAACGCATTGCCGAACAGAGTGGCATGAAGGTGGTCATGGACCGGTGCCCCAAGATCGAACTGGCTGATCCCATCCTTCTGCGGGAGACCAGCAGTGAAGGCATCCTGCGCCTGACCCTGAATGACACCGAACGGCGCAATGCCCTTTCCATGGACATGCTGAACCAGTTGGGGACAGCTCTGGAACAAGCCGCAGAGGATGCCTCCGTCCGCGTGATCATCCTCGCAGCGAACGGTCGCGCATTCAGTGCCGGCCATGACCTGCGCGAGATGACACAGGCACGCCTGGCCCCGGATGGCGGCCGGGCCTTCTTCGAGGAAACCATGGCCGCCTGCTGTGGTGTCATGCAGGGGATCGTGACCAACCCCAAACCCATAATCGCCGAGGTTAATGGCGTTGCCACGGCGGCCGGCTGCCAGCTGGTTGCCAGCTGTGACCTGGCCTATGCCTCCCCTTCCGCCCGTTTCGCAACCCCGGGTGTCACGATTGGCCTTTTCTGTTCAACTCCGATGGTGGCGCTGTCCCGGAATGTTGGAAGCAAGGCAGCGATGGAAATGCTCCTGACAGGGGAGATGATTGAGGCGGAACGGGCGGCGGACATTGGCCTCATCAACCGGGCAGTGCCGGAAGAACAGCTCAGTGACTACACCCACGGGATTGCACAGACGATTGCCTCGAAATCCAGCATGACCCTGAAAACCGGTAAGGAAGCGTTTTACCGGCAACAGGAGATGTCACTCGCCGACGCCTATGAATACACCTCCAGGGTCATGGTCGATAATCTTATGAAACCTGACGCCGAAGAAGGCATCAACGCTTTTATCGAAAAGCGTGGACCACAATGGTCGGATCAATGAAGCGAGAGGAATGACCATGCAGGTAGAACAAGCGATTGATACACATGGTGCTGAAGCCGTTTATCAAGCGGCTGCGCGCTACCTGGAAGGAGACTCTAACGCGCTGGTGGCTGTAGGACTGGAAGTCGAGGATCTGAACGAAGCATGGCGTATCCAGTCGACCGCTTGGCAAGCAATGCCGCTGGAAGATCAGGCGGCGGAGTATCTGGAAAGCTATAGGTTTTTAGCGGGCTGCTGACCGATCCTTCGCGAACGGTTATGACTCAGGGGATGTCATGGCCCGCAAGAGGTCCGTCAAGGCAGCAGCATCCATGGGGCGCCCCAGATAAAACCCCTGAACCGAATCGCAGCCAAGAGCATTGAGCTCGGACAACTGACTTTCCGTTTCCACACCCTCCGCCACCACTTCAAGCTCCAATGCACGGGCCAGCTCGATAATGCCTTTCACTACCGCCTGTTGCCGGCGGCTCAAATCGACTTCCGAGACAAAAGCCCGGTCGATTTTCAGTTCCCGGAAGGGCAACTGGCTCAGATAACTCAGCGAGGAATAGCCTGTGCCAAAGTCATCGATGGACAGACGCACCCCCTTCTCCGCAAGACTGTCCAGAATCGACCGCACATGCACAAAATCGAGCAGAAAGGCTGATTCCGTGATCTCCACGGTCAACACTTCAATGCCCAGACCGTAGTGCGCAAGCCGTTCAAATAACCAGTCGAAAAACCCCTGCCGACGAATCTGGTGAGCGGACACATTGATCGCCACCGGCGGCACCGAAAGACCTTCCTGACGCCAGCGCCATACCTGACCAAGCACTGCCTCCACCAGATGTTCCATCAGTGGATGGATAAGCCCGGTTTCCTCAGCCAGGGGAATGAAGCGACCGGGCGACACCATGCCGCCCTGTATCAGTGGCCAGCGGGCCAATACCTCCATGCCGCGGAGGCTGCCGCTGACCGTGTCAAATTGAGGCTGATAGTGGGGCACAATAACACCGTTGTGCACAGCCTCTTTCAGATCCTTTTCCAGCGCAACCGCGTCGAGCACAGCCCGGCTCATTTCCTCGGAATAGAACTCGAAACGCCCGTCCGGATCCTTGCGCACCCGCTGCAACGCCAGATCGGCCTTCCGGCGCAACCCATCCGGTGTTTCGGCATCATCCGGAAAAACGGACAGACCGACCTTCACCGATACAGACAGAGAGGTGCCATCGTCCAGTTGCAGCGGCACGTCAAAGAGGGTTGCAGCCTCTTGCCCCAACCCTCGAATGCTTTCCCACGTCTCCAGGCCCTGGACAAGAAACAAAAATTCAGCGCCTTCATAACGTGCCACCATGTCATTCCCGTGGAGCATCGACTGAAGGCGGTCACCCACCTTGCGTAGTGCGTCGTCCCCGCATTTAAAACCAAGGCTTTCATTGACCGTATAAAAGCGATTAACGTTCAGCGCGCCGACCGCCAGCAGGCTGCCCTGCTCTAAGGCATGAGTCATCGCGCCCTGAAGGCGTTCTTCAAAGGTCGCCACATTCGGCAGCCCGGTCACACGGTCATACATAACCAGATGCTGGACTCGACTCTCTGCCGAGCGCTGTTCGGTGAGATCAAGAATCAAGCCATCCCAGACGGTGGAGCCGTCATCCAGCCGCCGGGGTTGTGAAATACTACGCAGGCACCGGAGTTCCCCGCTGGTGGTATAAGCGCTCACTTCGATATCGAGTAACGAGAGGTTTTTCTGGGCCCTCTCCGTGGAATCAATGAGCCGCTCCCGATCTTCGGGATGGATACGCTCCAAAACGACGCTCGAATCAACCCTTCCCTGCCCAGGATCGATCCCAAATTGTTCCGCCAGGGCGTTGTGAATGAAGTTATAGACGACGCTGCCATCCGGGCGCTGCACACGCTGAAATATGCCACCAGGCAGGCGATCACCGAACCAACTTGGCTCCAGGTTATGCTCGGTGGGAAGCTTAAAAGAGCGTCCCTCCGAAATTTCATAGACGACGCTTACCACCGCGACTGGCGCATCGCCCTCTCCCCGTATAATACCGATCATGTTCTCTGTATCGAACGTGGAGCCGTCACGGCGACGCATTCGATAGGAGCAATGGAAGGTGTCCTTTTCCGACTCGAGTATTCTCTCGGATATCTCGCCGAAGCGCCGAAAACTGTCATCATCCACATGCAGCAGTTCCGTGGTACAGCCCCGCAGATCTTCCGGCCGCCAGCCGAAAACACGGTATACGGCCTCACTGGCCGCGAAGATACGGCGCGTCTGCCACCCCACAACAAAAACAGCCTGGTCCTGAGCCAGAAAGGCGGCCTCGATCAGATTTGTCCCTGACAGTTCCGGAATCTTATCCATTCTTTTATCAAAGCTCGCATGACGGGACTGATTATTCCACCTTGGCATACACGCCCCCCTCGAGCCAGGCGTTCCATGCGAGAGACCTCCCTGCGACACTGCCGTACCTGCTCCTCGCTTTACTCCTGGCGGCTGGTATGGCCCTTGCCCTCGCAGCGTGCGGATAGCGGGGGGGGGCTGGCGGTCAGGCGCGGGAACTACCACATCAGGTCATCGGGGATCTCGAACCCCGCGTAGGGATCTTCCTCGTCATCGTCCTCTTTAGCTTTACAACGCTGATGGAGAACAATGACCACTGACTCGTCACGCTCCTGAATCTTGCGGGCGATATTTTCCGGAACCACATCGTAGGTGCCTTCAAGGCAGACTACCGCCAACTGCCCCCGGGCCAGGGCATCCACGGCCTGTTCGTCCACATACAGCCTCTTGATCTTGCTGTTATGCACGAACTGATAAGGGGTCTCAGCGCCTTCCCGGCTCAAACGGTTGGTTTCCACCAGCTCGCGAATCTGCGCCTGAACCGCCCGCCGTTGCGATTCCTCCTCGCGCTGGCGATTCAGTTCCCGATCCCTGGCAGCCTGCTCTTCCCGTGCCTGCCGGGCCCGCTCACGGGTTTCGTTGACCGATTGCGTCCCCTTGGGCTGCTGCTTACGCTGCTTCTGCTGCTGTTTCTTTTCCTTTTTAACAGCCTTGGCCTGTTTCTCATCGGCCAGTCCCTGTTTCAGCAATTGGTCCTGGAGTGACGGCATTCCTGAAGATCTCCCGGTTGAGTGGATGGATCAGATTGTATCGCCGAGCAGGTGTTGAGCGATCCGCTCTGCCTGTTCCAGGGCGCCTTCCATGTAGCCGCCGAATTGGGGTGCCATCTCTGAGGCGCCGAAAAGAACCTTTCCGTGCCAGATGCTTTGAATACTGCCTGTGATCTCTGCAGACGGATGCTCCATGCCAAATGCCTGGTCGGCGTCGGTGGCGGTTTCCGGTTCCGTTGCCCAGTCTTTTATAGCGGTTCTGACGGGTTCTTCCGCCCGATTGCCAAACAGGCGCCCCAGCTGCGCCAGTGAGGCCGAGACCAGCGCTTGCCGGTTGGCATTGCGCGCCGATGCCGGCACACCGAAAAAACCAAATAACGCCCCTGGACGCCCGGCCGCTGGTGAGGCGTCATGGATTTCCATCAACGGGCCGCTCTGACTCATCGCATCACCCGACAGACCATCCTGACGCCAGAAAGGCTCGTCGTAGATGGCTACGAGTTTCGCCTGTCCGGCCATCCAGGTTGGCGTCATCGTGAGCCGTCGTTGCTGGTCAGCGGTGAGTTCCGGGTCAAACCACAGCTGAGCCGCAATACGCGGCGGAATCGCCAGGACAATCCGTCGTGCCTGCCAGACGCTGCCGTTCTTCAACTGCAGGTAGCCCCGATCTGACACGGACTGCACGGCTGCGTCGAGATGCAGCCGGGCCATCGGCAGGTCGCGGGCAAAGGCATCAATCAATGCGGAAACGCCGCCCTCAATGCGGAGAGAACCGGCCATGCTGGCGAAACCGAGACCACGATGGACCTGTCTTACACTATCCTCGAACAGCAGTTCGCCCTTGCTGAACTGCTCAAAGACGCCGACGCCGAGTCGCTCGCAGACGGCCATGAGCCGGGGCTGGATATGCCAGAACCAGGCAGGCCCCAGATCAAAACGGGCCCCATCATAGGCTGTGGACTCGATCCGACCGCCAAGCCGGTCGCGAGCTTCAAAGAGTTGATAATCCACGCCTTCGCGCTGAAGCTGTTCGGCAAGCGCGACGCCGGCCAGTCCGCCGCCGACGATGGCGATATCTGTCTGGTTCATGGGGCCTCGATATCAGAATAAGGCGCTGTGTCGGTGTCCACATGGCCTCCTACTCTACATTGACGGTGGCGCTATTATAGCATCCGAACAATGGTGGCGGTCTTTCCCAAAGACCCTTGCAGCACGCCCAATCACCAACTTGTGTGCTGTATTTTACCACCAGCAGATCGTCTTTCCGGGCACTGAACCTCTCACCTATTCCCTTCCTCCCCTACGTACTGGCAACCCCCAGTAAAACATCCCCGACCTTTTCCCGAGAATCGTTGCCGAAAGGTGTGTATCGCTGGCCCTGCCTGCCAGTCCATAACACACATGCAGCGGCAGAAGATGCTCCTCACGTGGATGACAGAACCGGGCATGGGGTGCTCTCTCCCAATGAATCAAACGGTCGGCACGCTCTGATTCCGCCATCTCTGGGGCGCTACAGGTCTGTTCCAGCCAGTCGTTGAAGGCCTCGTTGCGCGCCTGAATGTCCGGGCTGTTCGGCGCAAAGAATGCACGCATGTTGTGGAAGGAGAAGCCAGAGCCGATCACCAGCAGGTCATCGCAGTCGAGTGCCTGTAACGCACGCCCCATCTCAAGATGCACACTGGCACCCAGGCTGTTCACCAATGACAGCTGCACACAGGGTATATCCGCGTTTGGGTACATCAGCTTGAGCGGCACGAACAGGCCGTGGTCGAAGCCCCGTTGATTATCGAGCCGCGCGGAAATCCCGGCCTCATCCAGCGCCAGGAAGACCTTCTGGGCAAGCTCAGGCTCACCGAACGCGGGATACTGGATCTCGTAGGCCTCCGGCGGAAAGCCGGAATAATCGTAGATCAGCGGCGGGTTAGCACCCGACGTAACCGTCGGCACCGCTTCCTCCCAATGGGCACTGATTACCAGTATGGCCGAGGGCTTACGCAGCGTAGACGCGATGTCCGTAAGACGGTCCACCATTTCCTGGTGGTCTGGGTCGCCCAGCAATGGCATCGGGCCGCCACCATGGGAGATGAACAGAACATCTGTAGGATTCCTCATGACAAGCGCTCCTGGGTAGCCTCAGATCCGATCGGGCCCTGCGGGCACAATGCCACTGGGGTTCAACGCCTTGATGGAATAGTACCCCGCCTTTATATGATCCAGGTCCACCGTGTTGCTGATCCCCTCCAGCGCAAGGATACGCCGCAGGTAACGGTGCAGATATGGCATGTCCCGGAGAGTATTACGGTTGCATTTGAAAAGGCCGTGGTAGGCGGCATCAAAACGCACCAGCGTCACGAACAGTCGAACATCGGTTTCCGTCAGGCAATCACCGAACAGGTAGACCCGACCATCAGCCAGCCGTGACTCAAGTTCGTCCAGCGACTTAAAGACCTTGTTGTAGGCTTCAACGTACGCTTCCTGGGTGGACGCGAAACCAGCCTGATAGACCCCGTTGTTCAGATTCTCGTAAATAGTGGTGTTAAGGACATCAATCTCAGTTGCAAGGTCATCCGGATAGAGGTCAGGCCCCAGGTTCAGGATTGAAGCAAAGGCGCTGTTCAGCATCCGAACAATATCTGCGGACTCATTATTGACAATGGTTCCAGTGCGCTTGTCCCAGAGCATCGGCACAGTGGCGCGGCCTGAGATCTCAGGATCCGCGCGGGTGTATAACTCGTGCATGTAGTGCGCACCGTTGAGCACATCCTCATCCGCGCCGGGGTACCCCCCGAACTGCCAGCCCTGATCACTCAACCGCGGGTTGACCACCGTGACCCCGATAACATCCCGCAAGCCCTTCAGCTCACGAACCGCCAGCGTCCGGGAGGCCCAGGGACAGATATAGGCGACATACAAGTGGTAGCGCCCCTTCTCGGCCCTGAAACCGCCAGAGCCTGTAGGCCCGGGCGAACCATCCGGCGTTACCCAGTTCCGGAACTGAGAGGTCTGACGTACAAAGCGCCCCGCGTCGTCCTTGGCCTGCACTGGCTGCCAGTTTTCCTGCCAGACACCGTTAACCAACATAGCGTTTCCTCCCGTGGCTGGAGGTGTCCCCATTTTCGGAGCACCCCGTCCAGCTGTTATCTGCGTACTGTCCAGCGAGCGGCTTGTCGCAAGACAACCTGCGGCCCTCAGTTGACGCCACCGAAACGCTTGAGCAGCTGGTTATCCAGTGCAAACCGCCCAGCTCCCTGAATCGCCAATGTCAGGGTGACCACAAACAGCGTCAGGGCATACTCATAACCGTTATTGGCCATGAACAGACCATTCCCAATGTGCACCGCGAAAATGGCCACCAACATGGTAAAGGCCGCAACCACGGCTGCCGGGCGGGTCAGCAACCCGACCACCAGTGCCAGGCCACCGAAGAACTCCGCGCTCCCCGCCATCAGGGCCATGAGGTAGCCGGGTTCCAAGCCAATACTGGCCAGCCACTGCCCGGTTCCGGTCAGCCCATAGCCGCCAAACCAGCCAAAGAGTTTCTGGGCGCCGTGGGCGGCCAGAATCAGCCCGACCGGGACCCGGAGAACCAGTGCGGCAACGCCGGCGCTGGAGTTGAACAATGTCTGCGCGAATCTGGAATTCATGAGTGTCACCTCGAATCTTTCTTTGTGAGTTTGCTTCCGGAGCCACCCCCAGAAGATATGGATACTGTACTATCGCCATGAAAAGAAACTAAGACGCCAATCATTTCCTTATTATCAACGATATGTTGTTATTCGGAGATAATCTCACCGTCTGGAGATCTCATGGACCGCATTGATGCCATGCGAGCGTTCATCACCGTTGTGAGTGAAGGCAGCTTCACTCATGCCGCCGACCGGCTGGCGATGTCCCCGCAACTGGTCAGCAAGTATGTATCCCAACTTGAACAACACCTGGGGGTACGCCTGCTCAACCGCACCACCCGCAGGATCCATCTGACCGAGGCGGGAGCGAGCTATCACGACAAAGCCCGGCAGATACTCAACGACATTGATGATGCGGAGAATCAGCTTGGTGACCTGCAAACCGAAGCCCGGGGACTGCTGCGCATCAGTGCTCCCGTCTCCTTTGCCATCCGCCACATGGCGCCATTACTGAGTGAATTCCAAAGGGCGCATCCCGCGGTAGGCATCGATTTGCAACTGAACGACCGCAAGGTCGACATCGTGGAGGAAGGGTTTGATATCGCGTTGCGGGTAGGCCACCTGAGAAGCTCGTCGCTGATCGCCAAACGGATTGCACCGGCACGACTGGTGATGTGCGCCTCACCGTCTTACCTGGAGCACCATGGCACACCGCAATGCCCGGAAGATCTCAGGGACCATCGCTACCTGCGCTACAGCTATCTGGAACAGGAAGGCGGTCAGGCAATCCACCAGTGGCTGCAGAGCAGTGGTCACGACCCCAGCAGCGATCTGGTCTGTAACAACGGCGATGTGCTGGTAGAAGCGGCTATTGCCGGGGCGGGGATTGCCCTTCAACCCACCTTTATTTCGGGTTCCGCCATCAAGGAAGGCAAGCTGCAGGTGATTCTTCCGGAGTATGAACCTGAACCAATGGCGCTTTATGCGGTGTATGCCCACCGACAGCTGCTGGCGAGCAAGGTCCGCAGCTTTATCGACTTTATCGATGGCTACTTTGGTGATCCCCCTTACTGGGATTGAGCTGCGCCCTTCTCACCTTTTTAGAAGGCCTGAAGTAATAGGGCTGCGCCAGTACTTGCTCGCCTGACCGCCAGGTTGAGCTCAGATCCATTGGCTGTTTTCAGCAAGTCTGGTTCGTCATACCAGTGGAGGCCGCTCGCCGAGACCTCCCCAAGCAGCGATACGGACCCGTACCCCATGCCGGCCTTGCCTTCTCCGCTGAGTTACTCAGGTTGGCTAAAGGCTAGACTGGCCTCGATCTCTCCTCCTATCCCAAAGTCCGGCAAAACAATATCGAAAAAGTCAAAGGTTACTGGATCATAGCCAACTTCAAAGGCATTTCCCCAAGTGAATCGCTTAACGAGACCGTTGCCTCGTCTCCATAAAGCTCTAAGCCGGAATAGCTAACCTACACAGGAGGTTCACCCGCCGTCTTACGCCACTTTACTTCCTGCGTGTGCTGGATCGTGTGCTGGATTCTTATCGATTCTCTAATAGCTGGACTGACGGAGCTCGACAATCGACGTTATGCGCTGCCCGTTCCAGCGATACTCAAAGTGCTTTCCCTGCCTGGTTGGGCCCAACGCCGGCGGGCGCAGAACAGCAGCGCAGTCACCCCCCTCTGGATCCCTTACGCTGGGATACACCAACCCAAAATGGCCGTGGCTGCGAGCCACTCCGCCGAGGTGACGAGCAGCTGCGTAGTTCTCCGGATCGAGATACGGGGCAGCGTTGTCCGCATCAGAGCGCAGATCAACCAACGGAGCCTGGAGTTCAGCAATATAGACGCGCATTTCAATCGCCATCGGCGGCTCGCCGGATTCGGCCAGAAAACGCTCCCGGTGATAGCGTGTCTCGGCAACCGCAGTACGCTCGCTATCTGCGCAGTAGTAGACGCCGAAAACGCCCTCGGTAAATCGGCTCGCCCGCGGATAGCACAGTGCCGCCATCACAGGGGACCATCCCGGACCGAACCGCCGATCCTGCTGCTGGATCAGGTGGATCTCCCCTGCCTCTTCCCGTAGCCGGCTGGAGGTCAATCCCTCAAGTTCGTTCAAGGCATCCAGGTCATCGGGACTGCCCGCAACTCCTTCAAACAGGGCAACAGGCGGAAAGCGCGCGGGTACGATCCGATAAGAGCGTGGCCAGTGGACGGGCGATACCGGGAACTGATCCAGCTCACCAGCCACGGGCACCATCCAGATGCTGCCGCACTGCCACCAGATCAGCGACCTGCCCCGACAGCATCCGGTCAAGTGGCGTCTGCTGCTCGAACAGCGGATTGCTATTGGGGCGCTTTACCCAAGTGTCTGCCGCATCCTCACGCGGGAGCAGAATATGCAGATTCTTGTAGATCCCAAGGATTAACGACAACCGCTCAAGATGATTGACATCCAAGCTTGCGCGCTCAGGCTGGCGTTTCCAGCGCCGATAGGTACTCTCTGGAGTCCCCAGCAACCGCGCAGCCTGCGATTCCGTCAAACCCCATGCCCGTGCCACATTGGGATAGGCGCGCAGACCTGCTGCGCCAAGCTCGCGTTGTTTTTCCGCTGTCATCTGTTGCATGTCGTTACCCGATCGGCACATGAACTGTAGTTGCCAGACTACCACCACATGATCGATTTATCGAATTACCCGACCAAACAATCGTTAATGCGTAAACAGAGGATAACAACCTCCTTCATGGAACTGATTCAGACCGCTGAGGCCAGATCACCGGCAAGCTCTCCAAGGCGAGCCAGAGCACGTTCCAGACGCGCATCCCGGGGTTGGGCGCAATTGAGCCGAATACAGCGCTGGAACCTGCCCGTCGGGGAAAACATGGGCCCGGCGGCAATACTGATACGCTCCGCAAGCGCTCGACGGTAGAGCTGGATGGCGTCGACGCTCTCGGGGAGTTCCACCCAGAGCACGAAGCCACCCACGGGCCGGGTCGTCCGGGTGCCTGCCGGAAAGTAGCGTGCCACGGCCCGGCGCATGGCCTCCACCGCCCGTGCATAGTCGCTGCGCACGCGACGCAGGTAGCGATCATAGCCCCCGCGTTCCAGCAAATCCGTCACGGCAAAGCCGGGCCAGGCGGGGGTGGCCGCACTGTGGGCGTACTTGAGGTACTCCAACCGCTCATGGAAACGCCCGGGCACAGCCCACCCCAGACGCAGCCCGGGCGAGAGCGTCTTGGAAAAAGAACCACAGTAGAGCACCCCACCACTGGTTTCATACGCCTTGGCCGCCCAGGGGCGCGGTGCCTCGAAGCTGAGATCGCCGTAGACATCGTCCTCGATCAGCGGTACCTGCCGGGCCTCGCAGAGCTCCACCAGAGCCTGCTTGCGCTCCTCCGACGCACAGTGCCCCAGAGGGTTGCCGAAGTTGGGCATCACCATAACGGCGGCGACTGGCCATTGATCGAGCGCCAGAGCCAGCGCCTCGGGCGCAATGCCCTCGTCGGGATCCGTGGGAATCTCCAGCGTGCGCAGCCCCTGGGCCTCGATGGTCTGGAGAAGGCCGTAGAAAGTCGGTGACTCAATCGCGATCACATCACCGGGATTGGCCACAACCCGCAATGACAGGGCAAGAGCCTCCTGGGCTCCATTGGTGATGATGATCTCCTCGGGCGCGTGCTGGCAGCCGGCATCGGCCATGCGCTGGGCGATCTGCTGGCGCAACTCCGGCGGTCCAGGCGGAAAGGCGTATTCCAGAGCACGATCGCCCCAGTTCCTCGCCACCCCGGCGAAACAGCGCTGAAGCGCATGCGCGGGCAGAAAACTGGCGTCAGGCACCGCCGCGCCCAAGCGTACCTGGTCCGGCGCGTTGGCCGCCTTGACCACCTGCAACACCAACTCCTGCCCGGTCACCGCCGTGGGGGCGCTCTCGGGCGTGGATCGTTCCGGCGCCTCGGGTGGCTGCCATGGTAGTTCGCGCACGTAGTAGCCTGAACGCGGGCGCGCCTCGATCACCCCCCGATCCTCCAGCAGCTGCTCAGCGGAGACGATGGTGGAAACACTGACTCCGAACTGGGTCGCCAGCTTGCGCATTCCCGGCAGTCGCGCGCCGGCACCCCAGGTTCCCGCCTCGATCTGGGCTTCCAGTGCATTTGCCACCGTCTCGTAGCGCCAGGGTTCCGTTGCATCATTCATGGCAGTTACCGCCCCCTTCAATCGGTACAGTTGGTTTAAATACAAAACTGTACCGATACATCACTCGTCCATTGAATCTGTAATGATAACCGGATCACCGCCAGACTACACCTCGTTGACGGACGGACCGTCGAAACCAACGGAGGTAAGATGACTATTCAGAATCTCGGAACCGGCAATCAATACGGCCAGTACACACCCGACTTCGTCGATTACTGGGACGACCTTGTGGGCTGGGAAGGCCGTACCGCATCCGAGGGCGGCTTCTACGAGAAGCTGCTAAAGGAGGCCGGCGCGAGCAACGTAGTGGATGTCGCCAGCGGCACCGGCTTCAACAGCATCAATCTGGTCCGCTCCGGCCTCGAGGTGACCGCCACCGACGGCTCGGAGAACATGCTCGCCCGCACACGCGAGAACGCCAGCAAGATGGGCGTGACCTTCGCGCACAGCCAGGTGGCCGACTGGGTCAAGCTGGATGAGGAACTGGGCGAGGAACGCTTTGACGCCCTGGTGTGCCTGGGCAACTCCTTCACTCACCTGTTCGAGCACGAGGCCCGCGTGCAGGCCCTGCAGGCTTTCTACAGGGTATTGCGCCCCGGTGGGATCATCATCATCGACCACCGCAACTATGACTCCATGCTCGACGGCGGCTACAGCTCCAAGCACGAGCACTACTACACCGGCAAGGGCGTGGAAGCCTACCCCGCCGAGCTGACGTCAACGCTGGCGCGTTTCGAGTACAGATTCGCCGACGGCGCGCACTTCCAGCTCAACATGTTCCCGCTACGCCAGGACTACATGTCCGAGCTTCTGGAACAGACCGGCTTTAGCAATGTGACGCAGTACGGTGATTTCGAGAGGCCCTTTGACCGCAATGACGTGGATTTCGTCCAGCAGATCGCGCTCAAGCCGAAAGCCTGAACACAGCTTCCGCTTTGACCACCCCGGGTCCACACCCGGGGCTTTCCGTCAATCCGACCAATCCGGAGGACAACCATGAACACTGCAATTGAAGACGTGGTGGCGAAGACGCGCGACTACTACGACGGCGCCGCCAATGCCATCTACAAGGACATCTGGGGCGAGAACATCCACATGGGCCTGTTCGCGGACACGAACGAGGATCTGCCCACGGCCATGGAGCGCACCAACCGCACCATGAGCGAAAACCTGGGCCTCAGTGCCGGCGACCGGGTGCTCGATGTGGGTTGCGGCTATGGCGCCATGGCGCGTTACCTGGCGCGCGAGTACGGCTGCTCCGTGCTTGCGACCAACATTTCCGAAAAGGAACTCGAATGGGGTCGTGAACTCACCCGCGAAGCGGGCCTCGACAGCAGGGTCGATTTCGCCTGGGCGGACTTCCATGCCCTGCCCCACGAAGCGGAGAGCTTCTCCGTCTACTGGTCACAGGAGGCTTTCCTGCATGCCGCCGATAAGTACAAGGTGTTGCAGGAAGCCTATCGTGTCCTCAAGCCCGGCGGCAAGCTGGTTTTCTCAGAACTTCTGGTCCGCAAGGGGACACCGGAGACCGACCGCCGTCGCATCTATGAGCGCGTGGGCGCGCCCGAGATGTGGGACGACAGCGATTACGAGCACGCCCTGACCAACCTCGGCTTTACCATCCAGCGCCACGAGGACTGGTCGCTCAATGTCGCGCTGTCCTACGGTTGGGTACGGTCCGAACTGGAACGTCGACGCGTGGAATTCGAGCACCGTGTGGGCCGGGACGTGGTCGACGCCACCTCGCAGGCCCTGCAGTTCTGGGTGGACCAGGCCGAGGCCGACAGCATCGGCTGGGTGTACTACGTCGCCGAAAAACAGGCGGCCAAGGCATCCTGCGCCTGACCCTGGATGACACCGAGCGGCGCGATGCCCTCTCCATGGACATGCTGAAACAGCTGCGGTCGGGCCTTCTTCCAGTGGTCGGACAGGTGATGAGCCGCTCCATGCAGAAGAGCGGCAGACTGGAGTTTGGGATGTTAAAACGCAGATGCGGCTCGCAGCCCTGTTCCGCGAGCCCACTGCCCAACGTCAGGGCTCCTCGTCAGGGGACGTCAACCAGGATCCAGCCGCGGCGAGCATCGCCTCGACGCCGACTCGCAGGGTAGGATCAATGACCGGCGCAAATTCGGGCGAATGGTTGGAAGGAAGTTCGTTCATCTCACCTGCTTTTCTGGCTTTGGCATAGCTTTCCCGGTCGATGCCACCAACAGCCCAGTATACTGAAGGCACGTCCCACGCGCGGGCGAAGACACTGAAATCCTCGCTTGCGGACTGGCGCCCGATTGTTTTCACACTCTGCCCATCAAGACGAGCATCGACAGCATCCACCACTTTGCGTGTCGCCTCGTCATCATTGAGGGTCAGAGGGAAGTGCCCCTGCATATCGAAGGCAGGCGGCTTGGGTGCCCCTGATGCAGTTGCCTCGGCCCTGATGATGCGTTTGATCGAAGACAGCACGGTTTCGCGCACCTGCTCGTCATACGTGCGGGTATTGATCTTGAGAACCGCCTTTTCGGGGATAATGTTCGCCTTGCTTCCGGCCTGGAGCGAGCCAACCGTGACCACGGCATCGTCGCTCATCCCAATCTCACGCGAGACAACGCTCTGCAGGCGCATCACGGAGGCGGCTCCCATCACCACCGGATCCACTGTTGTCCCAGGTGATGAACCGTGGCCACCGCGCCCGAAAAGGGTCACCTCCATTGTGTCCGACATGGACAAAAAAGCCCCGGACCGCGTTCCCACCTGACCCGCGGGCATAGGCAGTACGTGCTGGCCCAGCACCACGTCCGGTGCCGGGAACCGGTCGACCATGCCATCTTCGATCATGGCGCGAGCCCCTTCGCCGGTTTCCTCCGCTGGCTGAAATACGGCCAGCACCGTTCCATTCCACTGATCTGTGTTCTCAGCGAGGATGCGTGCCGCCCCCATCAGCCAGGTCACGTGCATGTCATGGCCACAGGAGTGTGCAACCGGGGTTGTCTGTCCGGACTCTCTGGTTACGGTCTTGTCGCTGGCGTAAGGCAGGCCTGTGTTCTCAGCCATCGGCAAGGCATCCATGTCGGCACGAAGTAACACCGTGGGGCCGTCGCCGTTACGCAGGACGCCAACCACCCCCGTTCGGCCAACCTCCTCCGTTACCTCATACCCATAATCGTTCAGCCAATCAGCGGCAATACCGGCAGTGCGCTCCTCCTGGAACGCCAACTCGGGATTGGCATGAAGGTCCTTGTAGATTCCCTCCAGCTGACCGAGCAGATCTTCCGACGGCCCGGGCAGAGCGGTCTGGTTACCAGGGGTATTCTGGGCGATCGCGGATGGTACACAGAACAGGACTAGCAGAGCGAGCAGCATTGCCGGGATGGAAAAGCGCCTGGCCATTCCGTTCCAAAAGGCGTATGCCTGATACTTACACCGGCCCTTCGAGGTGATGTCTTCCACGTAGTCAAGTGTTCGGAAAGCCACTCTCATGGTTGTCCCCTTCTAAACGTGCTGTGTTTCTGACATGCCGTTCTCAACTGTAATTTGTTCGTATTACGACGATCTGTTCGCATTTCTACTTAGACAGGGAAATCGAAGGTTGTCAAACCTGGGCAGGATCCTGATCAGCCGCCTTCAGCACATAGACGTATGCCTGAACACACTCGCCACTTCCGATCAGGGTGACAGTCGTTAGGCCACCTGGCCCAGCGAGCCATGAATGAATACGCGATATAACCTGTTATAGGCGTCAGTCAGCGGGATCGAACTGAAAACGGAGGGGGAGGGAATCAAATGGTAGGACCGGGCGGATTCGAACCGCCGACCTCTGCCATGTCAAGGCAGCGCTCTAACCAACTGAGCTACGGTCCTGCTGTGCGCGACAGGGTGCGTAATATAGCGATCCGGCCCGAGCTGGTCAACCATGACGGCTGATTGCGCTGGCATCCGGCGGTGTGATGCGCTTCAATGGCGCCATGAAACACTGGTTCTCACGCTCTGAAACGGCCCTCACCTCCACGGAACCCACGCTTCTGGCGCGGCTCAGTCACTGGCGATTGCAGCTGGGGTTTGTGCTCGGTCCGCTGGTGTTCGCGGGTCTGCTCATCGCGGGGCCGCCGGATTCCATGGATATGGCCAGCTGGCGCGTGCTCGCACTGACCCTTCTCATGGCCATCTGGTGGGTGACCGAGGCGTTGCCCATTGCCGTTACCGCCCTGCTGCCTGTTGCCCTGATTCCCCTGATGAATGTGGCCCCCATTGATCAGGCGGCGGCTTCCTATGCCAACCCTCTGGTGTTCCTCTTCCTGGGTGGCTTCCTGCTGGCGGAGGGCATCCAGCGCTGGAATCTCCACCGGCGTCTGGCACTGCTCGTTCTCAGTCTCTCAGGAACCCGCCCGGATCGCGTTGTTGGCGGCTTCATGACGGCAACGGCCCTTCTCAGCATGTGGGTCAGCAATACCGCCACCGCCGCACTCATGCTGCCCATCGGGCTCTCTGTGCTGACTCTGGTGGAAGAAAGCGATCAGGACCACAACCATCAGAGTCTGAACGTAGCGCTGCTGCTCGGCATCGCAATGGGGGCGAATATCGGGGGCATGGCAACGCTCATCGGTACGCCGCCCAATGCCCTTCTGGCGGGTTATCTGAGGGACAGCCATAATCTGGATATCACCTTCCTCTCCTGGATGGCCGTTGCCTTACCTCTGGCGCTCACGCTGCTGGCGACCGCCTGGTGGCTTCTTACCCGGAAGCTCTACCAGCCGGGCCACACTCCCATTGACGGGCTTGAATCCCTGCTGGACCGGGAACGCCACAGCCTCGGCCCAATGACGCTCCCGCAGGTCATGGTTGCGGTCGTGTTTCTTCTGGTGGCGCTGGCCTGGCTCACGCGCCCGCTTCTCGACACTCTCTTCCAATCGCTACAGCTCACGGATGCGGGCATCGCCATCACCGGCGCCCTGCTGCTGTTCCTTATACCGTCCGACTGGCGCCGCCCGAGCTTTCTGCTGAGCTGGGAGCAGGCACGCAATCTGCCTTGGGGTGTCCTGATTCTGGTGGGAGGCGGGCTGGCACTGGGGTCGGCCATTGAGTCCAGTGGCCTGGCAGCCGCGGCCGCGGAACTGCTTTCCGGGATGGCGGACTGGCCGCTTCTGCTACTGATGCTCGCGGTGGCGGCGTTGATCATGACGTTGAGCCATGTCACCAGCAACACCGCCACGGCCGCGACCATGCTGCCTCTGACCGCTTCATTTGCGCTTGCTCAGGATCTGTCGCTGATCCACCTGACAGTGCCTGTGGCTATGGCTGCCTCATGCGCGTTCATGCTGCCGGTCGCCACGCCGCCGAATGCCATCATCTTCAGCAGCGAACGCATCAGCGTCGGCCAGATGGCCCATGCGGGCGCCTGGCTGAGTGGCATCACACTTCTGCTGATCGCGCTCTGGGTATGGCTGGTGGCAGCGCCGGTGCTGGGCTGGGTCACCGGCTACTGAGTGGTTCAGACCTGGTAGAAGTCCCGGTACCAGTCCACGAAGTTGCGGATCCCGGTTTCCACTGGGGTCTCCGGCCGATAGCCCACATCCTCGATCAGATCCTGGACATCGGCATAGGTGGCGGGTACGTCTCCGGGCTGCATCGGCAGGTAGTTCTTTTCCGCCTTGCGGCCCAGGCACTCTTCCAGCACCTCGATGAACCGGGAAAGCTCAACCGGATTGTTGCTGCCGATGTTGTAGAGCCGGTAGGGCGCGTTGCTGGTGCCTGAATCCGGGTCCGCCCCACTCCATTCCGGGTTCGGGGTGGCCACGTGGTCCAGCGTGCGGATCACGCCCTCCACGATGTCATCAATGTAGGTGAAGTCCCGCTGGTGATGACCGTGGTTGAACACGTCGATGGGTTCGCCGTTCAGGATCCGCTTCGTGAAGATGAACAGCGCCATGTCCGGCCGGCCCCAGGGCCCGTAGACGGTGAAGAACCGCAGGCCGGTGGTGGGAAGCCGGTAGAGATGGCTGTAGGTGTGCGACATCAGCTCGTTGGCCTTTTTGGAGGCCGCATAGAGACTGAGCGGATGATCCACGTTGTCGTGGACCGAGAACGGCATGCTCTCGTTGGCCCCGTAGACCGAACTGCTGGAGGCGTAGACCAGATGCTCCACGCCATTGTGGCGACACCCTTCAAGGATGTTCATGTGGCCAACGAGGTTGGCATCCACATAGGCGTTGGGGTTCTCGATGGAATAGCGGACACCGGCCTGGGCGGCGAGATGCACCACCCGTTGCGGCTGGTACTCGCTGAATAGCCGGGCCATGCCCTCGCGGTCCGCGATGTCCAGGCGCTCCTCCGTGAACCCTTCACGGCGCGTCAGCCGGGCCAGCCGGGCTTCCTTGAGGGACACGTCGTAATAGTCATTGACATTGTCCACGCCGATGACCTCATCGCCGCGATCCAGCAAGCGATGGGCCACGTGTGAGCCGATGAACCCGGCCGTTCCCGTTACCAGTATCCGCAATTCCGTTCTCCCTGATTAAAAGCCGACGCCGAGGCGTACGAAGGGGCCGCTCAGCTCGGTGTCCACGTTGAGATCGCCGGAGGCGTCCACATCCACATCAAACTGGCGGTAACCGCCCTGAATATAGACCGGATCAGCGTTATAGCTGATGTAGCCTTCCACATCGGTGGCCGAGTCGCCGTCATAGGAGATGTAGTTGAGCTCCGCGCCCGCGCCAAGGCCGGTCAGGGGGAGATCCACATCAGCTCGGACGTGGCCCATGGGGAGGAATTCATCCACCTCGACCCTTTCTGTCTCGTTGCCTGTGGGCGTATCCCCTTCAATGAACACCTCGCCATCGAAGTGCTTTACGTTCAAACCCAGATCCAGAGTTACAACAGGGATAGGTGCCGTATAGAACGCAGTGTAATCATAGTGCGTAAGGTCGGCCCGACTGCTGACATCTCCGGTGTAGGTTGTCCCCTCAAACTGTTCGGCAATCTTTCCCTGACCCTTGTGCTCGATATCGTTATACCGCAGCCGCAGATTCGGAATCACCGGAACTGGATGGGCAAAACGGATGGAGAAGTTATTGTGCCCCTCGCTGTCGTAACCGAGGTCATTCTCCACATCGATCGGATCGCCTCCTGACTGGAGAGTCCCGGACGCATCCGCATTCCAGTAACCTGCCGTCACATCCACGTCGACCAGCGGTACCACGGCATTGGCGGCGCCGGCACTGGTCATCAGCAGGGCACCGAGAGCGGCTTTTGTTGTTGTCTTCATTGCGGAATCCTCTTGCTGTCGGCGTTTGAAGAAAGTCACACCCAGTATCGACCTGAAGTCAGACACTTTCAAAGTCGATCCCCAGGCGCCGCCCCACTTCCTCATAGGTTTCGATGACATCACCGAGGTCCTGGCGGAAGCGGTCCTTATCCATCTTACGGCGGGTTTCGGCATCCCAGATGCGGCAACCGTCCGGGCTGAACTCGTCACCCAGCACCAGACCGCCGCCAGCACGCCCGAACTCCAGCTTGTAATCAACCAGCAGCATCCCCGCGTCCAGGAACAGCTGCTTGAGCACACGATTCACCGCGTAGGTGAGTTCCTTCATCTCCCTGAGCTCGTCCGCCTGGGCCCAGCCAAAGGTCTCCGCGAGGGATTCATTGATCATGGGGTCGTGGAGGGCGTCGTCCTTGAGAAACAGCTCAAAGGTCGGCGGCAACAGTTCCTGGCCTTCCTGGACCCCGAGGCGCCGGCACAGGCTGCCCGCAGCGTAATTGCGTACCACGCACTCCACCGGCAGCATCTCAAGGTTACGCACCAGGGATTCATTGGGCGCCAGGACACGCTCGAAATGGGTGGGAATGCCCGCGTCCTCCAGCTTCTGCATGATGAAGGCATTGAACAGGTTATTAACCCGCCCCTTGCGATCAAGCTGGGCGACCTTTTCACCGTCGAAGGCGGACGTATCATCCCGGAACGCCAGTATGAAACGCTCCGGATCGTCCGTCCGGTATACGGATTTCGCCTTGCCAGCGTAGAGTTCGCTGCCTTTTTCCATCACGCTCTCCCAGATTGCGGTTGCGGGGCCGGCACCCGACCCTGAACGCGCGAATGATAGCCGATCAGCGCCAGTCGACGCCATGATTGCTCAATGCGTGTAACCGCTCAGGCCCCTATACTCTGCATGCAGGGAGGATCCGCATGCAGTCACTGTTCAATGAGTTTATCACGGCCAATGGCGATGCCCTCCACCTCGGGGTGGCACTGCTTCTGGGCATGCTGGTGGGGTTGCAGCGCGGGTGGCAGGCTCGCGACCGTGATCCCGGCCAGCGTATCGCCGGCATCCGCACCCATGCGCTGACCGGTCTGCTCGGTGGTATCACGGCGTTGCTTGCCCGGGAGGTCTCGCCCTGGCTTCTGCCCGCAGTATTCCTGGGGCTGGTAGCACTGAACCTGCTGGCCTACTGGGTCCGGGCACCGCGCAGCGGCGATTACAGCATCACCGGCGCCATCGGACTGATGCTGACCTTCAGCTTCGGGGTTATGGCCGTGAGCCTGGATATCACTCTGGCAGCCGCAGCGGCGGTGGTCACCACCCTCATTCTGGATAACAAGGCGGAAATCCACGGCCTGCTGGGCAAACTCCAGGCCGGTGAGCTGGATGCCGGGCTCAAGCTGCTGCTGATTTCCGTGGTGATGCTGCCGCTGTTGCCCAATGAGGGCTTCGGCCCGGGCGGCGTGCTCAACCCCTACGAAATCTGGTGGCTGGTGGTGATGATTGCCAGCATCTCTTTCGTAGGCTACTTCGCCATCCGGGTGGCCGGCACCGGTAAGGGGATTCTCTTTACCAGCCTTTTCGCGGGCCTGAGTTCATCGACGGCACTGACGCTGCAGTTCGCCCGCCAGGCACGCGACGCACAGACACTCTCACCACAGCTGGCCGCCGGCATCCTGATCGCCTGCGGTACCATGTTCCCACGGATTCTGGTCTACTGCGCCGTGATCAACCCGGCCCTGCTGCCGAGCCTGGTTCAGCCCGTTCTGGCCATGGCGTTACTGCTCTACGTTCCAGCTGTTCTCATCTGGCACCGCAACCGGGCCGCACTGAACGTGGATCAGCCCATCCTCAACCGCAACCCGCTGGACCTTAAGCCGGCGCTGCTGTTCGGTTTCCTGCTCACGCTGATCCTGCTGGTCGGGCAGTGGCTCAAGGCATGGTTCGGTGATGCGGGCGTCTATGCGCTGGCCACCGTCTCAGGCATTGCAGACGTGGACGCCATCACCCTGTCACTGACGCGTATGTCCCAGTCGGCCATCACCGCGGAGACTGCCGTGATCGGCATCGTTCTGGCCTCGGCCGTGAACAATATCGTGAAAGCCGGAATGGCGGGCGTGATCGGCCCAGCAGCCCTGGGCACCCGGGTCGCGGTCCCCATGGGCCTGTCCCTGGTGGCCGGCCTGACAGTCGCCGGCCTTCAGGCAGGCCTCACAGGCTGACAGGGCAGCTGCTCAGCGCAGGCTTTCGTACAGGCTGTCGAGCACCTGTGCGGGGCGATCCGCCTGTTCCAGAGTCTCACGGGGAACGAGGGTGAGCCGGTAACCCCCTGTGCTCTGCTGCAGCCGCAGTTCCGCATTGATTTCGGCCTCCGCCTGATAACGCCAGAGCCACCAGCCACGACTGCGTTGTTCCTCGGTACGCAGATCCAGATACCAGACGCCCTCGCTGCGGTTACGGTCCACCACGGTCAGCTCCATGCTGCCCAGCACCTGCTCCACCTCGGCCCAGCTGCGATCAAAGGCCAGATCAAGCTCCAGCGCCTGTGTCTCTCCGCCTTCACGATCACGATTGACGCGTTCATCACGGGGCAGATCCAGCGCCACACGGGAATACGTCTTGGTATCCGCATTGGCTTCCAGGTAATCCGCCAGGTCCTTGAGCACTCTCTGTTCACGCCCGGCATACTCAACGTCTTCACGCCACTCCAGGCGTTCCCCGGGGCTGCCCTCCACAACCCGCAGCCGGGCCTGGACTTCGGTGCTGCGGCTCTGAACACCGTACGCAACCCGCACCTGCAGAATCAGAGGGCGCTCCTGATCCAGCCGATCAATCCCGAGCCACTCACGGACCCGGGCCGAACGGTTGAGAACCCCGCTCTGCTGCACGCCCGCGCGCGGATCGCCATAGGCCACCTCAACCCCACGGTCGTTCAGGAAATCCGAAATGGCGGGCCAGACGCGGCCCGGCACATCATTGACAATCAACCAGCTCAGATCGCCGGAGCGGGAAACCTGGTAGTTGTTTTCCATGATCTGGCCGGTCAGATCCGGCGGGCGCGGGATCTCAAACTCCCCGTCCTGCTCCACGGTGGCATCACCGCGGACCTGCGGAATCACGTACTCACTCTCGAAAGATGCCCTGGAAAGGTCTTCCGGCACCTGGAGCGGCTCGCCCAGCGGTTCCTCACGGTAATCCAGCGACCTGTCCGGAAACAGGCCGCAGCCACCCGCAAGTGGCAGAACGGCTATGGCAGCTGTCAGGCGCAGTCGGCGGTTTGTCTGGTTCAGAGGCATCCTGAAGCCCTGAGTGCTTCGCGCACATCCTCGCGGTATTCCTCGCTCAGGGGCGTCAGCGGCAGGCGTATGCCCGGCCCGATCAGCCCCATCTCCCACATGGCCCACTTCACCGGAATCGGGTTGGCTTCCAGGAACAGCTTGCGGTTGAGAGGGGTCAGAATCTCGTCCAGCCGGCGGGCTTCCGCCTCATCGCCGCTCACTGCGGCGGCACAGGTCTGTGCCATCAGCTTCGGTGCCACATTGGCCGTCACCGAGACGTTGCCACTGCCACCGCGCAGCATCAGTTCCAGCGAGGTCCCGTCGTCCCCGGAATAGACCGCGATACGGTCACCCACCATCCGAACCAGCTCTTCCCCGCGGCTGACATTACCCGTCGCATCCTTGATGCCAACGATATTGGGAATGTCGGCCAGGCGGTTCGTGGTCTCGTTGAGCATGTCACAGGAGGTGCGGCCGGGCACGTTGTACAGGATCTGGTTGACGTCGACTGCCTCGGCCACGGTACGGAAGTGCTGGTAGAGCCCCTCCTGGGTGGGCTTGTTGTAGTACGGCACCACCAGAAGGCAGGCATCCACACCGATCTCGGCCGCCTCACGGGTCAGGTCCACCGCCTCATGGGTGGAGTTGCCACCCGTGCCGGCAATGACCGGAATCCGGCCATTGGCATGATTCACCACCCGGCGGATCACACTGATGTGCTCATCCGGCTTCAGCGTTGAGGACTCACCGGTCGTACCCACGGCCACAATGGCGCTCGTACCGGCATCGACGTGATAGTCCACCAGTTTATCCAGGCATTCCCAGTCGATACGCCCTTCGGCGTCCATTGGGGTTACCAGCGCAACCAGACTCCCAGTGATCATATCCGCTCCGAACCGGTTAAAAGGGCAATGGTAATCGCGGCATCAGGGCGAGACAAGAGCTGCGCCGCGCCATCAGGTTTCTGTTGTCCCGGGGCTTTCATGGACCGGCCAGGCTTTCATGATGGCATTGAGCACAATCGCCAGCGGGATGGCGAAGAACACCCCCCACATGCCCCAGATGCCACCGAACACCAGAACCGCCAGCATAATGGTGACCGGATGCAGATCCACGACCTCGGAGAAAAGCAGTGGTACCAGCACATTGCCATCCAGCGCCTGGATGATCAGGTAGGTCACCATGAGCCAGAAGAACTCCTCGCTCCAACCGAACTGGAACAGCCCCACCATGGCAATGGGAATGGTCACCACGGCGGCGCCCACATAGGGAATGACCACTGAGAAACCGACCAGCAGACTCAGAAGTGCTGCGTATTCCAGCCCGATCATCTTGAGGGCGAAGTAGGTGACACCCCCGACGATCAGGATCTCTATGGCCTTGCCCCGGACGAAATTGGCGAACTGTATGTTCACCTCACGCCAGATGCGATCCATCAACGGCCGTTGCTGGGGCAGGAAGCTGCCGAGACGTTCCAGGATCAGCCGACGGTCCTTGAGGAAGAAGAACACCAGTATCGGCACCAGCACCAGATAGACCAGCAGCGTGATGAGTCCGGGAATGCTCTCGAGCGAGAGCGACACCAGCCATTGCGTGATCTGGCCCATTTCCGCCGTCACCTGCCGGAACAGGGTATTGACCTCTTCCATGGAGACCAGCTGCGGGTATTCCTGCGGCAGGGTCTCAATGTACTGCTGGGCTGCCCGCATCATTCTGGGCAGTTCCGACGCCAGGCCGGACACCTGCCCCCAGACCAGGGGAAGCAGGCCCAGGATGAAGGCGATGAACAGGCCGATGAAAAACACGAACACAAGGGTGACGGACAGCAGATGCGGCACCCCCAGACGACAGAGCTTGGCAACCAGTCCCTGCAGGATATACGCGATGATGATGCCGGCGATGAAGGGCGCCAGAACCCGCCCGAGAAACGCGACCACCAGGAAAGAGGCTGCCAGGAGCAGAACGATGATGAGGGCTTCTTCATTCGAGAAGTAACGCGCGGTGAAATCACGCAGTATCCGGACCATCAGCCCTGCCCCCCCGTACTGGCGGGGCCGCACCGGATGACAAAGACCCAGTGGCCGTCGCCCTCCTCCTGGTGCTCAAGCTGATGGCTCGAGAGGGCGAGAAAGGCGGGGATATCCCGGGCTGACCCCGGATCCGTGGCAACAACCCGCAGGCACTGACCGGGACTCATGCCATTGAGACAGAGTTTGGTCTTGAGCAGAGGCATTGGGCACTGCAGACCGCTGGCATCAAGATGCTGGTCCACGCTGTCGCTCATGGGCTGGTTCCGTTCGGTTTGACGCTGGCCGATATCCTAGCATGGATGGCGCGTTAAACCGGAGAGTGACCGCCTGTACCCACCCCCTCCGATCTGGCATTGTTAAAGCATGCGACGCGCCATTGTCTTTTTCCTGATCCTCTGCCTGATCGCCCTGCCGGCTCTACCGGCCGAGGACAACAGACTGCCGGCCATTGGCAGTGGCGGGCTGATCGCGGGCCAGAAGGAGCGCGCCATAGGGCAGCAGGTGCTCACCCAGCTGCGTCGCAGCGCCCCCCTGGTATCGGACCCCATGCTCCGGGAGTACTTCGAGGATACCCTGCACCGGATGATTCCTCACGCCCCCCTGCAGGACAGGGACATCACACCCGTGATCATTAACGAACCGTCACTCAATGCCTTCGCCGTCCCCGGCAACATCATCGGGATCCACACCGGATTGCTGCGCACCGCCGAGACAGAACATGAATTCGCGGGCGTGGTGGCTCACGAAATCGCTCACCTCAGCCAGCGCCATTACGCCCGCCGCCTGGAACAGCAGGAACGCAGCACCCCCCTGACCATTGCCGGCATGCTGGCCGGTCTCATCCTCACCGCTGCAACCGGCTCGGAAGCCGGTATTGCCGCCATTGCCGGCACCCAGGCACTGGCCATCGACCAGATGCTGCGACACAGCCGCGCCCATGAGCAGGAGGCTGACCGCCTTGGCATCGAGATCATGGCCCGGGCCGGCTACGACCCGGCGGGCATGCCAGCCATGTTCGAGCGTATGCTGCGCCAGGCCCGGCTGCAGGGGAACCGCCCACCGGAATACCTTTCGACCCATCCGCTCACCGAATCCCGGGTTGCGGATACGCGGGCACGGGTTTCCGATTTCCGGGACAGGGACCGTTACGACGAACGGCTCGCCTACCACCTGGTGCGCAACCGGGTCCGACTGCACCACGGCGAGGACCCGGAAGCCTTCATATCACGCTTCCGGGAAAAACAGGCGGCACAGACCGGGCTTGAGGCTGATGCGGCACGCCACGGCCTGGCAGCCGCACTGATTGCCGCTGACCGGGCGGGCGAGGCGATTCCGCATCTCAGGAAACTGCTGGAGGACTACGAGGGCGACATCTTCCTGGTCGCGGAACTGGCAAGGGCTCTGCGCGGCGATGGCCGGGCCGGTGAAGCTGCGGAACTGCTCGAGCGCCACCTCCAGCGCCACCCTGGCAACCTGACCCTGAGCCGGACACTGGCGGATACCCGCATGGAGCTGAACGAACCGGAAGCCGCAGCACGGCTCTACGAGAAGCTGACCCGGGATTACGGCGGGGACGCCACGCTCTGGAACGACCTTTCCGAGGCCGCCGGGCGTGCGGGCAACCTGATCGAGGTTCATCGCGCCCGGGGCGAACGGCTGCTGCTTCTGGGAGATGCGGAGGCGGCGGCACGTCAGTTCCGCCAGGCACTGGAACGGGCGCCGGCCAACCACACCCGCAAGGCGTTGCTCAGGGACCGACTGGAAGAGGCCAACCGGCAGGTCAGTGCCAACCGCCAGCGCTGAGAGGGAGCCTCAGGCGTTACCGGCCACCTGGAGCTGGCGGTCAGAAGTAAAGTCCAGCATGCGCTGCAGCGGGATGAGCGCTTTCTCCCGCGTGGCGGCATCCACATGGATTTCTTCATCCTGCTTGCGCAGCACGCGCAGCACGTTATCCAGACCGTTCATCGCCATCCAGGGGCAATGGGCACAGCTGCGGCAGGTTGCGCCCTGCCCGGCGGTGGGCGCTTCGATGAGGTTTTTCTCCGGGGCCATTTCATGCATCTTGTGGAAGATACCGCTGTCCGTGGCCACGATGAAGTCCTCAGCGTCCATGGTCCGCACCGCTTCAATCAGCCGGGACGTGGAGCCGACAACATCCGCCTGCTCAACCACGGCCGCCGGCGATTCCGGATGCGCCAGGACCACGGCTCCGGGCATGGTGGCCCGCAGATCCTCAACGCCCTGCCCCTTGAACTCCTCGTGCACGATGCAGGAGCCGTCCCAGAGCAGCATATCCGCCTGGGTTGAGCGCTGGATGTAGGCGCCCAGATGTTTATCCGGCGCCCACAGGATGGTTTCACCCTTCGAGTCCAGGTAATCAACAATGGCCTCCGCGCAGCTGGAGGTCACAACCCAATCGGCGCGTGCCTTGACCGCCGCCGAGGTGTTGGCATACACCACCACGGTTCTTTCCGGATGCTGGTCACAGAAGGCCGCGAATTCATCGGCCGGGCACCCGATGTCCAGCGAGCAGGTTGCCTCCAGAGTCGGCATCAACACCCGCTTCTCCGGATTCAGGATCTTGGCGGTTTCACCCATGAAACGCACCCCGGCGACCACCAGTGTCGAAGCCGGATGCGCGTTACCGAAACGGGCCATTTCCAGTGAATCCGCGACACAGCCACCCGTCTCCTCAGCCAGCGACTGGATCAGGGGATCGGTATAGTAATGAGCCACCAGGACCGCATCCTGCGCCTCAAGCTCACGCCGGATCGCAGTGCGCAGTTCCTCCGCCTCGGCGCTGCCGAGCGTTGGCGCTTCCTGTTCGTGCGCCAGATGTTCCTGAACCAGAATGCGGTCCTGCCTGTACGTCATGGACTCTGACCACCCTTTGAGTAAGCCGTTTAAAGGTTGTCTCCTACCCGTTTATGCCTCTGTCACCCGCATTTTTCAATGGTCGGATACAAACGGCCGGGCTGCGGGGGTTAAAGCGGGGGGTGGGAATGGTGGGTCGTGCAGGATTCGAACCTGCGACCAATTGGTTAAAAGCCAACTGCTCTACCAACTGAGCTAACGACCCCTGACAAAACCGGGAAGCGACAAATAGTGGTGGGTCGTGCAGGATTCGAACCTGCGACCAATTGGTTAAAAGCCAACTGCTCTACCAACTGAGCTAACGACCCAAACGAGGCGCATATGGTACTTAAATTTTCGGTTTTCGCAACCCGTTCGAATCAACCCATTTCATTGCGGTATTCACGTCCCAGGGCAGCAGCCTCGGATTCCGGGTAACGCTCTCCGAGCTGATCCAGAATTCTGCGGGCCTGTTCGCTGTTACCGGCACGATCATGGGCAACCGCAAGCTTGAACAGCGCGTCCGGTGCCTTGCGATGGGATCCGTGTTTCGAGGTGACGATCGTGAACGCCTGCTGTGCCTGCTCATGCTTGCCCTGACTCAGGTAGAGCTCCCCCAGCCAGTAATAGGCATTAACGCTCAGATCCCCTTCCGGGTACTCCTCAAGAAAACTGTAGATCTCGTCAATGGCGGCCTCATAGTCCTGCTCTTCCTGGATCAGGTACTGGATCGAGGCATAGGCTTCACGCTCAGCCTTATCAGGCTGGCGATAGGACGTGGATTCCGTGTTTCCGTTTCCATCGCCGTCATTACCGCTGTCACTGGCAGTCTCACCGTCTTTGGTTTCCCCGGAGCCCTCTTCCAGCTCGGACAGACGTGAATTGAGGTCAACCAGTCGCTCGTCGAGATCAATGTAACGTTCACGGGCCTGCTGCCTGAGGCGTTTCACCTGATGGGTGGTTTCCTCGAGCTGGCCGCGCAGGTGCTGCACTTCCACCCTCAGATCCTCAACCAGGAAAAACAGCTCACCGGCAGAACTCCCCCCTGAACGTTCCGGGTCACCCCCGGAAACCAGCGGTGCTTCGCCGTCATCCTGGGCAATGGCCGGAGAGGCTCCGACCACTGCCAGGATCAGGCCTGCTGTCAACAGACTCCGCATGGGCTTATTCGTAGTTGATCTCAACCCGACGATTCTCAGCCCAGGCTTCTTCGTTGTTGCCTTCAACCGCGGGCTGCTCCTCGCCGTAGCTGACGGTCTCGATCTGGTCAGAGGACACGTCGTTCACACGCAGGAAGCGGGCCACGGATTCCGCACGGCGCTCACCCAGGGCCATGTTGTACTCACGGCTGCCACGCTGGTCGGTGTGACCTTCGAGCACGACGGTGACGTCATCGTCTTCAGCCAGGTATGCCGCGTGCGCTTCCAGAATGGACTGGGATTCGCGACGGATCTCGGAGCTGTCGAAATCGAAATAGATGGTGGAAGCAGCCTGCATGGCTTTTTCCTTCGCCTGCTCCAGAGACTTCCGCGCGCGCTCTTCCGCCGTCATGGCCTCTTCAGAGACGCCGCTGCCGTCACCAGCACCGTAGGCATCACTGGTGTCAGCATCGGAATCGCTCTGCTGCTCCATATCCGTCTCATCCATACCGTTGGCCCCGGAGCCCTCCGGTTCGGTTGCTGTTGAACTGCAACCCGCTACGAAGAGCAGGGCAAAGCCCAGCATCAGTACACGGTTCTTGAGAAGATCGGTCATTGGCCTTCCTTTTTGGTTTTCCGGTTTTGGATTACGTTTAATGTATGATGTTCCTGATAATACTGCAAACATCAGGATCTACTCAGCCAGCGGTGACCAGGCGGGATCGCGGATGCCATCGTGCCTGACAGGCAGCGTGAAACGCGCATTCCCGTCAACGGTGGTCATCTCCAACGCTCCCGTCCGTCCGCCGGCATTGGTGACGTAGAGCACCAGACGCCCATTGGGCGCCATAGCAGGTGCCTCGTCAATCTCGGAGCCGGAGAGCACACGTTCCTCACCGGTCTCCAGATCCACCGAGCCGAGCAGGAAGCGCCCGTCGGCCTGGTGAATGTAGAAGATTTCCTCGCCCTCCGGCCCATAGATCGGATGGGCGTTATAGTTGCCCTCAAAGGTCAGGCGTTCGGGATCACCACCACCCAGTGACTGGATGTAGACCTGGGGATTGCCCGAGCGGTCGGAAGTGAAGGCAAAGCGTTCACCGTCCGGTGACCAGCTTGGCTCTGTGTTGATGGAATAGTGGCGGGTGAGCCGGCGCGGCTCCAGTGTGTCCAGCGGCATCTCGTAGATGTCCGCGCTCCCGTCCTTCGACAGCGTCAGAAGCAGCGACTCCCCGTCCGGCGACCAGTCCGGCGCCGAATTGAGCCCCCGGAAGTGAGCGATCCGGCGCCGCTCGCCACTGCTCACCACCTGCCGGTAGATGGCAGGCCGACCACTCTCGAACGACGCGTAGACCAGCTCCTTACCGTCCGGTGACCACTCCGGAGACAGAATCGGCTCACTGGAGCGTAGCAGGACCTGATCCCGGTACCCATCCACGTCACTGACCTTGAGCCGGTACTCAACATCCTCGCCACTGCCCGTGCGCGTCACAAAGGCCAGTCGGGTGTTGAAGATACCGGGGATCCCCGTAACCCGCTCATAGATCCGGTTGCTCACATGGTGTGCCAGCGTCCGCAGCTCCGAGGGCGCGGCCGACGCCCGCGAGCCGAGCAGCCGTTCCTGCTGGCTGACGTCGAAAAGCTCATAGCTGAGAATGTAACGATTGCGTTCCGCATCAAAATCCACCTCCCCGACCAACACGAACTGCTGGCCGAGAACCCGCCAGTCGCGGAAATGGATGTCATCCCCGGACGTCGGCAGGCTGAGCATACGGGAGGGTTCCAGGGGCTTGAGGTCACCACTCATGGTCAGGTCATCCCGGATGATGCTGTCGAGGTCCTCGGGGGCATCCTGTGAGTGGTTGACCCCGAACGGCACCACGGCAATGGGCATGCGCCGATCCGCGCCCTCGGTGACGCGCACCACCATGTCGGCCTGCACCACTGAGGACGCCAGCATCAGAAAGATCAGTGTCAGCACCTGGCCGGCTCGGCAATGGATCATGGTCATGCTCGCCTACTCCTCGGGGCTGAATTCAATTGTGATACCACCACGGAACAGTTCATCGAACAGCGCCGACTCATCCGGGGTCGGGAAGCTGTCGACCCGCCTGACCGCACTCATCGCTGATTCGTCCAGTTGCTGACTGCCACTGCCTTCCACCAGTTCCACTGAGCGCAGCTCGCCCGTGGGCAGGATCTCAAGCCGCAGTCTGACCACCCGGTCTTCATTGCCCGGTGGTATGTACCAGCTGTTCTGTACTTCCTGCTGGATCAGGGCGTTGAAGCGTTTACGTTCATCGGCAATGTTAACGCCCTCCATACTCGAGGCCTCAACATCAGCCCCCTCTTCCGGCTTCTGATCCTTCTGGGCTTCAGCCTCCTCGGCCTGCTGTGCCAGTTGCTCCAGCCGCTGTTCACGCTCAGCCCGCTGCTCGTCCGCCTGCTGTTCCTTTTCCGGCTCAGGCTCTGGCTCCGGCTCTGGCTCCGGCTCTGGTTCCGGCTCCGGTTCCGGCTCTGGCTTTGGTTCTGGTTCCGGTTCTGGCTTTGGTTCCGGCTCCGGCTCCGGCTCCGGCTCAGGTTCTGGCTCCGGCTCAGGTTCTGGCTCCGGCTCTGGTTCCGGCTCCGGCTCTGGTTCTGGCTCCGGCTCTGGTTCCGGTCCCGGCTCAGGCTCCGGTTGTGGCTCAGGCTCCGGTTCCTGCTGCTGGGCCTGCACAACCCTGGCCTGTACGGCCTGGGGCTGCTGAAATTCCGGCTCCTGGGTCTGCCAGTCCCAGCCGGCCACCGCCAGGAGCACGATCAACAGGTGCAGTCCGACGGACCCCATAAAGGGCCACTTCCACTCCCGGAGCTCGGCTTCGTCCATCCCGAGAATCCGGCTCCAAAGCGGAATCGCCCGGTCCCCCAGAGCGCCCGCGGCCTGGATGATGCGCTGCCAGTCCCGTTTCATCGTGCTGACGCACCGCCCTGACCGAATCCGACCATCACTCGTCCTCCGGTGGCTCGGTAATCAGCCCCACCTGGCTTGCCCCGGCACTCTGGAGGGACGACATCAGGCGGATCACAGTGCCATAGCGCACATGCTGATCACCGCGCACAAAGACGTCCGCATCCGGGCGCTCAGCAAGAATGGCGGCCACCTCGTCCACAACCGTACTCAGGGACTTGGGCTTTCCCCGGTCATCCCCGACTTCCAGAAAATAACCGCCGTTGGAATCCACCGAAATGATCACCGGCTCTTTTTCAGTATCCACCGGCAGTGGTTCCGCCTCAGTGCTCGGCAGATCCACGTCCACCCCCTGGGTCAGCATGGGCGCTGTGATCATGAAGATCACAAGCAGTACCAACATGACGTCAATGTAGGGCACCACGTTCATTTCGGACATCGGCGCCTGGCGCGAACGGCGTGGACTCATATCCATGGCATCACCTCCCGGCGGTCAACCGCTGGCTCCGTGGCTGTGCACTCTCCGATGGAGGATGCTGGCGAATTCCTCGGCAAAGGTCTCATAGTTCTTGATCAGAGAATCCGTCTGGGCGGTGAAGCGGTTATAGGCCACCACCGCCGGAATGGCTGCGAACAGCCCCATTGCCGTGGCGATCAGCGCCTCAGCAATACCCGGCGCCACCGTCTGTAGCGTGGGCTGCTGTACCTGCGCCAACCCGATGAAACTGTTCATGATCCCCCAGACCGTGCCGAACAGACCCACGTAGGGACTGGTGGAGCCAACTGTGGCCAGGAACGGCAGATTGGACTCCAGGCGCTCCAGCTCCCGGGCCAGGGCCACCTTCATCGCCCTCTGGGTGCCATCCATCACCGCTTCGGCATCGTGGCTCTGCTGGCGCAGCCGGGTGAACTCCTTGAAACCCGCCCGGAAGACATTCTCCACACCACCATGGGGCGCCGGGCTTCCGGTCACCTCCTTGTAGAGCTGCCCCAGGTCCATGCCGGACCAGAAGCGCTCCTCGAAAGCCGCCTGCTCCTGCCGGGACTGGCGATAGATCCGGATACGCTGAAAGATCAGCCCCCAGCATCCGATGGATGCCAGCAGCAACAGCAGCATGACCAGCTGCACAATGATCCCGGCATTGGCGATCAGCGACCAGACCGAAAGATCTCCCTCCACGGAATGCTCCTATTCGTTGTTGGGTTGCAGTGTCCTGTTCACCAGGGCCTGGATGTCTTCGGGCATGCGCCTCGGCCGCCCGGCGGGCAGTTGAACGCAGGCCACCTTGACCTCGCCGTCGACCAGCAGTGCGTCATCCGCCTTCCGGTGCGCCTGCTGGCGGAATGTCATGGCCGTTCGAGTACCGGCAATGAGATCCGCTGAGACCATCAGCTCATCATCCAGGAAGGCCGGCTGGTGGTACTGGACGTTCAGGCTGTGCACCACAAAGGCCACCCCTTCGCTCTCCAGTCGCCCACGCAGGGCCACACCTTCCGAGCGCACCCACTCAGTGCGCGCTCGCTCAAAATACTTCAGATAATTGGCGTAGAAGACGATGCCCCCGGCATCCGTGTCCTCGACATAGATCCGCACCGGCCACTGGAAACCGCTCATCGGGCTGCCTCTCCTTCCGGGGCATCAAACCCAAAATGGAGATAGGCGTGCTGGGTCGCCATGCGCCCCCGCGGTGTGCGCATCATGAACCCCTGCTGGATCAGGAAAGGTTCAAGCACGTCCTCGATGGTGCCCCGCTCCTCGCTGATGGCCGCCGAGAGGCTCTCCACCCCCACGGGCCCGCCGCCGAACTTCTCGATCAGCGCCAGCAACAGGCGCCTGTCCATGTGGTCGAAGCCCTGACAGTCCACCTTGAGCATGTTCAGCGCCTGATCCGCAATGGCTTCCGTCACCCGGCCGTCCGCACGTACTTCCGCAAAGTCCCGCACACGGCGCAGGAGGCGGTTGGCGATGCGCGGTGTCCCCCGCGAGCGGCGCGCGATCTCGCGGGCGCCTCCATTTTCGATCTCAATGGACTGAAGCGCCGACGACCGTTCAATGATGTGCGTCAGGTCCTCGGTGCTGTAGAACTCCAGGCGCTGGACAATACCGAAGCGGTCCCGCAGCGGTGAGGTCAGCAGACCCGCCCTGGTGGTGGCCCCGACCAGCGTGAAGGGCGGCAGATCCAGCTTGATGGAACGAGCCGCTGGCCCCTCACCGATGACGATGTCCAGCTGGTAGTCTTCCATGGCTGGATACAGCACTTCCTCAACGGCAGCACTGAGCCGGTGGATCTCGTCGATGAACAGCACATCGCCTTCCTCCAGGTTGGTCAGCAGTGCTGCCAGATCCCCGGCCTTTTCGAGCACGGGCCCGGAGGACGCCTTGATGGTGCTGCCCATCTCGTTGGCAATGATATTGGCCAGTGTGGTCTTGCCCAGGCCGGGCGGCCCGAAGATGAGGACATGATCCAGTGCTTCGCGCCGACCACGGGCAGCACCGACAAAAATCTCCATCTGCTCGCTGACCGTGGGCTGACCCACGTATTCGCGCAGCGTGTTGGGACGGATCGCCCGGTCCTGGTTGTCCTCGCCCGGCCCTGACTGGCCGGAGATCAGTCGATCGGATTCAATCATAACGCCTTTCAGCCCATCCAGGCCGCCCTGTTCAGCGCCTGCATTTTACAAACTTTGATCAGACGGTCACGTTACGTGAATGTCAGCTGTGGAGCCAGAATTAAAGGGGGTTAACGGTTCATCATATTCTTCAGCGCCAGACGGATCAGCTCCTGGCTGGTCATGCCCTCTTCGGCCACCGCCTGCAGCGCCCTGCCCGCCTCCTGCGGGCGATATCCCAGCGCGATCAGGGCCGCCTCCGCCTCTTCCATGGGGCTGGCGGACACCGGCTCGATACCGGGCAGCTCGCTGACCGCCTCCTCGCGCGTGGTGCCCGTCGGACTCTTCTCCAGCTGGCGTATACGGTCGCGCACCTCGATCAGCAGCCGTTCCGCGGTCTTCTTGCCCACGCCGGGAACCTTGACCAGGGCGGCCACGTCGTTGTCCTCCACCACCCGGATGAAGGCGTCCGCCTCCAGCCCGGAGAGGATGGCCAGGGCCAGCTTGGGCCCGACGCCACTGGTACGGATCAACAGACGGAATAGCTCGCGTTCACCCTTATTGGCGAAGCCGTAGAGCTGCTGGGCGTCCTCGCGCACGGCCAGGTGCGTGTAGAGCACAGCCTCCTGGCCCGTATCCGGAAGGCGGAAAAAAGTGGTGTACGGAATGTCCACTTCGTAACCCACGCCCCCGGCTTCGATCAGGGCGTCACCGGGCTGTTTCTCAATCAGGATGCCGCGGATGCGACCGATCATGGCGAGTCTCCTTCAGCGTGCGCGCCCGTTGCGGCTTTCGGTCGCCCCGGTGCGGGCCAGCCCCTGGCGCAGGTGCGCGTGACACAAGGCGATGGCCAGCGCGTCGGCGGCGTCCTCGCGGGGCTGGCGGGTGAGTTTGAAGATGGCCTGAACCATGTGCTGGATCTGATGCTTGTCGGCACTGCCCTTGCCCACCGCCGCCTGCTTGACCTGGCGGGCAGAGTATTCAGCCACGGGCAGACCCGCGTTGGCGCCACACACAATAGCAACGCCACGCGCCTGTCCAAGTTTTAAGGCGGAGTCGACATTACGGGATAGAAAGACCTTTTCGATGGCCATTTCTTCCGGCCGGTAGGTCTCAATGATCTCGGCGAGCCCGGCGTGGATCGTCTGCAGGCGCTCCGGCATGGCCTTCTCGCCCATGGTGATGCAGCCGCTGTCCAGGTATTCCAGGTGGCGGCCGTTGCTGCGGATCACGCCGTAGCCGGTGATCCGCGAGCCGGGATCCACGCCCAGGATGATGGTCATGCGTACCCGAAGCGCTCCAGCGCCGCCTCGGGGAAGTCGGCATTGGTGTAGACGTTCTGGACGTCATCCAGATCCTCAAGCCAGTCGATCAGCTTGAGGTTGGTATCAGCGCCATCCTCGTCCAGCGCCACCGTGGTCATGGGCACCATGCTCACCTCGGCATGGTCCGGCTCCAGGCCTGCCGACTTCAGGGAGTCCTTAACGTCCATGTACTGTTCCGGCGTAGTGATGACGTCCTTGGATCCGTCGTCGTTCACCCGCACGTCCTCGGCGCCGGCTTCCAGTGCCGCTTCCATGATGGTGTCTTCATCATGCTCCGGGCTGAAGCTCAGCGTGCCCTGACGGTTGAAGAGAAACCCAACGGAACCGTCCGTGCCCAGATTACCGCCGAACTTGCTGAACGCATGGCGCACGTCTGAGACGGTACGGTTCTTGTTGTCCGTCATGGCTTCCACGTAGATGGCAACGCCACCCGGACCATAGCCTTCGTAGACCAGTTCCTCGTAGTTCTCACCGTCCGCATTGCCCGCCCCACGCTCGATGGCGCGGTCAATGCTGTCCTTCTTCATGTTGTTGCTCAGCGCCTTGTCCACGGCACTGCGCAGCCGGGGGTTATCCTCCGGCTCGGGGCCACCCTCCTTGGCGGCAACATAGAGCTCCTTGATCAGCTTGGTGAAGATCTTGCCCTTCTTCGCATCCTGCGCGGCTTTGCGGTGTCGGATGTTGTGCCACTTGCTGTGTCCGGCCATGCCCTGCCTCGCTCAGTTGTTACCTTCCTGATCACCCTTGGCGCTGCGGCGCAGGCGGATGTGCAGCTCACGCAGCTGCTTCTCGTCCACCTCGCCAGGCGCATCCGTCATCAGGCAGGTCGCATTCTGGGTTTTGGGGAACGGGATCACGTCACGGATGGACCCGGCACCGGTCATCAGCATCACCAGCCGGTCCAGCCCGAATGCCAGGCCACCGTGGGGCGGCGCGCCGAAGCGCAGGGCATCCAGGAGGAAGCCGAACTTCTCGCGTGCTTCTTCCTTGCCGATGCCCAGGCTGTTGAAGACCACGTTCTGGGTGGCTTCGTCGTGGATACGGATGGAGCCGCCACCCAGCTCGGTGCCGTTGAGCACCATGTCATAGGCCCGCGACAATGCACCCACCGGGTTGTTCTGCAGCTCCTCGGCGGAGACCGGTGCGGTGAACGGGTGGTGCAGCGCGTGCAGCTTGCCGTCGTCGTCTTCCTCGAACATGGGGAAGTCGACCACCCAGCACGGGGCCCACTCGCCTTCCACCATGCCCAGATCATGGCCCAGGCGAACACGCAGCGCGCCCAGGGCTTCGTCCACCACGCTGGCCTTGTCGGCACCGAAGAAGACCAGGTCGCCGTCGGCTGCCTCGACCCGGTCCATGATGGCCATGGTTGCTTCCTCGCCCAGGAACTTGACGATGGGCGACTGCAGGCCTTCGATACCGGCGGAGCGGTCGTTGACCTTGATGTAGGCCAGACCCTTGGCGCCGTAGATGCCGACGAACTCGGTGTAGTCGTCGATCTGCTTGCGGGTCAGCTCACTGCCGCCCGGCACGCGCAGGGCCGCAACCCGACCTTTCGGGTCCTTGGCCGGGCCCGAGAAGACCTTGAAGTCCACGTTCTGGACCAGATCCTCAACGTCCACCAGCTCCAGCGGAATCCGCAGGTCCGGCTTGTCGCTGCCGAAGCGGCGGATGGCTTCGGCATACGGCAGGCGCGGGAACTCGGGCAGGTTCACGCCCAGCAGGTCACTGAAGAGGTTGCGCACCATGCGTTCCATGGCGTTCATGATGTCCTCTTCGGTGACAAAGGAGGCCTCGACGTCCACCTGGGTGAACTCGGGCTGGCGGTCCGCCCGCAGGTCCTCGTCGCGGAAGCACTTGGCGATCTGGTAATAGCGGTCGATGCCGGAGACCATCAGAAGCTGCTTGAACAGCTGGGGCGACTGCGGCAGGGCAAAGAAGCTGCCAGCGTGCGTACGGCTCGGCACCAGGTAGTCACGGGCGCCTTCCGGCGTGGCGCGGGTCAGAACGGGTGTCTCCACGTCCATGAAGCCCTCGCCGTCCAGGAAGTTGCGCAGGTAGCTGGTCACGCGGGAACGGAAGCGCAGCCGCTGGGCCATCTCCGGGCGCCGCAGATCCACGTAGCGGTGACGCAGACGCACATCCTCGCCCGCTTCCGTGTACTCATCAAGCGGGAACGGCGGTGTGGCGGACTCATTGAGAATCGTCAGCTCCTTGCCCAGCACCTCGATCTGGCCCGTGGCCATATGATCGTTCTCGGTGCCTTCCGGACGCCGACGCACACGGCCCGTGATCTGGATGACGTACTCGTTGCGCACCCGGTCGGCCTGGGCGAAGCTGTCCGGGGTATCCGGGTCAAACACCACCTGCGCGATGCCGTCCCGGTCCCGGAGGTCGAGGAAGATCACGCCGCCGTGATCCCGGCGCCGGTGAACCCAACCGCAGAGGGTCACTGTCTCGTCAATGTGGGATTCGTTGATTCCGCCGCAATAGTGACTGCGCATACCCATTGGTTCCTGTTTGCCTGGGGCTTCCGCCGATGTGGTTAAAGGGCCGGTATTATAACGGCATCAGGCCGCGAAGTCAGACCATGACAGCGTGATCCGGTGCACGCGCACAGCCAGCGCCCCTGTATCCGTGACGCGGGCCCCCGCAACGGCTACCATTACCGGCGATTCATCCCGTTTGAAGGAGAGGCTTAAGGGTGTCCGTCCGCGCCGAACAGAAACTCAAGACCCGCCGTGCCCTGATGGACGCGTCGCTGCGCCAGCTCAGTGCCGACCGGGGTTTCGGCAGCCTGAGTCTGCGCGAGATCGCCCGCGAAGCCGGCATTGCGCCCACGTCGTTCTACCGCCACTTCACGGATCTGGATGAACTGGGGCTGGCACTGGTGGATGAGGCCGGGGTAGCCCTGCGCCAGCTCATGCGCCAGGCCCGCAAGCGCATCGAGCGCGAGGGCGGGGCCATCAATACGTCCGTGGAAACCTTCATGGAGTACCTCACGGACAACGCCAACCTCTTCCGCCTTCTGCTGCGCGAGCGCACCGGGGTATCACGCATCTTCCGCACGGCGGTCCAGGCCGAGATCGATCATTTCGTCACGGAGCTGGCGGAAGATCTGGAGAAGCTGGCCACGGGCAAGCAGCGCCCCCTGTCCGACCCTCATCTGGTTGCCGAATCCATGGTGGTACTGGTCTTCCACCTGGGCGCGGAAGCGCTGGACGCGCCGGCGAAGCAGCGCGCCAACCTCAAGGAGAAGCTCAAGATCCAGCTCAGGATGGTGCTGGTTGGCGCCCAGACCATGGCTGAAACTTAAAAACGCCTAGTGCGGCGAAGTTCAAGGCGCACGGAGCGCAGCGAAGGAGACATACCTGCCTGGTAGGCGAGTTCGCGAGCACCGCGCAACGCAGAAATTCGCCGCACCAGGCGTTTTTTTTCAGCGTGTACCGAACTGGTTGAGCCCTCGCCCGATGGCGTAGTAACTCAGCCCGTGACGCCCCAGCATTTTCTCGTCGTACAGGTTGCGCCCGTCAAAGACCACTGGCGAGCGGATGGCGGCCGCGATCTGGGCGAAGTCCGGTGACCGGAACTCCTTCCACTCGGTACAGATCACCAGGCAGTCCGCGCCCTTGAGCGCCTGCTCCTTGGTCCCGCACAGCTGCAGACCGGGCTGGTCCGGATAGATGCGCTGGGTCTCCTCCATGGCTTCCGGATCAAATGCCTGCACACTGGCTCCGGCCGCCCAGAGCTTCTCCATCAGCACCCGGCTGGGCGCCTCGCGCATGTCGTCAGTCTTGGGCTTGAACGACAGTCCCCAGAGCGCCACGGTTTTCCCTGCCAGATCGCCACCGTAGTAATGGCTGACCTTGTCGAAGAGTACATGCTTCTGGGCACTGTTCACCGCCTCAACGGCATCCAGGAGGCGTGCTTCGTAGTCGTATTCCCGGGCGGTCCAGGCCAGCGCCTTCACATCCTTGGGGAAGCAGGAACCGCCGTAACCACAGCCCGGGTAGATGAAGTGGTAACCGATGCGCGGGTCCGAGCCCATGCCACGGCGAACATGCTCAATATCCGCCCCCAGGCGCTCGGCCAGGTTGGCCACCTCGTTCATGAAGCTGATCTTGGTCGCCAGCATGGCATTGGCGGCGTACTTGGTGAGTTCCGCCGAGCGTACGTCCATGAAGATGACACGTTCATGGTTGCGGTTGAACGGATAATAGAGCTCACGCAGCAGCTCCTGCGGGCGGTCACTGTCGGTGCCCACGATGATGCGGTCCGGCTTCATGAAATCATCAACCGCCGCGCCCTCTTTCAGGAACTCGGGGTTGGAGACCACGTCAAAGTCGATGTCGGCGCTCCGTTCCAGGAGCTTGCCACGCACGGCTTCCCGCACCTTGTCCGCGGTCCCCACCGGCACCGTGGATTTGTCGATCACAACCTTATAGTCGTTCATGTGCTCGCCGATGCTGCCCGCCACCGCCAGCACGTACTTCAGATCCGCCGAGCCATCCTCGTCCGAGGGCGTGCCCACAGCGATAAACTGCAGTTCGCCGTAATCGACAGCCTCAACAACATCCGTGGTGAACTGCAGGCGGCCCGCGGCGGTATTGTGCGCGACAATCGGCTCCAGGCCGGGCTCGTAAATGGGGATGATGCCCTCGCGCAGGCGATCAATCTTGGCCTGGTCCACGTCCATGCACATGACGTGATGCCCCACCTCGGCCAGGCAGGCGCCGGTGACAAGGCCCACATAGCCGGTTCCGAAAATGGTGATGCGCATGCTGCTGTTCCTTACTGATCCGTTGGGTTGTTCTGGCGCGCCTGCCAGTGGCGTTCCCAGTCAAGCGCGGTCTGCACGATGGTGTCCAGGTCGTCGTAGGCCGGCGCCCAGTCAAGGCGCCGGCGGATCCTCTGGTTATCCGCCATCAGCGCCTCCGGATCACCGGCACGGCGCTCCGCCTCCGTCACAGGGAAGTCGGCGCCGGAGAGACGTTTTACCACATCAATGACCTCACGCACGGTGAACCCCCGCCCATAACCGCAGTTGAGGATCTCGGAGCCGTTCCCCTGCTGCATATGCTCCAGGGCCCGCACGTGGGCACTGGCCAGGTCCTCGACATGGATGTAGTCCCGGACGCAGGTACCGTCCCGCGTGCCGTAATCCGTTCCGAAGATCTGCATGCCATCCCGCGCGCCTGTTGCGCATTCACAGGCCACCTTGATCAGGTGCGTGGCTTCCGGCGTAGCCTGGCCGAGGCGGGTCTGGGGATCCGCCCCGGCGACGTTGAAGTAGCGCAGGATCACATAGTCCAGATCACTGGCGCTCGCCAGATCCATGATCATGCGCTCGCTCATCATCTTGGAGGCGCCATAGGGGTTAATCGGCGCCAATGGCAGGTCCTCGGTCAGAACCTGCTGATCCGGCATGCCATAGACGGCCGCGGTGGACGAGAAGACGATGCGGTTCACGCCATGGCGGCTCATCGCCCCCAGCAGGTTCAGCGTGTTACGGGTATTGTTGCGGTAGTACTTGAGCGGGTCCGAGACCGACTCGGGCACAATGATGTGGGCCGCAAAATGCAGCACGGCGGCGAACTCGTTGGCCGCAAACAGCGCCTCCAGGGCCTCCGGGTCCGCCAGGTCACCCACCACGAGTTTCCCGTGCGTAACGGCCCATTCATGGCCGGTTGAGAGGTTGTCGAACACCACCACGTCGTAACCCGCTTCACCCAGCTGGCGTACCACATGGCTTCCGATGTAGCCGGCACCGCCGGTCACCAACACCCTGTCTGTCACTCATCCTCTCCTTCTGAATCATCCCGGCGTTTTTTCTTCTCAGCCCGGCGGCGGGCAAAGAAGGCCGTAAGCTGGTCGCGACACTCCGGTTCCCGGATGCCCTCGCGGACCCCAACCTGCCAGTTCAGATGCTCCGCTTCCAGCATTCGGGCCCGGGAACGGATGGCACCGGCCTTGGGTTCACGGGCGCCGAAAACCAGGGTTCCAATACGGGCGTGCACCAGCGCACCCGCACACATGGTACAGGGTTCAAGGGTCACATAGAGGGTGGCATCGGTCAGCCGGTAATTACCAATCCGCTGCGCGGCATCCCTGAGCGCCCGAACCTCCGCGTGCGCAGTCGGGTCATGGCCGGAAATGGGCTGGTTGAACCCCTCGCCCACAACCTCCCCGTCGAGAACGATCACTGCCCCCACGGGCACCTCATCCCGCGCTTCCGCCTGTTCCGCGAGCGCCAGCGCGCGGGCCATCCAGGCTTCATCAGCCCCTTCGGTGGTCATGGATGGACCCGGTTATTCCCACTCAATGGTCGCCGGTGGCTTGGAGGATACATCGTAGGTGACCCGGGAGATGCCCGGAATCTCGTTGATGATCCGGCTCGAGACCGTCTCGAGCAGCTCATAGGGCAGATGCGCCCAGCGGGCGGTCATGAAATCCAGCGTCTCCACAGCGCGCAGGGCGATCACGTATTCATAACGGCGGGCATCGCCCACCACGCCAACGGACTTGACCGGCAGGAAAACAGCAAAGGCCTGACTGGTGTGGTGGTACCAGTCATAGCGGTGCAGTTCCTCAAGGAAGATCGCGTCCGCCTCGCGCAGCATATCCGCGTAATTCTTCCTCACCTCGCCCAGAATCCGGACGCCCAGCCCCGGCCCCGGGAACGGATGCCGGTAGACCATGTCATAGGGCAGCCCCAGCTCCAGCCCGATCTTCCGCACCTCGTCCTTGAACAGCTCGCGCAGGGGTTCCACCAGCTTGAGCTTCATGGTCTCGGGCAACCCGCCCACATTGTGGTGGGACTTGATGACGGTGGCCTTGCCGCTGCGGGACTGGGCGGACTCAACCACATCCGGGTAGATGGTGCCCTGGGCCAGCCAATCCACATCGGTGATGGTCGCCGCCTCCTCGTCAAAGACCTCGATGAAGGTATTGCCGATGAGGCGCCGTTTCTCTTCCGGATCCTGAACACCCTCGAGACGGGACAGGAAGCGATCCTCGGCATTGTGGTGGATGACGTTGACGCCCATGTTGCGGGCGAACATATCCATCACCTGCTTGCCCTCGTTGAGCCGCAGCAGGCCATTGTCGACGAACACGCAGGTCAGCTGGTCACCGATGGCCCGGTGCAGCAGCGCCGCCGTCACGGAGGAATCCACGCCGCCCGAAAGGCCGAGCAGGACCTTATCGCTGCCAACCTTATCGCGGATCTGCTGGATGGCGTCCTCAACAATCTCGGCCGGCGTCCAGAGCGCCTCGCAGCCGCAGATGTCCAGCACGAATTGGGAGAGAATGCGCTGCCCCTGGAGCGTGTGGGTCACTTCCGGATGGAACTGCACGCCGTAGAGCCGGTGCGACGGGTTCTGCATCGCGGCCACAGGCGCACTGTCGGTCGCTGCCAGGACCTCGAAGCCCTCTGGTGTCTCGACAACCTGGTCACCATGACTCATCCAGACATCCAGGAGGCGTTCACCAGCATCCGTTACGTGATCGGAGATGCCATGCAGAAGATCGCTCTCCGCTGTCACGCGGACCTGGGCATACCCGAACTCCCGCTTGTCAGAGCCGGCAACACGCCCACCCAGCTCCTCGGCCATCGTCTGCATGCCATAGCAGATGCCCAGGACCGGCACGCCCAGCTCAAACAGCCCGGCGGGTGCCCGGGGGCTGCCCATCTCGGTGACGGACTCAGGTCCTCCGGCCAGGATGATCCCGCTCGGCGCGTACTCACGCACCTCCTCCGGGGTGGCATCAAAGGGCCGGATCTCACAGTAGACGCCGATCTCTCTGACCCGGCGGGCAATCAGCTGAGTGTACTGGGAACCAAAATCAAGGATCAGTATGCGGTGATCATGGATGTTCCGGGTCATGCGGGCCTCTGGTTGTGGCGGACTCAGCTGATGCGGTAGTTGGGTGCTTCCTTGGTGATGGTCACGTCATGGACGTGGCTTTCCCGGACGCCAGCATTGGTAATGCGCGAGAACTGGGGCTTGGTGCGCATCTCCTGGATATCCCCACAGCCGGTGTACCCCATCGCCGCTTTCAGCCCACCCATGAGCTGGTGAACGATCGACTTCATCGGGCCCTTGCAGTCGACACGGCCTTCGATGCCTTCCGGCACCAGCTTGTCGATGCCTTCGGCTGCGTCCTGGAAATAGCGGTCACTGGAGCCCTGCCCCATGGCGCCCAACGATCCCATGCCGCGGTACGCTTTGTAGGTGCGCCCCTGATAAAGCTCCACTTCGCCCGGTGCCTCATCGGTACCCGCCAAAAGACTGCCCGCCATGACGGTATGAGCCCCTGCCGCAATGGCCTTGGCGATGTCCCCTGAGAAACGGATGCCACCGTCGGCGACTACGGGGACATCCCGGTCACGCAGCGCTTCGGCCACATTGGAGACGGCACTGATCTGGGGCACCCCGATGCCCGCGACGATGCGGGTGGTGCAGATGGACCCCGGGCCGATACCGACCTTAACGCCATCCACCCCGGCATCCGCCAGCGCAATGGCCGCCTCTGCGGTAGCGATGTTGCCGCCGATTACCTGCAGATCCGGGTAGCGCTCCTTGACCCAGCGGACGCGATTGATCACGCCCTGGGAATGACCGTGTGCGGTGTCCACGACAACCACATCCACGCCTGCCTCGACCAGCGCATCCAGCCGCGCCTCAGTGTCACCGCCGGTGCTGACGGCCGCTCCCACGCGTAGATGCCCCTGGGCGTCCTTGCAGGCGTCCGGGTAATCCTCGGATTTCTGGATATCCTTGACGGTGATCAGACCGCGCAGTTCAAAGTCATCGTTGACCACCAGAACCTTCTCAATGCGGTGGCGGTGCAGCAGATCCTTGATGTTCTGGACGTCCTCGCCCTCGCGCACGGTCACCAGCTTCTCGCGCGGGGTCATGATCTCCGAGACCGGTGTATCCATGCCGCTTTCAAACCGGATATCGCGGCCTGTAACAATGCCCACCAGGTCGCGGCCATCCACGACCGGAAGTCCGGAGATCCGGTTGGCCGAGGTGATCTGAACCAGCTCGCGCACCGTGGTGCTCGGTGACACGGTCACCGGGTCCTTGACGACACCGCTTTCGTATTTCTTCACCTTGCGGACAGCGGCGGCCTGCTGCTCAATGGTCATGTTCTTGTGGATCATGCCGATGCCACCGACCTGCGCCATGGCAATGGCCAGATCCGCTTCGGTCACCGTATCCATGGCCGCCGAGACCAGCGGCACATTGAGCCGGATCCCCCGGGTCAGGGGCGTTCGCAGATCCACCTCATTCGGCATGACATCGGAATAGCCGGGGACGAGGAGTACATCGTCGAAGGTAAGCGCTTCTTCCGCGATTCGCAGCATTGGGTCCGCCTTATCAACTTGCCTTCCGGGATTCTCTCTGGTTCACTCCGGTGCTGCGCACACCTCGGCAGACACACTTCGGAAAACCCCTTCAGGGCGCCTGTGGCGCCGGTTTCAGTAAACGAATATTATACGTTGCGACGACTGAATGCGTAAAGACGAAACCCCCGCCGCGGGCGCCTCCGGCGCCCTTACCGTCAGCCAGCTCACACGCCAGGTTAAGGGCCTTCTGGAGACCAGTTTCATGGAGGTTCAGGTGGAGGGCGAAATCTCCGGCCTGAGCCGCCCGGCATCCGGACACTGGTACTTCACGCTCAAGGATGAGCGCTCACAGATCCGCTGCGCCATGTTCCGCAACCGCAACCGGCTCCTGAAACAGGCCCCGGCGGACGGCGAACAGGTTCTGATCCGGGCGAAAGTCAGCCTCTACGAAGCCCGGGGTGATTTCCAGCTGATTGTGGAGGCCATCGAGCCGGCCGGCAGAGGCGCCCTGCAACGGGCCTTCGAGGAGCTCAAGGCCCGCCTGGAGCGCGAAGGCCTGTTTGCCATGGAGCACAAGCAACCGGTGCCGGTTCCGCCACAACACCTGGGCCTTGTCACGTCCGGGACCGGGGCCGCCATCAGGGACATCCTCACGGTACTGAACCGCCGCTTCCCGGGGCTTGCGATCACCCTCTACCCGACACCGGTACAGGGCGCCGATGCCACCGCCGGCATTGTCGCCGCCATCGAGCGCGCCCATCGACACGGCCGCTGTGATGCCCTGATCGTGGGCAGGGGCGGCGGCTCACTCGAGGACCTCTGGTGTTTCAACGAGGAGGCGGTGGCTCGGGCCATCTTCCGCAGCCGCATCCCCATCATCAGCGCGGTTGGCCACGAAGTGGATATCACCATCGCTGACCTGGTGGCAGACCAGCGCGCCCCCACCCCATCCGCAGCTGCCGAAGCCATCTCACCCAACCGGCAGGAATTCCTGGACCGGCTGAGCGGACTCGAGGAGCGATTGATCCTCGGCGCCCGCCAACTTGTCCAACAGCGCAGAGACCGGCTCGGCGAGCTGCACCAGCGGCTGCGCCACCCCCGCCAGCAGCTCCAGGAGCAGGCCCAGCGGCTGGATGAACTCGAGGCCCGACTGCACCAGCAGACCCGCCGCCATCTCAGCCAGCTCCAGCAGCAGCTGCACCAGTACTGGCGGCGCCTGGCGGCCGTGCGCCCGGAACACCGTCTGCGTCTGGCCCGCGAACGCGTCTCCGAAAACCGCGAACGCCTTGAACGGGCCGTGCGTGGCCGCCTGGAACGCGACCACGACCGTATACGCAGCCTGAGCGCGCAGCTTGATCTGGTCAGTCCGCTCGCCACCCTCAACCGGGGTTACGCCATTGCCGAGGACGACAGCGGCAGAATCCTGAGAAACGCCGTACAGCGCGCCCCCGGAGACGCAGTTCACGTGCGGCTCGGAGAGGGTACTCTGGACTGCCGTGTCGAGAACGTGAATACAGGTGATGAAAACGCTTGACGTGACTCCCCACAGCACGGATACTGCATTTGCTGCACACGTTAAGCGGCTCTTGTAAGTGAAAGCATTACGACGACCTGCATCAGGACTCCTCGTTCGTTCCTCACCGAAAGGCCTTCAAGCGTCCCAGCTCAAAGCATCCACAATACGGTGGGTGTGAAAGAAAATCGTGTTTTTTAAGGAAAGTGCATCATGTCTGATCTCAATACTGGTCGCGTCAAGTGGTTCAACGAAGCAAAAGGCTTCGGTTTCATTGCTCGCGAAAACGGCTCTGACGTATTCGTACATTACAGTGCGATCAACGGAACCGGTTTCCGGACGCTGACCGAGGGGCAGGAAGTCCAGTTCGCTATTACGCAGGGCCCGAAAGGTCCGCAGGCGGAAAACGTAACCGCCGTGTAAAGCGACCGCAGGTCGAAAAGCCCGGCTCATTGAGCCGGGCTTTTTTTTGTTGTAAAAATCATATTCCACCCTGTACCGACCCCTTTCCTCCCCCTGTTATACTCTGCCCGACAATCGACCAAATAGCCTGAGACGATTGCATTCATAATCATAATCACAATCCCGTCCGCCGGCGTATAACGCCAACCACAGAATCCGCCGGCTATCAGAACGGAGTTCAGCAGCCTGAAGGTTCCTTTGAAGGGAAACAGGTTCTGGACCATGCTGTTGAACGGGAATACCAAGGGGAGAAGTCCATGAAGACGGTTGTCAGTATCAGCCTGGGGCCCGCCAGGCTCGATTATGACCTTGAGACCGAGTTTCTTGGTCAGACCATACGCGTCATCCGGATCGGCACCGATGGCAGCGTCGATCGCGCCGAAACCGCCATTCGTGAGTGGGAGCCGAAAGCCGACGTGGTCGGGCTGGGCATGGTGCAGGACCATTACCAGGTCGGCACCCATACCATTACTCACGAAGACACCAAACGGCTGCAGGAGGCCGTTCAGTCAGTACCCGTAACCACCGGGGCAACGCTGCGCAGCATCCTCCAGGACTGGGCCGTGCGCCACACCCAGCTGGAGCTGGAGGAATGCTTCAATAACGCCAAGGTGCTGTTCCTGAACGGTCAGGCCAACTACCGCCCGGCCCGTGTATTCAGCGAATACACCGAGAACCTGTTCTTCGCCGACCCGGTGACCCAGCTCGGCGTACCCAAGATGCTCACCTCACTGAGCCAGCTTGAGAGTTACGCCGCCGGCACCGGCCCCATCCAGTCATGGCACATCGGCGACACCGTTGGCCGGCTGCCGGTTGCCAAGAATGTGACTGACTACGTGCTGCGCAAGGGTGCCCAGAACGCCGACGTCATCGCGGCCCGCTACAACGAGCTGGAGGCCATGGGCCTGGAAGAGCTTGCCGGCAAGACCGTGCTTACCGCCTCCGTCTCCGATGAACGCCTCAAGGAGCTGGGGGATCGTGGCGTCAACGTCGTCATCGACTACACCCCCCAGATCTTCAATGAGACCGTGGGCGTGAACGTTGTCGAGGCGATGATCCTGGCCGCGCTCGAGCGTTCGCCGGCCGAGATCACCCATGACGACTACCTGGAAATCATTACCAATGAGGGCATTGAGCCGCGCATTCTGTATCCCTCCGGGTACAAGCGCATCAGCCGCTTCGCCTTCGTGATCCACCCACTGTCACAGCAGTATTTCCGCAACGCCAAACCGCTGGACACGGTGGCAAACTACGCGCCCAAGGCCTTCATGAACACGGTGGAAAAGGTGATGGCCTACTCACCACCCTTCGTCTATTCACGGGTGACGGGGATCAAATCCCCCACCGGCGCAGAGGCCGAGGGCTGGCTGATCACCGTGGGGGGCACGCCCAAGGAGATCATGGCGCACAGTCCGGAATTCACCTACCGACGCCTGCTGGCAGCGGCGCGGCTGGCCAAGCGCCTGGGCGCCCAGATCATGGGTCTCGGAGCCTTCACCAAGGTCGTCGGCGATGCTGGCCTTACGGTCTCCAAGCGCTCACCACTGCCGATCACCACCGGCAACAGCTACAGCGCCTCCGGGGCCCTCTGGGCCGCACACGAAGCGCTCAAGAAGCTGGGGCTGGTGGAGATTGGCGAGAACAACAAGGCCAAGGCGAAGGCCATGGTCGTTGGCGCCACCGGCTCCATCGGTGCGGTCTGCGCGCGCCTGCTGGCGAAGGCCGTGGACGAGGTCTACATCGTGGCCCGCGAGTCCGCCCGGCTTCTGGCGCTCAAGGAATCCATCATGAAGGAGACACCAGAGGCCAAGATCCACGTCACGTCCAACCCCAACAAGTACCTGCGGGACATGGACATGATCGTGACCTCTACATCGGGGGCTGGCAAGCGCATCCTCGATATTATGGAGGTTAAGCCGGGCTGCGTGATCACCGACGTGGCACGGCCACTGGATATCCCGCCGGAGGACGTGGCCAAGCGCCCGGACGTGCTGGTGATCGAGTCCGGTGAGGTCGAGTTGCCTGGCGATGTGAAGATGAAGAACATTGGTCTGCCGCCCAAAGTGGCCTATGCCTGCCTGGCGGAAACCATTGTTCTGGCGCTCGAAGGGCGCTACGAGACCTTTACCGTGGGTCGCGAGATCGAGTGGGAAAAGGTCCGCGAGATCTACAAGCTGGGGCTCAAGCACGGCATGAAACTGGCCTCCATCTCCGGGGTCAACGGCGTGTACACGGACGAGGATTTCGACCGGGTACGCACCCTTGCCATGGAGAAACGCGGCATCAAGCCGGCCGAGTCCGGCAGCAAGGGCGGGAAGAAGAAGGCGGCAGCCTCCTGACAACGGCCCTTTCAGAAGAAAACCGCGGCTCCGGCCGCGGTTTTTTTATGGCCGGTTCAGGAGGAGCGGAAGCTCGCCAGGCACTCACCACAGATACGGGCCCCGGCGCCATTGCTCACCATGGCGCCGACTTCGGCCTGAGGGCGCCCGCAGAATGAGCACTGCCCATCCGCCTGCGTCCGGTGAACCTGTTCGTCATCCCGCAACCCCAGCCGGCGCGCAATGGCATCCATCTTGTCGTCATCGAGCTGGCTCGCGAGCGATTCAATCTCGCGGTCCAGCTCCTGGTCATCATCACTCATGGTTACGGTTCCCGGTTGGATGTTGGCAGACGGCCCTCACGCGCCAGCCGGCGCTGGACCCAGCGGTGATAGAGCGCCGACACAAGGCGCTTGATCGGCCCCAGAGACAGCAGCCAGGCCAATGGCTTCAGAACCGGAACCCGCCCCATCAGCAGGATATAGGCTGCCATCTCGCTGTGGATGCGCCCATCCGCATCCTCGACATGGAGCTCCTGCAGGGCCTGATCCGGATCGATCCCCCGTTCACGCAGGGATGCCTCCTGGCCAGTGATGTCGAACCAGACCACACTCCGGCCCGCTTTTCCGGCCAGGCGTTCATAGACCTGCCGGTCCCGGATACAGGCCGGGCAGGAGCCATCGTAGTAAACCACTAACCGGCGCTTCTGGCCGCCCATGATGACCTCCCGCCATGGTGTTGTCAGCCCAGAGGGACAGCGCTACTCTCTGGGAACTTTCAACCATCATAACGAACAGGGAACGGGGAAGCCCATCATGGGAGAAGCAAAGCACCGCCAGAAGACCGGAAAACCCAGCCCGCTGAGCCGCAAACGCCGCCGCCAGCGCCTGATTGGTGGCAGCCTGTTCGCCGCGGCCCTGCTCGCCGTGATCGGTGGCGTGTTCTGGCTGACCAGTCCCTCGCTTTCCGGGCCCACCGCGCTGCCCACAGCCGAAGACCAGCCACCGTTCCCGGCCGAACGGGACCGCCTCGGTGTGCGCATCGGTGATCCCGACGCGCCAGTGGTCGTGCGCGAATTCGCGGATTACCAGTGCCCGGCCTGCGCTGACTTCGCGGCCAACCATGACCGGCTGATGGAGGAGTACGTGGAGCCCGGCAAGGTCCGCTTTGTATTCTTCGACCTGCCTCTGCGTCAGCACCAGAATGCCGTTCCAGCGGCCAAAGCGGCGCGCTGCGCCGAGGACCAGGATGCCTGGAAGCCGATGCACGACCGTCTGTTCGAGCGCCAGAATGACTGGAGCAGCGCGGACAATCCGCAGCGCCTGTTCAGCGACTACGCCGCGTCTCTCGGGTTGGAAAGGCGGGCTTTCGAACGCTGTATGGGGCTGGATCGGGTTGAGCGTGAAATCCGGGAGAGCCGCAACCTGGCACGGGACCTGAGAGTCACCAGCACCCCTACGGTGATGGTGGACAATATCCCCCTGAGGCGCGCCAACTGGGCCCAGCTGGAAGCCGTTATAGAGCGCGAGCTGAACGCCGCTCAGTGAGCCTCCGGCAGGCTCGCAGGCGTCAGTTTCCCGGCGTTATCACAGGTCGCCCTGCCACCGGCGCGTGAAAGCCGGATGCTGTCGCCTTCGCTGATGCCCAGCGCCGCCGGCAGCCCCTGGTTCACCTCCAACGCCATCCAGTGATCCACCCCTGCCGGATAGCTGGGACACCCGGAACCGGACGCCTCCAGACACGGAGCCATATCCTGCACGGAACGCACCACGCCCTGGCCGTCCAGGAACAGGATGGTCAGTGGAATGCGTGTCCGGTGCATCCAGAAGCTGTTGTCCGGCCCCTGCTGGCGGGGATAGACAAACAGCATACCGGCACGCCGCGACAGCGCTTTCCGCCCACTCAAACCCTTCTGCCGGGCGGAGGGCGTAACGGCAAGTTCCGCCTCCAACGGAATCAGGCGCTCATCAGCAGGCAGGCAGAGGGTAATGGAGCCTCCAGGGGCCTCCCCGGTAACGCTGCCGCAGCCAGCAATCAAGGCCATGACAATGGGCACCAGCACGCGCACCGTCATCGTTTCCCCCTGAAACGGAAATACACGAACAGACGTCCGTGATTATCCCTGTCCTTGTCCAGGCGATGGTAACGCTGCTTGATGTCCTTGCGATCCAGGAAGCGCAGGACGCGCTTCTTGAGCTGACCACTGCCCTTGCCGGGGATGATCTCGACGGTCGGAACGCGCTTGCGCTCCGCCTCGTCGATGATGTCCTCCAGCGCCTGCTCGATCCGATCCCCTTTATTGAAAATGGGATGCAGATCGAGCGTCAGCTTGGCCATGGCATCACTCCCCGGTGATGACGGAAAGCAGACCAGTGGCGTTAAGGAAGATGAACAGCACCGCCGCGGGCGCAACAATGCGGGTCACCCACAACCACAGGAGGAAGAGGTTGTGGTGGTTGTGGGTATCGAGTTCCGCGGCCACTGTCGTGGTGCGCATCTTCCATCCCACAAACAGCGCTACAAAGAGCCCGCCCAGCGGCAGCAGGATATTGCTGGAGATGAACTCGATGGTATTGAAGATGGTCATGCCCGGCAGCAGATGGAAGCCGGACCAGGCATTCATGGAAAGGCCGCAGGCAGCGCCAAGCAACCAGATCAGGGCGGAGATGATGGCCGCCGCCTTGACCCGGCCTCCGCCGAAGGATTCGGAGAGGTAGGCAACAGCGGGCTCAAGCAACGACATGCCGGAGGTGATCGCCGCCACCGACAACAGCGCGAAGAAGACAACACCAAGCAGCGCACCGAAGGTGATCTCACCGAAGACGATCGGCAGGGTCTGGAACACCAGCCCCGGGCCCTCGCCTGGCTCAAGGCCAACCGTGAATACGATCGGAAAGATCGCGAAGCCGGCCAGAAGCGCCGTCAGGGTATCCATGCCCACGATCCATCCAGTGCTGACCGGAATGGAGTTCTCCTGCGGCAGATAGGCCCCGTAGACCATGATCGCGCCCATACCCAGGCTCAGCGTGAAGAACGCCTGCCCCAGGGCCGCCAGCACGGTGTCTCCGTCCAGAGCACTGAAATCCGGTGTGGCAAGGAAGGTCATGGCATCACCAAAGCCTTCCGTGGTCACGCCGTAGACCACCAGCCCCACCAGCAGGATAAAGAGCAGGGGCATCAGCAGCGTCACCGCCCGCTGCAGGCCCTTCTTGACGCCTGAAGCCACGATGCCGAACACAATCAGCATAAAGAGCGTGTGCCACCCAAGTACGGCGGAAGGGCTGCTTACAAGCCCATTGAACATCCCTTCGGCGGAATCCGAGGTCATGCCGGCAAAACCACCGATCAGGGCCTCATAACCGTAATAGAGCGACCAACCCCCAACGACGCTATAAAAAGACAGGATCAGGAAACCGGCGATCACGCCCATCCAGCCGACCAGGGCCCATTTCTGGTTGAGCCCTTCCTCCCGGGCAATCAGCCGCAGGCTGTTGATGGGGCTGCGCCGGCCCTTGCGACCAATGGTGACCTCACCGATGATGATCGGCAGGCCAACCAGCAGGATGCAGGCGAGATACAGTATGACGAAGGCGGACCCGCCGTTTTCGCCCACCAGATAAGGGAAACGCCACAGATTGCCCAGGCCCACGGCGGAACCGGTGGCAGCAAGGATGAAAATCAGACCACTGGACCACTCACCGTGGACCGAGCTTCGCTTCTCATTCATGGTTGAGCCCTTCCCGCTTCTTCTGTTGTTTCTGAAACCTTTGTGTAACCGCGAAACCCTAGCCGCTATTAATCACCGGATCAATACTGAGGCGGCTCAGACCGGCGTAAACCAGGGCCCTGCCGCCACAAAATGCGGGTTGTACACACTTTCCTTGCCATAGAGCAGCGGCTCCCCCTCAAAGGTCAGGACGCAACCACCGGCCGCCTCCAGCACCGCCTGGGCGGCACCGGTATCCCATTCACAGGTCGGCCCCACCCGCGGGTAGATATCCGCCTCGCCCTCGGCAATCCGGCAGAACTTCAGCGACGACCCTGCCTGCACCAGACAATGCGGCCCCAGACTCTCAATGAACGCCTCCGTCTCCGGGTTCATATGGTTCTTGCTCGCCACCACCCGCTTCTCATCCGGCGGCTCAGCCACCTGAAGGCGCACCGTCTCGCCATCCTTGCGGCGGAATGCCCCGCTGGACCGCGTCCCCCAGTACTCAATACCCAGGGCCGGCACCGTCACCACACCCAACACGGGAACCCCGTTCTCGATCAGCGCAATGTTCACCGTGAACTCACCGCTCTGCTTGATGAAATCCTTGGTGCCGTCGATCGGGTCCACCAGCCAGAACCGGTCCCAGTCACGGCGCTGCTCCCAGGCCACCTCTTCCTCTTCGGACAGGATCGGCAGCTTCGGCTCCAGCGATCGCAACCCCTCGACAATCCGGTGATGCGAGGCCATGTCAGCCTCCGTCAGCGGACTGTCGTCCTGCTTCTGCGTCACCTCATAGTCCTGGCGATAGAACGCCATGATCTTCTCACCAGCATCCGCCGCAATGGCCAGAACCTCGGGAACAAGCGCGTCGTAATCCATGCAGACAATCCGTAACGGGTGGCTTTAATGGGCGGAATTGTGGCGCCAGCGCCGGGCTGAGTCCAGTCACCCACGATTTTTGGCGGCAGATCCGTTATAATGGTTGGCCAATCGTTAACCGTACCGGCCTGATCCGCGCTGGATCGGAAAGGGTCCGGCAGCCTCTGACGGAAAGCTCTGGAGCCATGGATGGCGGAAGAGCAGCCTACATGGGTTTGCGCGATTAAGCGCAAACGGGTTTACAAGGATGTAAACCCAGGACTTTTCAGTGAAGCAGGACTGCGCAACTGAAAAGTACTCGTGGCGATTCCCGGCAGAGGCTGCCGGACCCTTTCCAGGCAGCCACCTTTACAGGCTGGTACCTGACCAGGGGACCGAACACCGCAATGAGTGATCGCCAGAAACCCCGCAGCGGCGAAAAGTTCCGCAGCGAACACGGCATCGCCGCCATCAAGGACGGCCAGAAAGCCTCCCGCGCCCAGGAAGTCGAACGCACCCGCAAGCCCTCCTGGCTGCGTGCGCGTATGCCCGGCGGCGAGCGCTTCGAGCAGGTCAAGCGCAACGTCCACGAGCACCGCCTCAGCACCGTCTGCGAGGAATCACACTGTCCCAACATGGGCGAATGCTGGAACAACGGCACCGCCACCATCATGGTCATGGGCTCTGTGTGTACCCGGGCCTGCCGCTTCTGCGCCGTCGACACCGGCAACCCCAAGGGCTGGCTGGATCAGGACGAACCCGAGAACACAGCGCACTCCGTGGAAATGATGGGCCTGCGCTACATCGTGCTCACCTCCGTCGACCGGGACGACCTGGACGACTTCGGCGCCGGCCACTACGCCGACTGCGTGCGCGCCATCAAGCGCCGCACCCCGCACGTGGCCGTGGAAGCCCTGACCCCGGACTTCGACAACATCAACGAGCACGTTGAGACCGTTGTGGACTCCGGACTGGAAGTCTTCGCGCAGAACGTGGAAACCGTGGAGCGGCTGACTGAGCGCGTCCGTGACCCGCGCGCCGGTTATAAGAAGACACTGGACGTGCTCGAGCATGCCAAGAAGCACAACCCGAAGGTCATCACCAAGACCAGCCTGATGCTGGGCCTGGGCGAGACCGAGGAAGAGATCCTGGAAACCATGGACGATCTGCGCGCCATCGGCGTGGATATCGTTACCTTCGGCCAGTACCTCCAGCCCACAAAGAACCACCTGCCCGTGGAACGCTGGGTGACTCCGGAGGAGTTCGAGTGGTATCGCGAGAAGGGCCTTGAGAAGGGCTTCCTGGAAGTGCCCTCCGGCCCCATGGTCCGCTCCAGCTACCGGGCGGACCGGGTGTTCGAACAGAACAACCTGGGGCTGTCAGAGGCACCGGAGGTCCCGGGCGCGGAGCCGGATCCGAATATCATTCCGGTCAAGACCGTCGGCTGAGGGTCTTTCGCTTGTAGGAGCGCGCTTCGCGCGCGATATTCGTTTCAGTAAGGCCCCTGGGGGGGCCAATCGCGAGCAAGCTCGCTCCTGCGTTACAGGACGGCTGCGGTATCCACCGCCGTGGCGTTCACACACCGCGCAACAGACGACAGCAGCGCCTGGAGCGTTGCTGACGTCGTGTCCTCGGCCAGCGCCGCCGCGCTGTAGACTTCGCCGTTCACCTGGATCCGGATGCAGGCAAGCGCATTGGCACTGGTGCCCTCGCCCAGCGCGAACTCATCGTAGGCCTCCACGGCTACCTTCACGCCATGGCGGTGCTGCAGTGCATCCACCACGGCCTCAACCGCGCCCTGGCCGCCACCCTTGAGTTCAGTACGCTCGCCATTGCCCACCACGACCGACGCCTGGACGCCATCATCCGTGCGGTGCAGGTCGTAGGTATGCAGTGTCCAGCCCTTGGGTACCTGCAGGTAGTCCCGCTCGAACAGCTTGTGGATGGTGGATGAATCCACTTCGCCACCGGTGATCTCCGCCTCCTTCTGGACCACCTTGGCGAACTCGATCTGCAGCCAGCGCGGCAGGCTGATGCCGTAGTCGCGCTCCAGCACCATGGCCACGCCGCCCTTCCCGGACTGGCTGTTGATGCGCACCACTTCCTCGTAGCGCCGGCCGATGTCCTTGGGATCGATGGGCAGGTAGGCCACGTTCCAGATGTCGTTCTCGCCGTGCTTGGCCATGCACTTGCGGATGGCGTCCTGATGGCTGCCGGAAAAGGCCGTGAACACCAGCTCGCCCGCCCAGGGATGGCGCGGGTGTGTGGCGATCTCGGTGCAGGCCTCAACCACGTCCACGATTTCGGCCATACCGGAAAGATCCACTTCCGGATCAATGCCCTGGGAGTACAGGTTCATGCCGAAGGCCACCAGATCCATGTTGCCGGTACGCTCGCCATTGCCCAGCAGCGTGCCCTCGACCCGGTCGGCGCCGGCCATGACCGCCAGCTCCGCCGCCGCAATAGCACAGCCACGGTCGTTATGGGTGTGGACGCTCAGGCTGAAGTGATCGCGATACCTCACGTGGTCACAGAACCACTCGATCTGATCCGCGAACACGTTGGGCGTGGCCATCTCCACCGTGGCCGGCAGGTTGATGATCACCTGCTGGCCCCGGTCCGGGCGCCAGACGTCATTAACCGCATCCACCACCTCTACGGCGTAATCCACCTCGGTCGCGGAGAAGCTTTCCGGGGAATACTGGAAGATCCACTCCGTATCGGGATAGTTCTTCGCATGGCGCTGGACTTCCTTCGCACCGTCCACCGCGATCTGCTTCACGCCTTCCATATCCATCTCGAACACCTGCTCACGCTGGGCAGTGGAGGTGGAGTTGTAGACGTGAACGATCGCACTGTGTACGCCGTCCAGCGCCTCAAAGGAGCGCTTGATCAGGTCGGGCCGCGCCTGGGTCAGGATCTGGATACTGACGTCTTCGGGGATGCGATCCTCACTGATCAGCTTGCGGCAGAAATCAAAGTCGGGCTGACTGGCGGCCGGGAAGCCGATCTCGATCTGCTTGTAGCCTAGCTTCACCAACAGGTCGAACAGGCGCTGCTTCTGCGCAATGTTCATGGGCTTGACCAGTGCCTGATTGCCATCGCGCAGATCCACCGCGGAATAAGTCGGCGCCTTCTCGATGACCTTATCCGGCCAGCGCCGATCGGACTTGTTGAGCGGCTTGAAGGGCCGGTACCTGCGATGGTCAAAAGCCATGATCTGCTCCTTCTCTGCGTTGCCTGCTGTGCCTGAAATCGGATCAAGGCATCGGGGAACCCGTCCACGCGGCTTCCCGGATGCCTCTGTCTATCATCAATACTGTGGTCGAAACACCAGCGGCACAAGCGTGGGGCAAGCCCCGGGGCCTGCCCTGCCGCCGCGCCTGCGCTGCGGAGGGTGGATCACACCGTCTGCTCCGCTTTCGGATGCTTTTGGCACCCGGTCCAGGGTGGCGTCGCGGACCGCCACCGACGGCCCCTGGTGCGGGGCCGTCTTTCCGGAAGCCTGGCCCGGCGCGGTAACGCCGGCTCACCTCCCGGGGACATGTCCAAGGTAACCAAAATACCGAGCAATGTGTTTGCGAATTTGTGGTTATTTCCGACTTTTAAGCAATATTATGCTACTATCAATCCATAAATTGGCAAATAATAGCTAACCCACGAAAAACGGCGTTATTCCATGGCAAAAACAGACTCGGAACTGGTCCGGATCGACCGCATTGATCGCCAGATCCTGGAATACCTGCAAAAAGACGGCGGCCTCACCAACCAGCAGCTGGCAGAGCGCGTTGGCCTATCCCCCTCCCCATGCTCACGCCGCGTGAAGGCACTGGAGGAGGCCGGCATCATCCTGGGCCGCAAGACCCTGCTGGAACGGCGCAAGCTCGGCCTTTCACTGACGGTCATCCTGCAGATCGGCATGGACCGCCATACCCCGGAACGCTTCCAGGAATTCGAGGACCAGGTCGCCACCTACCCGGAAGTCCAGGAACTCTACCTGATCACCGGACAGCAGGCGGACTACATCCTCAAGGTGGTGGTGCCGGACATGGAGCACTACCAGCAGTTCCTGCTCAACAAGATTACTCGCATCACCGGCGTCAGCGGCGTGCACTCCAGCTTCGTGATGCGGCGTGTGATCGACAACACGGAGCTGCCGCTGAAGTACCTCTGAAGGCGGGCTCAGGTTTGCAGTGGCTGCTCATCCGGCGGCGCCCCCTCATCACATTTCTTGCACGCGAGCGCCGTGCCGAGCATTGAATCACGCCCCTCGGTGGTGACCACCCAGGGGCGGTTGATGAATGGCGGGTCATGGCGTACGTGCTGATTGTGACCACAGGCCAGCTGCGCCACCCAGTGCCCCTCCTCATCCCGGTGATAACCCGTGATCGGCTGTCTCATGGCAGGGAATAGGTCCCGCTGACATGAGCCACCAGTTCATCACTGCCCTCGGAGAACAGCTGCACCTCGCAGAAGGCGTTGCGGCTGCCCAGTTTCAGAACCTGACCACGGGCGATCAGATCGCAGCGACCCGGCTTGCGCAGGAAGTTGATGTTCAGGTTGCTGGTGACCGCCATCTGCACTTCTCCGAGCGCCCCCAGGACCGCCGCATACATGGTGGCATCCGCCAGCGCCATCTGTACCGGGCCGGAGAGCGTGCCGCCCGGGCGCACCATACGCTCGCTGAAGGGCACACGGGCAGTGGCCGCGTGGTACTCAATGATTTCCACGCGGAAATCAATATCCTCGGCCATCGGCACGCCGTCCCGGATCAACTGCTGCACTTCCTCGGCACTCAACTTCATGCTGTCTCTGCCTCCCGATTACTGCTGGCGTAACCGCCACCCTGTACCCTGGCCGGCGGACTTCGTAGAATAACCCCCACTTACCGAACAGTCATCTTTGCATCATCCAGACGGACTCAGCCCCTATGCGAGCAAGCCAGTACCTGATCGCCACCCTCAAGGAAACCCCGGCAGACGCTGAAATTGTCAGCCACCAGCTGATGCTTCGCGCCGGCATGATCCGCCGCCTCGCCGGTGGCCTCTACACCTGGCTGCCGCTGGGTCTGCGCGTGCTGCGCAAGGTTGAGCGGATCGTGCGCGAGGAAATGGACCGGTCCGGCGCCCAGGAAGTGCTGATGCCGGCCATTCAGCCGGCCGAGCTCTGGCAGGAGAGCGGCCGCTGGGAGGAGTACGGTGACGAACTGCTGCGCCTGAAGGACCGCCACGAGCGTGACTTCTGTTACGGCCCCACACACGAGGAAGTGATCACCGACATCGCCCGTAACGAGCTCAAGAGCTACCGCGACCTGCCGGCGAACTTCTACCAGATCCAGACCAAGTTCCGGGATGAGCGCCGTCCGCGCTTTGGCGTGATGCGCTCGCGCGAATTCCTGATGAAGGACGCCTATTCCTTCCATGCCAGCCCGGAGTCACTGGACGAGACCTACCAGGTGATGGTCGACACCTACAGCGCCATCTTCCGTCGCCTGGGCCTGGACTTCCGGGCCGTGGAGGCAGACTCCGGCGCCATCGGCGGCAGCAAGTCCCAGGAGTTCCACGTACTGGCCAGCTCCGGCGAAGACGCCATTGCCTTCAGCTCGGACAGCGACTACGCCGCCAACACCGAGCTGGCCGAAGCCCTGGCGCCGGAAGGTGAGCGCCCCACCGCCACCGAAACCATGCAGGAAGTGGCCACCCCGGACCAGAACACCATCGAACAGGTGGCCGGCTACCTGAACACAACACCGGACCGGGTCCTCAAGACTCTGCTGGTCCATGCCCCGAAGGATGAGGACAGCAACGAGCAGCCACTGGTGGCACTGGTACTGCGCGGTGACCATACCCTGAACGACCTCAAGGCGGAGCGGCGTGCGGACGTTGCCGAGCCGCTGACCATGGCCAGTGATGAGGAGATCCGTAAGGCGCTGGGCGTCGACGCCGGCTCCATCGGCCCTGTGGGCCTCAGGGTCCCCATGATCGTGGATCACGCCGCGGCCCATCTCGCGGATTTTGTGTGTGGCGCCAACCGTACCGGCTACCACCTGACCGGCGTGAACTGGGACCGCGATGTTGCCCTGGGCGAGACCGCCGACCTGCGCGAGGTTGAGGAAGGCGATCCCAGCCCGGACGGCCATGGTGTTCTTGGCATCCAGCGTGGCATTGAGGTAGGCCATGTGTTCAAACTGGGCCGCAAGTACAGCGAGGCCATGAACGCCACCGTTCTGGATGAAAACGGCAAGTCCGTGCACATGGACATGGGCTGCTACGGCATTGGGGTTTCCCGCCTGGTGGCGGCCGCCATCGAGCAGAACCACGACGACAGCGGCATCACCTGGCCCACCGCCATCGCCCCCTTCGAGATCGCCATTGTCACGCTCAACGGGCACAAGTCCGAGCGCGTGGCACAGGCCGCGGAGAAGCTCTATGACCAGCTGCGCCAGACCGGCTATGACGTGCTTCTGGATGACCGCAAAGAGCGCCCGGGGGTGAAGTTCGCGGACATGGAGCTGATCGGCATACCCCACAGAGTGGTCATCAGTGACCGCGGCCTGGAAGCCGGCACCCTTGAATACAAGGGCCGCACCGACGCGGACAAACAGGATGTGGCGGCGGATGACATCATCCGCTTCCTGGCGGCCAGGGTGATCGCGGACTAGACTCCGGAATATGCGCACCGCCGTCAGCATCGCTGTACTCGGGCTTGCCCTGTTGCTGGCGAGCCCGATCCATGCCGCCACCAGCCAGCCGGATCCGGAACTGCGGTCCAAACTCCGCGAGGCCGTGAATGCCGCGGACAGTTTCGACGACCGCTTCGACGCCGAGGTCTGGCTTGTGGATATGTCCGGCCGCACCGAACGCTGGCTGGATAACCACGACCGCCGCCTGCGCATTCTCCGGCTGGTGCATCGGGAAGCCAGCCGACGCGGCCTTTCCCCGGAAGTCGTCCTCGCAGTGATCCAGGTGGAAAGCGGTTTCGACCGGTTCGCCATCTCCCCGGTTGGCGCCCAGGGCCTGATGCAGGTCATGCCCTTCTGGAAAAAGGAGATCGGCCGCCCCGAGGACAACCTCACCAAGGTGGAAACCAACCTGGTCTACGGCACCACCATTCTGGCGCACTACCTGGAAAAGGAAGACGGGAACCTCGCAAAGGCGCTGGCCCGCTACAACGGCAGCGTCGGCAAGGTGTGGTACCCGGAACGGGTATTTGATGCGCTGGAACAGCACTTCCACGTCAATCGCTGACCCTCGGTGAGGGCGGATTCCCGTTCAGTTCAGTTCCGTTCAGCCGATCGGGGAGGCCGGTGTGTTCCGCGGAACGTCGCCGATTTTTGCAACAGAGTGGAATTTACCCTCGCCATCGTAGTGGATCATGAACGTGCCGAAGACACCGTCATGCTCCATCCAGCGCTGAAGGATACGGGCAGGAAAGACGACGGACCGCCCGTCACGCGCCTTGACCCAGACGCGCCAGGCGGTCCCTTCATAGACCCGGAGCCAGTCATCCCGATGGATCACCACATCCACGACCACTGACTCTCCGGCCATACGTCCTCCCGCTTACTCCGCGAGTTCCAGAAGCAGACGGTTGAGGCGGGATACATAGGTGCCCGGATCCTCGATCTCCTGACCGCTGGCGAGTGTCGCCTGATCAAAGATCACCTGGGTCAGATCCGAGAACCGCTCCTCGCCCTGCTCCTTCTCAAGCCGCTGCAGCAATGGATGATCCACGTTGATCTCAAAGATGGGCTTGGAATCCGGAAGCGGCTGGCCGGCGGCTTCCATGATCTTGCGCATCTGCTGGCCCATGTCGTAATCGCCAACCACCAGGCAAGCCGGTGACTCGGTCAGGCGCTTGGTCACCTTCACTTCCTTCACCCGGTCGGACAGCACCTTCTGGATACGCTCGACCAGGTCCTTGTGCTCTTCGGAGGCCTGCTCCTGCTCCTTCTTCTCCTCTTCGGACTCGACCTCGTCCAGGTCCAGTTCGCCACGGGAGATGTCCTGCAGGTGCTTGCCCTCATACTCGCTGAGGTACCCCATCATCCATTCATCGATGCGATCCGACAGCAGCAGCACCTCAATGCCCTTCTTGCGGAAGATCTCCAGGTGCGGGCTCGCCTTGGCCGCCTGGTGGGAGTCCGATGTCAGGAAGTAGATCTTCTCCTGGCCTTCCTTCATGCGGGCCACGTAGTCATCCAGCGACACGTTCTGCGTGGGCTCGCCGGTATGGGTGGAGGCGAACCGCAGCAGCGGCGCGATCTTCTCGCGGTTGCCGAAGTCTTCCGCGGGCCCTTCCTTGAGTACCTGACCGAACTGGTCCCAGAACTGCTGATACTTCTCCGGGTCGTTGTTGGCCAGCTTCTTGAGCATGTCCAGCACCCGCTTGGTCAGCGCCGTGCGGATGCTCTCAACGGTGCTGTCGTTCTGCAGGATCTCCCGCGAGACGTTCAGCGAGAGGTCATTGCTGTCGATCACGCCGCGCACGAAGCGCAGGTACAGCGGCAGGAACTGCTCGGCGTCGTCCATGATGAAGACGCGCTGCACGTACAGCTTCAGGCCACGTGAGGCTTCGCGGTTGTAAAGGTCGAACGGCGCCCGGCCCGGAATGTAGAGCAGGCTGGTGTAGTCCAGCGAGCCTTCAACCCGGTTGTGGGACCAGGTCAGCGGGTCCTCGAAGTCATGCGCGATGTGCTTGTAGAACGCTTTGTACTCGTCCTCGGAAACCTCATTACGCGGCCGGGTCCACAGGGCCGTTGCCTCGTTGACGGTCTCCTCGGCGGGCTTGTCCTCCTGGTTCTCGTCCTCTTCACCGGTCGGCTCCGGGGGCATGCGGACCGGGAACGAAATATGATCGGAGTACTTCTTCACCAGATGGCGCAGACGGTGGCCGTCCGCGAAATCCTTCGCATCCTCACGCAGGTGCAGGACCACGGTTGTCCCCCGGGGCGCGTTTTCAACAGGCTCAATGGTGAACTGACCGTCGCCACTGGAGACCCAGTGCACGCCTTCAGAGGAGCCCGTCCCAGCCTTGCGGGTGGTCACTTCCACCTGGTCGGCAACGATGAAGGACGAATAGAAGCCCACACCAAACTGACCAATGAGCTTGGCGTCCTTCTGCTGGTCACCAGTGAGCTGGTTGAGGAAGTCCGAGGTACCGGACTTGGCGATGGTGCCCAGGTTCTCGATCACCTCGTCCCGGGTCATACCGATGCCGTTATCCCGGATGGTGATGGTGCCGGCCTCTGAATCGTAGCTCAGATGAATCGCCAGATCCGGGTCTTCCTCCAGAAGCTGATTATTGGACAGGGCCTCGAAGCGGAGCTTGTCCTCAGCGTCGGAGGCATTGGAGATCAGCTCCCGCAGGAAGACTTCCCGGTTGGAGTACAGGGAATTGATAACGATGTTGAGGAGCTGTTTGACCTCGGTCTGGAAGCCGAGGGTTTCTTTCTGTGCTTCGGCAGTCATGATGCGCCGCACTCCTTGATGGTTGTTGCCTGCTTGAACCTGTTGTCAGCTGGCAATCTTGGGGCTATGCGGCGGATTTCAAGGGGTGTCGTCAACCTGTAGGAGCTTGCTTGCAAGCGATATTACCGTGGGAGCGAGCTTTGCTCGCGATATCGCTTGCAAAGCAAGCTCCTACAGGTTCAGGTTTCGGGGTCAATCCATGATGAAGTGCGCGCGTGCCGTCGCAATGGGCTTGCGCCGGGACTGCTGCCACGCGGTCACGATCACGTTCGCCACCCGGTTGCCCTGGCGGGTCAGGTGGCACTCGCAGAAGGTATCCCGGTCCAGCCCGGCACGCAGATAGTCGAGGGAAAAGTCCACGATCCGTGGCAGCCTGGGGGTCTCCTGGGACATCATGAGCGAGATCATGGCGGACATCTCAAGGAAGCCACCAATCACGCCACCATGGATGGCAGGCAGGATGGGATTGCCGAGGTTGTCATCGCTGCGGGGCAGGTGGAAAACCACCTCCTCCCCGAAGGTCTCGCATTCCATGCCCAGGGTTCGGGCGTAGGGCACGGCCTGGATCAGGGCCTGGTAATCCCCGGCCTCCAGGGCACTGCGCATCTCACCGGACAGGCTCATTCGTCATACCCTCCCGTGATCAGGTCACGGTAGGCCTTGGGCGTGGCTTCCGGGCCGATCCGCATGAAGGTTCCCACACAGTGGGCAATGGTCTGCTCCGGATCCTCCTGGAAGGTCTCACAGCGGGTAAAGACGATATTACTGGTTACCCGGTAGGCCCGTGCCCGTGCGTACACCGGATGCCCCGGCTCAGCCGCCCGCATGTAGTCCACCCGCAGATCGAGTGTAGGGCAGAGCTCGAACTCCGGCAGCGCGCAGATCACCACCGTACCGGAGGCGGTATCCATGAGCGTGGTGATCGCCCCGCCGTGGATCACCCCGGTCTCCGGGTTGCCTACAATGGCATCGGAATAAGGCAGTTCAACGACCAGCTCATTCTCCGTGGCGGATACAGCCCGGATACCCAGATGCTGGCAGTGACGCAGGGTCCCGATGAAGCGCGAGACCCGTGCGAGCAGGGTTTCATCATTCATGGCGGCTTTGCAATCTGCGTGGAATCCGGCGCACTATAACGGAAACTGACTCCCTTTCACAGACGAGGTACCCTGACCCATGCGGCGCCTGAAACACCTTCATGCCCTTCCGGCCCTGATCCTCACAACCCTTCTCGTGGGCGGCTGTGGTGTCAATCCCGTCACCGGTGAGCGTGAGCTGCGCCTGGTCTCTGAGTCCGATGAGCTCCAGATCGGCAGGGAGCAGTACCAGCCCACCATCCAGACCCAGGGCGGGCGCTACTACCGGGGCGAGAAACTCAACAACTACGTGTCCGAGGTGGGCCAGTCCCTGGCGGACGTCAGCGACCGCCCCGACCTCCCCTACGAGTTCACCGTGATCAACAGCGGCGTACCCAACGCCTGGGCCCTGCCCGGAGGCAAGATCGCGATCAACCGGGGCCTGCTCACGGAACTTGAGAACGAAGCCCAGCTGGCAGCCGTCATGGGGCACGAGATCGTACACGCGGCAGCCCGCCACAGTGCGCAGCGCATGCAGCGCGGCACCCTCATCAACCTGGGGGTGGCCGGTATAGGCCTGGGTCTGGCGCTGAACGGCAATGAATACGCCGGGCTGATCATGGGCGGCGCCGCCCTTGGCTCGCAGCTGATCATGGCGCAGTACAGCCGCAGCCACGAGCTGGAATCCGACCGCTACGGCATGCAGTACATGGCCGAGGCCGGCTACAACCCGGAAGCCGCCGTCCAGCTCCAGGAGGTCTTCGTGCGTCTGTCGAAGAACGAGCAGAGCAACTTCGTAACCGGGCTTTTCCGTTCCCACCCACCGTCCCAGGAGCGCGTCGAGGCCAACCGCCGGATTGCTGATGAACTGGGGCGCGAAGGCACCTTCGGGGAAGAACGCTATCAGCGCATGATGGCCGGACTACGCGAGGATGCGGATGCCTACGAAGCCTACGACCGGGCCCGTAAGGCCGCCGGCGAAGGGGAGTCCGAGAAGGCTCTGGCTCTGCTGGAGCAGGCCATAAAGCAGGTTCCAGACGAGGCCGCGTTCCGGGAACTGCGCGCCGACATCCGGATGCAGCAGGGTCAGACCGAGTCCGCACTGGCGGACTACAACCGGGCGGTGGAGCTCTACCCGGAGATGTTCAGTTACCGCATCGGACGGGGTCTGGCCCATGAGGAGCTGGACAACTTTGACGCCGCGGAGAAGGACTTCAAGGCCTCGCTGGAGGTCGTGCCCACCAGCATCGCCTACCTTGGGCTCGGCGATGCGATTTCCGGCCAGGGGCGTACCAGCGAGGCCCGCCAGTACTACCAGAAGGCCGCCCAGGGCGAAGGCAGGATTGGCGATATTGCCCGCCAGAGGCTGGAGTCACTGAGCGGCGGCTAGCGCTGCGCGCACCTTTTCGGCCGCGGTTCCCGGGGCCTGCTGCATAAAGCAGTGCCCCCCGGGCAGTGTCTCGGCACTCACGTTCCGGTTGAGTGTGACCCATTGTGCAACGGAGTCGCGCACGAAGTCGTAGGTACTCTCGCCATGGATCACATGGCTGGGGGTGCGCAAGCGCTTCATGGCCCGCCACAGTCCACGTGGATAGCCGGCAAAAATCGCCGCCTCCACCTCTGGCGGACACCGCAGCACCACCTGGCCGTCCTGCTCGATCAGCGCATGGTCCACGTAGGCCCGGAGCGCTTCCGGAGTCCAGCCCCGGAACATGCCTCGCCCTTCCAGGCTTTCCAGCGCGGTGGCACGATCCGGCCACTCACGCCGGCGCTGCCGTGTCTTCTTCGAGAAGCCGTTGTTCTGCCAGAGTCCAAGCCAGGTACCAATGCGCATCACCCACAGCATCCGCCTGGAGAAGATAATCGGGTCCAGAAGGACGGCGCGGTCGAAGAGGGCCGGATCCCGCTCCATCATCAACAGGCTCATGATGCCGCCGAAGCTGTGGCCCATGGCGTAATGGGGCTGCCCTTCCCAGAGATGGGCGAATGCCTGCCAGGTTTCCTCACACAGCTCGGAGGTCCGGTTCCAGCCCAGAAATTCACCGTTCTCTTCACTGGCGCCATGGCCCTGGACGTCGCTCAGGAACAGGTCATAGTCCTCGGCAAGGCGCTCCAGGAGGGGCAGATAGACCAGGCTGTTGTAGCCGTTGCCATGGATGAAGTGCACCACCGGTCGGCCACTGGGTTGTGAGTGCCAGCCTGTGACGAGATGGCCCGCGGACGTGCGGCGCTCCCAGTACTGCAATCCGGGAATGGGTGCGGGTGCCGTTTGTGCCAATGCCATGTCCTCCCGTTCTGGATAACCTGCCACCCTGTCATCGGTTCCGGCGCTGTGGTACAAAAGGCGTCGGACAATTCAGGTGGGCCTGCGCACGGTGGCGTAGCCTATCACGTTCAACGCGAAACCGCTTTCTACGCAGGGAATCGACCATCATGATCCGAGAACGTCTGAGACCCTTGGCCTCCCAGGCCAAGCGTACCTATGTCCAGCTGATGCTGGATGTTGTTGGCCGCTCGCTGGAAGCGATCAGCCAGGTGGACGATGAAGTCCGTGGCGAAGTGGCCGTCCTTCCGGATGGCTTCCTCTTCTCGATGCAGGTCATGCCGAAGGGCCCGGCTTTGTTCATCCGCAAGCAGCGCGACGGCAGCCTCCAGTATCTGGGCGGCAGCGTGGCCCAGAGGCCCGACCTGAGCATCCAGTTCAAGCACCTGCATCACGCTTTTCTGGTCCTGTCGTTCCAGGAGAAAACCGCCCAGTCCTTCGCCAATGACCGCATGCTGGTGGATGGCGACCTGGGCTACGCGGTGCGCATGACGCGTGTACTCAACCGCCTCGAGACCTTCATCCTGCCGCGGCTGGTTGCCTCCCGCGCGGTCAAGGAATACCCGGATAATCTGGGCCTGCCTGAGAAAGTCTTCAGCGCGGCCCGCATCTATCTGAAAGTGGCAATGAATTTTGTGGACACGGTGAGGTCATCATGAGCTATTACGAATTCTTCTGCCCGGTCAAGGTCATTGCCGGCCAGGCAGCACTCGAACACCTGCCCTACGAGTTCAGCTCCCGCGCTGTGGAGCGACCCATGGTGGTCACCGACAAGGGAGTGCGTAACGCAGGCCTTCTGGACAAGGTCCTGGCTGCCTGCGAGGAAGGCGGCATGGACATCACCGTAGTCTATGACGACGTGCCCGCTGACTCCTCCAAGCAGACGGTCACTGCGATCGCGAAGGAATACCGCAAACAGAAGTGCGACGGGATTCTCGCCATCGGCGGCGGCTCGCCAATCGACACGGCCAAGGCGGTGAACATCCTGGTCTCCGAAGGCGGTGATGACATTGCCCAGTACGCCGGTTCCGGCGTGCTCAAGCGCCCGCTCAAGCCATTCTTCGTGATCCCGACCACGGCCGGCACGGGTTCCGAGGTCACCAACGTGGCCGTGATCGCGGATACCGAGAAAGAGGTCAAGCTGCCCTTTGCCTCCGGCTTCATGCTTCCGGACGCGGCGGTGCTCGATCCGCGCATGACGCTCACCCTGCCCCCGCAGATCACGGCGGCCACGGGTATGGATGCCATGACCCACTCGGTGGAGGCCTTCACCTGTCTCGCCAAGAACCCGCTGAGTGACGCCTACGCGGCGGCAGCCATCAGGAAGATCAGCAACAACCTGCTCAAGGTCATGGAAAAGCCGGACGACGCCGAGCGCCGCCTGGAGCTGGCCCAGGCCTCCACCATGGCGGGGATTGCCTTCTCGAACTCCATGGTTGGTCTGGTCCATGCCCTTGGCCACTCACTGGGCGCGGCCTGCCACCTGCCCCACGGGCTGTGCATGAGCCTGTTCCTGCCCTACGTGCTGGAATACAACCTGGAAGAGATCCGTGAGCCGCTGAGCGAGCTGCTGCTGCACCTGGCCGGCCCCGAGATCTACGCCATGACGCCCAAGAGCCAGCGTGCCGAGGAGTCCATTGCGACCATCCGCAAGCTGCGTGACGACCTCCATCGCCACTGTGGGCTGCCGCGCACCCTCCAGGAAACCGGCAAGGTCGAGAAGAGCCAGCTGGACCGGATTGCGCAGATGACCATCGACGACGGCTCCATCATGTTCAATCCGAAGGAAGCCTCGCTCGAGGATGCCCGTGCGGTGCTGGAAAAGGCCTGGGCCTAAAGCGCCCCGGCCAGTTCCTCAAGCCCCTGGTCACGGCTCACGTCAGCCGCATTCAGGGGCAGCTGGATCAGGGTCATGCCGGGAAAGGCCTGACGTGTCGCCGCGATGTGATCCGCTTCGGACTCGCGGCGCCGGCGGGCAAAATCGCCGTCCGCGCTTTCAGGCAGGACCCGGTTGAGGATGAGCGTATCCACCCGGACATTCACCTCTTCCAGGGTCGCCACCATGCGACGGGTTTCCTCCCGTGACAGGCGATCCGGATTAAGGACCGGAATGAAGCGGGTCCGATTCGGATCCCTCAGGCGATCCCGCATCGCCATGTAGCGATCCCGGCGCTCCGCCAGAATCCGCGCGGCCCGATCTTCGGGGCTTCCCTCCGACCCCTGCAGCGCACTGCTGGTATCCACCGCCTCCCGGCGTTTTTCCAGCAGCGCCTCCGTCCAGGTGCGCATGACCTCCGGCAACTGCAACAGTTGAAGCGTATGGCCCGTGGGCGCGGTATCGAACACGATCCGGTCGTACCGGCTCTCATTCCCAAGGGTCAGGCGCACCAGTTCATCCAGCAGGGCCGCCTCCTCGGCCCCCGGCGCCCCGGCCGCAAGCGAGGCCTGGCGTTCCGCCGCCTCGCGCACCTCCGGGCTGGCCAGGTCGCGCAGGTTCTCACGCACCTGGCTGATGTAATTCTCAAGGGCCTTAGCAGGATCCAGCTCCAGCGCTTCCACGCCTTCGGCTACCCGCTTGGGGGATGGTCCCAGGGAGACCAACCATAGATCCCCCAGGGAGTGGGCCGGATCCGTGGAAATGACCAGCACCCTTTCCCCTTCACGCCCCCTGGCAAGGGCATAAGCGGAAGCACAGGTGGTCTTGCCCACGCCCCCCTTGCCACCGAAGAACACCAGCCGCGCGCCCTCGCCGGTATCCACCGGTGCGGCTTTACGGCCGAAGAGGCGCCCTAGCAGCAACGGAAGCCCTCCAGCGGGGAATGCTCCATCCCCATGCGCTGGTGCCATTCATGGAAGTCCTCCAGCATGAAGGGCACCAGTTCAAGGGTGTAGAAGGCCGCTGGATTGGGCACGCCCAGTGACTCGGACAGCACCATGAGCCGGAACAGATCGTCCCTGCGGCGCTGGGCACGGCGTTCAATCCGGCGATACGGCGCCTGGTACATCTCGTCGTAGAACGCGAACAGGCGCCGCAGCCCTTCCTTAATCATTGTCCGTATCCAGCAGTTCGGAGGGATCGCGCTTCTGGCGCACCGCGTTGATCCCTTCCAGAATCAGCCAGATGTTGAGCACGAAGATCAAACCACCGATCACCACCAGCAGCATGTTGCCCTCCCGCAGGTAGGTGCCGATATTGATGATCATGCTCCAGATGGTCATCACGCCCACAAACAGGAACGGCACCAGGCTGTAGATGATGGGACGCTTCAGGTGCCAGAGGATGAGCGTCAGGACCAGCAGCGACAGTCCGGCTGTGAGCTGGTTGGTGGTGCCGAACAGCGGCCAGAGCACCATACCCCCGGCCCCTGGATTCGAGGGATCGGCGAAGAACGCCAACGCAGCACAGCTCAGGAAAACCAGAACGGTCGCAAAGTTGATGTTGCCCAGGGCTGGCATCCGGTACTGGCGACCGATTTCACCCAGGATGAACCGCTGCAGGCGCATGCTGGTATCCAGGGTGGTCGCAGCGAATGCCACCACCATCATGGACATGAAGGTGGTCGCCACTTCCACGGGAATACCAAGCTGGTTCACATGGTTACCGGCCCCTTCCACGAAAGCCGCAATCCCCTGGCTGCTGGCCTCGGCCCATGAACCGTAATGCTCGTTCCAGTCCCCAACGGTGGCAAAACCGGCAGCCGTTGCCAGGATGGCCGCAACCGCCAGCAGCCCCTCGCCTGTGGACCCCAGGTAGCCCACGAACCGGGCATCCGTCTCGTGCGCCAGCTGTTTGGAGGAGGTACCGGAACTGACCAGACCGTGGAACCCGGAAATCGCACCACAGGCGATGGTCACGAACAGCAGCGGCAGCAGCGGTGGCGCATCATCGGGAACGGCCGTGTTGTACATCGGCGCAACAATCTCGGGCTGCCCGATGAACACCCCCAGATAGACCAGCGCGAGGCAGATGAACAGCAGATGCGAGTTGATGAAGTCCCTGGGCTGAAGCAGCAGCCAGACCGGCAGGCGCGAGGCAATAGCGCCGTAACCCAGCATGATCAGCACCCACCAGGCGGTGCTGGAATAGCCCCCCATCTGCTCGGGCAGCCCCAGCGGTGCGAGTGTGCCGGCGTAGACCAGGAACAGCAGCAGGATGAGCCCAGCCAGCGACGGCATCAGGATGTGCCAGTTGCGACGATAGACCAGGACACCGATGGTGATGGCGATCGGAATCTGCAGCCAGTACGGCAGCACACTCTCCGGGAAGGTGGAGAACAGCGTACCGATGGCCACGGCAAAGACCGCATTCACCATCAACAGCAGGAAGAAGATGATCAGAAGGAACAGCATCAGCGCACGCGGGCTGATGACATTGCGGGCAATCACACCCACCGACTGGCCCCGGTTGCGGACGGATGCCCAGAGCGTACCGAAGTCATGGATGCCGGCCATGAACACCGTGCCGATCAACACCCACGCGAGGGCCGGCCCCCAGCCCCAGATCATCGCAATGGCGGGCCCGATGATGGGCGCGGCACCCGCCACGGACGTGAAGTGATGGCCCCAGAGGATGAACTTGTTGGTCGGGACGAAATCCACACTGTCTTCATAGCGACGCGCCGGAGTCCGGTAGTCCGGGCTCAGCTGAAACAGCCGTTCAGCAAGAAAACGGGAATAATAGCGGTAACCCAGGAAAAAGACGGCGAACGCCATCAATGCCATCAGCCAGCTTGTCACGGAATCCTCCTGCGGTGCCCAGTGAGTGGCGTTACAAGACGGTCTGAAACCTTAACCGCTGAGGCGGCGGGTGTACAGGCCGCCTCTTGAAACCACCGTTTCCGCCCCACATCTAAAGGAATAGAAGGTCATGATGAATCTACCGGAGGAGGTGATGCTATGGACCTGAAAAAGATCTCCCCGTGGAACTGGTTCCGCAAGGAACAGGAGCAGGCTCGTGAACAACAGAACATGAACGCTGTACCGGCCACCCGGGAAGGCGGGTCACAGCCCGTAAGCAGTGATCCGGTCACAAGCCTGCACGACCGGATGGACCGGCTCTTTGATGATTTCTACCGCCAGTTCGGCCTTTCCCAGTGGCCAGCGCTGGGTGGCGGCATCACGGAGGATTTCTTCCGGCCGTCGGTGGACATCAAGGAGAGCGACAGACACTACACACTGCACGTGGATATGCCCGGTGTTGAAAAGGATGACGTGAAAGTCGAGTTGGAGGGTGACGCCCTCGTCATCCGGGGTGAGAAACAACAGGAACGGGACGACAGCGACGACAACTACCATTTCGTCGAGCGCCGCTACGGCGCCTTCCAGCGGATCCTGGATCTCCCCGCGGACGCCAGAGCCGAGGACCTCCGGGCGAAGTTCCGCAACGGTGTACTGACCATCACCATTGGCCGTGATCCGGAACAGGCCGGAAGTTCGCGGCGGATCGAAGTGGAGTAACGCGGGCACAGGATCCGCAACGACAAAGGGGCTCCCGTGGGAGCCCCTTTTTTACGATCCTGGAGCAGGTGCTCAGCCGTGAACTTCGGCCAGCGCCTCCTCGATCATGCCCAGACCTTCCTCGAGAACCTCGTTCTCAATGGTCACCGGCATCAGGAACCGCAGCGTGTTGCCATACATGCCACAGCTCAACAGGATCAGGCCCTTCTCCTTGACCTTGCCCACGATGGCAGCCGCCATCTCGGCATCAGGCTCGTGGCTGTCGCGGCTCTTCACCAGTTCGAAAGCTGCCATGGCGCCGACACGGCGCACGTTGTCCACGTGCGGGAAACGGCGGTGCCAGTCGTTGAAGCGCTCCTCGAGGCGCGCGCCCAGGGCACGGCTCTTGCCAAGGATGTCCTCTTCCTCGAACACATCAATAGCCGCGTTGGCCGCCGCGCACGCCAGGGGGTTACCGGTGTAGGTGCCCCCCAGGGAGTTGCCGCCGGAGCTGTCCATGATGTGGTCGGTTCCCACCACGGCGGAGATCGGCATGCCGTCGGCCATGCTCTTGGCCATGGTCATCATGTCCGGCTCAACACCACTGTGCTCGATGGCGAACATCTTGCCGGTACGGCCGAAACCGGACTGGACCTCGTCCACGATCATGCGGATACCGTGCTCATCACAGATGGAGCGGATCTTCTGCAGGAACTCCGGCGACGCGGCGTAGAAACCGCCCTCGCCCAGAACCGGCTCAATAACGATGGCAGCAGTGTGCTGGGGCGCGGAGTCCGCCTTGAAGGTGGCCTCGAGGCCGCGCAGGGCTTCTTCCTCGCTCACACCGTGATAGGGCACTGGATAGGGCGCCCGGAAGACACCACCCGGCATGGGGCCGAAATCGGTCTGGTAGGGGTGGACCTTGCCGTTCATCGCCATGGTCATGAAGGTCCGACCGTGATAGCCGCCGGTAAAGCAGATGACGTTGCTGCGCCCGGTACTGGAGCGCGCGATCTTGACGGCGTTTTCCAGGGCTTCGGCTCCGGAGTTGGCCAGGAAGACCTTGCCATGGCCGCGCACCGGCACGATGTTGCTCAGCTTCTCGGCCAGCTGCACGTAGGGAGCGTAGGGCATGACGGTCTGGCAGGTATGCATCAGCTTGTCGAGCTGGCCCTTGACCGCTTCAACCACCCGGGGATGGCGATGCCCCAGGTTGAGGACGCCGATGCCCCCGGCAAAGTCAATCATGCGCTTGCCGTCCGCGTCCCAGAGCACGGCGTTTTCCGCGTGATCGGCGAACTGCTTGTTGGGGCTGGCACCGCCAGCGGCAACGTATTTCTCCTTCAGAGCCTGAAGCTGCTCGTTGTTCATCGAATCTCTCCCTCCGGGAATTTGGGGATAGGAACCCTGATAGTATGCAGGCTCGCCCGCCGTTTTTCCACGGGCTCAGTCTTCCAGTCGGCGTAACAGCAGCATGGGCGAGACGTTAAGCACCGGTGACAGCTGCCAGCGCCCCATCAGGGCCAGGACCAGAGCGCTGACCGCCGGAAGCACCAGCCAGAGCTCCGCGTGCAGCCGGAAGCTGCCCTCGAACAGCCGGTACTGCAGCGCCCACACTGCCAGCTCCGCTGCCAGCACCCCGAGAAACCCTGCGATCAACCCCATGAGTGCGAACTCCAGCATGCTGCTCCCCACCAGCAACCCCCGCCGCGCGCCCAGAGTCCGCAGCAGGGCGCCCTCGCGCTGGCGTGCGCCCAGGGTGGCACTGACCACGGCCGCCATCACCAGCAGCGCTGACACCAGGATCATGCTCAACAGGGCCTCCATGGCCCGTGTCACCTGGGCGATGATGATCCGGATGCGCTCGATGAAGTGGTCCACTTCCAGGATCGACACTGCCGGAAACTGCCGACCCAGCTCATTGAGCAGATCCTTGCGCCCCTCCTCCAGGTGGAAGCTGGTCAGCCAGGTGGCAGAGAGGTTATCCAGCTTGCCCGGCGCGAACACCATGAAGAAGTTCGGCTGCATGCTCTCCCACTGCACACTGCGCACACTGCGTACCGGCGCCGTGACCTGCTGTCCCCCGATCCGGAACGTCAGCTCATCGCCCATCGACAGCCCCATTTCCTCGAACAGCTCAGCCTCAACCGAGACGCCCTCGCCACCGGTGTCATCCCACCACTGCCCCCGCTGCAGACGGTTGTCCGAAGGCAGCTCTGCCATCCAGGTCAGGTTCAGGTCCCGGTTCAGAGCGCCGATCTCGTCGTGTTTGGAGACGGCCTGGCGCACCGGCTCGCCATTGATCCGCACCAGCCGGCCCCGGACCATGGGGTACAGGGCCTCAAAGCTCATGCCATGCGCTTCGAGGAAGTCGCCCACGGCCTCCACTTTTTCCGGCGCGATATTGATCAGGAAATGGTTGGGCGCATCTTCCGGAAGCTGGCGGTGCCAGTCCTCCAGCAACGCGGAGCGGGTCAGGAAGAGTGTCGCCGCCAGCATCAGAACCATGGCAAAGACCGACATCTGGGCCAGCCCGGAGCGCCGGTGGCGGTACAGCGCCACCAGTGCCAGACGCCAGGCGCGATTGCCGCCCCGGATGCGCCCGAGAATGCTGACGATGCCTGCGGAAAGCAGTGTCAGCACCGCCAGCAACGCAGCCAGCCCCCCCAGCAGCGCCAGCACCAGCCAGACTTCACCGCTGTAGAACCACAGCAGACCGAATATGGCGACCACCGCAACCGTCAGGTCCAGTACTACCCAGCGTCCCTGTTCCCCCGGTGCCGCCCGCAGCACCTGCATGGCGGTAACGCCACGAAGGCGCCGGATGGGCGGCCAGGCAAAGGCGAACAGGGCCACGAAGGCGGTGACCAGCGCCGGCAGCAGTGCCGTCGGGCTCACCTGCCAGGCCACCGGCTCCTCGAGAAAGCGGTTGGCGATATGGGCCAGAACCGCGAACAGCGGCAACGCGAGCAACAGGCCGAGGCCTGTACCGACCACACCCCAGAGCCCCAGACGCAAAAGGTAGAGCCGGCCGATGGTACGTCCGTCCAGCCCCAGGGTCTTGAGCAGTGCGACCGTGTCGCGCTGGCCCAGAGCATACTGGCGGCTGGCAACGGCCACCGCGACCGCCGCCAGAAGCACTGCCAGACTCCCGCCCAGCAGCAGGAAACGCTCCGCCCGGTCCAGCGCATCCGAGACACCAGCCTGGCCATCCTCTACACTGCGCCAGCGCTGCCCTTCCCTGAGCCGGGGTTGCAGCCATTCATGGAAACCGCTGAGCTGCGACTCCGTACCGGCGTAAAGGCCCCGATAGGTCACGCGGCTGCCCGGCTGCACCACCCCGGCCGCCTCAACATCCGCGTGATGCATCATCACCCGCGGCGCCAGTGCTGCCAGGTCAAAACCCGCATCCGGGGAGCGCACCAGAACACCGGTAATACGCAGGCGCACGTCGCCGACGCCGACGCGGTCTCCGGGGGCCACATCCAGAAGCCGGAGAAGGCGCGAGTTCACCCATATCCCACCTTCCTGCGGGCCATGACCCACCATACGGCGCGGTTCGCCGGGCGCGTCCTGGATCTCAACCTCACCGCGCAGGGGGTAGTCGCCATCCACCGCCCGCACGCGTACCAGTCCCATGCCCTCCCCACCCTGGAGCATGGTGGCAAACGCGATCTGGCGGGCGGTGGCCAGCCCCCTGTTCTCCGCCTCGCTCCGGAAAGCCTCCGGCAGTGGATGGGAGGACGCCAGCTGACGGTCCGCGGCCAGGAAGCTGGTGGCCGAGGTCATGATGGTGCGCTGCAGATGGTCAGCAAACAGTCCAATGGTTGCCACAATTCCCACGGCCACCATGAGCGAGGCCAGCATCACCCGCACATCCCGCTGGCGCCAGTCCCGCCGCGAGAGCCACCCGAGCCGGTGAAGACCGCTCATAAGGAAGGCTCCGTGGCTGCGTCGAGCAGCCTGCCACCGTCCATTCGGATGCGCCTGTTGCAGCGCCCGGCCAGCTCCTCGTCGTGGGTCACCAGCACCAGGGTGGTGCCCTGCTCAGCGTTGAGCGCCATCAGCAGGTCTGCAATCTGCTGCCCCGTGGTCGTGTCCAGATTACCCGTGGGCTCATCGGCAAACAGCACCGCCGGGTTGGCGGCAAAGGCCCGCGCAATCGCCACGCGCTGCTGTTCACCCCCTGAAAGCTGACGGGGGGTGTGGCCCAGGCGCTCGCCCAGCCCCACACGCTCCAGCAGTTCCTTTGCCCGGCCCGAGGCATCACGTACATCACCGAGTTCCAGCGGCAGCAGAACGTTTTCCAGGGCACTCAGGGTGGGCAGCAGCTGGAATGACTGGAACACGAAGCCCACCCGGTTGGCGCGATGCCGGGCCCGACTGTCCTCATCCATGGCACTGATGCGCTCACCGGCAAGATCCACGGTTCCTGAAGAGGGCAGGTCCAGCCCCGCCAGGAGGCCCAGCAGCGTGGTCTTGCCCGAACCGGAGCGGCCCAGGATGGCCACCGACTCCCCTGCGGCGACGCTGAGGTTGATGTCACTGAGAAGGGTCAGCGTCTCCGCCCCCACTTCCACCTGGTGACTCAGGTCCTGTGCCCTTATGATTGCGTCAGTTGCCTCACTCACCCATGGTCTCCGGTTGGTCTATGACAGCTGTGAATCCTAATCGCCACACTTGGCGCGGTATACCCTCACTTGATACGCGCGAAAGCCTGCCCGGTTCATTCCTGCGGGCCATGACGCTGGTTCTTATGGCTGCCCTCCTGCCCGTGCTGGCCCAGGCGAACACCCTGGTGGTCTACGGCGACAGCCTGAGCGCGGCCTACGGCATGGCTGAAGAGAACGGCTGGGTCAGCCTGCTGGAGGAGCGCATGACGCAGGAGGCGCCGGAATGGGACGTGGTCAATGCCAGCATCAGCGGCGAAACCACTGACGGCGGGCTGCGGCGGATCGACCGGATGCTGGAGTCCCAGTCCCCGGAGCTGGTCATCCTGGAACTCGGTGGCAATGACGGGCTGCGTGGCAAGGACCCGGCTACCATCCACGCCAATCTCACCAGCATGGTTGAACGCATCCGCGCCGACGGTGCGAGGGTTCTGCTGGTGGGCATCGAGATCCCGCCCAACTACGGGCGCGCCTATACGGACGCGTTCCGCCAGCAGTATCGAACTCTGGCAGAGGAAAAGGATCTGGCCTTCATCCCCTTCCTGCTTGAGGCAATCCACAACCGGGACGGCATGATGCAGGACGACGGCATCCACCCCACGGCCCAGGCTCAGCCGCTGATACGGGATCGCGTGTGGCAGGCGCTGCAGCCGCTGCTGGCGGAAACGGACTAGTCCAGGGACTCAAGGAACCGCATCGCCCGCCACTCGGACCAGTACTGCCCGTTGCGCTCATCCCCCACAAACCCCACATGGCCGCCGTATCGGGGCACTTCCAGCCTGATCCGGTGGTTGTCCATCACCTCTGCATGGGGATAGCTTCCGGGGGTCAGAAAGGGATCATCCGCCGCGTTGACGATCAGCGCCGGCACCCGGACACCACCCAGAAATCGGGTGCTGGAGCAGCGGTACCAGTAGTCCTCAGCATCCCGGAATCCGTGCAGGGGCGCGGTGTACTGATCGTCGTACTCTGCAAAGGTTTTCATGCGATCCAGTCCCTCCAGCGGGATGAGATCGGGATAGAGCTCGTGCTTCGCGCGGATCTTGACTCTCAGCTCATCCATGAAGCGGCTCATGTAGAAGCGGTTGCCGGGCTTCGCCAGTTCCCGGGCGCTGCCCGCCAGATCGCAGGGCACCGAGAAAACCGCGGCGCCCCGGATCCGGGGATCCAGTGACGCCCCACGCTCCCCCAGATAGACCAGGGTGACGTTGCCACCCATGCTGAAACCGCCCAGCGCGATGCTGTCATAGGCCGGCGACTCAGCCAGCGCCCGCTCGACCACCAGCGACAGGTCGTCGCTGGAACCGCTGTGATAGAAGCAGGGCTGGCGATTCATCTCACCACTGCAGGAACGGAAGTTCCAGGCCAGCACGTCCCAGCCGCAGGCAAGCGCCGCCTGCACCATACCCAGCATGTAGGGGCGGCGGCTGTAGCCCTCCAACCCATGGCTGAGTACCAGCAGCCGTCCGTTGCCGCGCTGGTACCAGTCGAGATCCAGGAAGTCATTGTCCGGCGTCTCCAGTCTTTCCGCGGCATCCGGCACAAAGTCGATCCGGCGGAAAAGCGTGGGCCAGACGGTCTGCAGATGGGGGTTACGGAGCCACACCGGGGGCTGGAACTGCTCGTTACTGCGGTTTTTCTGCGTCATGGGAGACGAGTGTATCGGCTTGCCCGCCCGCTCCGGAAGTGCTTTTGATCCGCTGAACTCTGTGACCCACGTCACCAGTTTACATAACGTTCGGCCATTGTCCGGGCGGAACAACAAAGATGCCTTCGCGAACAATGTCGTGACGCGACTTTTTGTGATTGGATCAGATTTTGACAAACGGTTAATCGACCAACAACAAAAGGAAATCGATATGACCTTCCGCAAACATACCGCACCGGTCCTCACGGGCACGGCCCTGGCCCTCACTCTGGGAGCACACAGTGCCAGTGCCGGCTTACTCGACAGCTTCTTCAGCTGGGGTAACGACGACCAGGGCTACACCGAAACCCAGCACCCGATCGTGCTGGTCCACGGACTCTCCGGCTTCGATAACCTCTTCGGGATTGTTGACTATTTCAACGGCATCCCCGGAGCGCTTGCCGAGGATGGCGCCGAGGTCTACGTGCCACAGGTTTCGGCCGCCAACTCCACAGCAGTGCGTGGCGAACAGCTTCTGGCCCAGGTTCAGGAGATTGTCGCCACCACCGACGCCGAGAAGGTGAACCTGATTGGTCACAGTCATGGCGGACCAACAGTGCGTTACGTGGCGGGTGTAGCGCCGGACCTGGTGGCCTCAGCGACCAGCGTGAGCGGCGTCAACTGGGGTACGCCAGTGGCGGACGCGACGGCCAGCGGCGAGCTCGATGGCCTTGGCGACATTGTATTCAGCATCGTGGACGGTGCCTCCGGCGGCGGTCTGCCCCAGGATACCGGCGCCGCCATCCAGTCACTGAGCACTGAGGGCAGCGTTGCCTTCAACCAGGACTTCCCGGCCGGTGTTCCCTCGGAGTACTGCGGCAACGATGGTGCGGCGGAAGCAAACGGTATCCGCTACTACTCCTGGGGCGGGGACGCGGTGAAGACCAACCTTCTGGATGCCAGTGATCCTCTGCTGGCGGCGACCGGCACCCTCATTGACGAGCCCAACGACGGACTGGTTCCCGCCTGCAGTATGAAACTGGGCAGGGTCATCAGTGTCGGTTATGAGCTCAACCATCTGGACACGGTGAACCATCTGTTCGGCATCACCTCCCGCCATGCAGCGGATCCGGTCGAGCTCTACCGCCAACAGGCCAACCGTCTGCAACAGGCCGGACTCTGATCCTGCATCCCAGAGAGCATCCCGGCCCCCTGTGGGCCGGGAGCACAGGAGTACTCTGACATGGGCATCAGACAAGGAATCCTGGCGGGTGCCTTTGCCGGCATCGCCACACTCGGATTCAGTCTTTTCCTGCTGTCACCGGAAAGCCCCGAAGCTCCCTCCCCGGCAGGCTCGGTGACGACCCTCAAGCATGACACCCCGGCCACCGCCGGTAACCGCAACAGTCCCCCCAGGGAACCCCCGAAGCAGGCGCTGCCCCTGGATGACACCGTCAAGAACATTGCCATTGACGGGGCCATAAGGGTGGACATGAACGGCAACCTGGTCTTTGACCGGGACCTGCGCCGATTCATGGACTTTTTCATCGGCCTGACCCGGTCACAGGACGACGAAGCCGCCATGCGTGATCGCATGCGCCAGGCCATGGTTGAGAGGGAGGTTCCCGGGGCGATCCGCGAGGACGTTATGGAGGCGCTCGACCGCTACCTGGATTACCGGGAGGCCGCGGGCAACCTGGAAACCCGGATGGGCGAGGTGACCCCGGAGCAAACCCGGCACGTGCTGAACCAGCTGAAGCAGCTGCGCCGCAGTCACCTGGGCGAGGCCATGGCCGAGGGTTTCTTCGGGCGAGAACAGCAGCGGATCGAAAATCAGCTGGCACGCCAGCGGATCGAGAATAACCCGGACCTCAGCGCCGACGAAAAACGCAAGCGCCTGCGGGATCTCGAAGAGATGTTGCCGGAGCACGTCCAGCAGGTGCGGGAGCGCTCGCGGACCTACAATACCCTGCGTGAGAAGACGCGCCGGATGCGCGAGGATGGGGCCAGTGACGCCGAGATCCACGCCCTGCGCAGCCGCGAACTCGGAGCGGAGGCGGCTGACCAGCTGGCGGAACTGGATGAGGAGCGTGCCCGGTGGCAGCAACGGCTGGCGCGCTACCAGCGGGAAAAACAGCGTATCCGGAGCAATGACAGCCTGACCGAATCCGACCTGCGCCGGGCGCTGGAACGGCTGCGTTCAGAGCATTTCGATTCGGAAGCGGAACGCCGCCGTGCCCGGGCCCTGTCCCGGATTGACGCCTCACGCCAGGATGGGTAGTATTCGCCCTCTTCTGCAGCTCCCCGATAGCTCAGTTGGTAGAGCACCTGACTGTTAATCAGGTTGTCGCTGGTTCGAGCCCAGCTCGGGGAGCCAATTCCCGCCTTTCAGTCCCAGAGACTGTCCAGTTCAAAGTAGCGGCGCAATACCCGATAGAGCGAGTGCGCATCACGGCTTCCGGCCATCTCCCGGATGGAATGCATGGCAAGCTGGGGGACCCCCACATCAAGAGTACTGATCCCGATACCTGCGGCGGTCAGTGGACCGATGGTGCTGCCACACCCCATGTCAGAACGCACCACAAAGGTCTGGCAGGGCACCCCGAGTTCACCACTCAGGTGCCGGAAAAGGCCACTGGTGCGGGTACTGCTGGCGTAACGCTGATTGCGGTTGATCTTGATCACCGGCCCTTCATTCATCACCGGCCCATGAGCGTCATCGTAATACTCCGGGTAATTGGGATGGATGGCATGGGCGTTATCCACGGACATCATCATCGAACGGGCCAGTGCCCGGTGCCGATCCTCGCCCCCGACCCAGCGCTGCAGCACGGATTCCAGGAGGGGGCCCTGAGCACCCTCGGCAGTCATGCTGCCCACTTCCTCATGATCATTGAACACCGCCAGGGCCGGCTGGGTACCGTCCGAGGCCAACAACGCCTGCATGCCCAGCCAGCAGCTGAGCAGATTGTCCAGTCGGGCGGAGGTGATGAATTCCCCGGCCATGCCCACTCGGGCCGGGGCCTGGGTATCATAGAGACAGATCTCATGCTCCAGGATCCGGCGCAGGTTGATTCCCGGCTGATCGGCCCGTAACTGCTGCGCCAACAGCTGCTCAAAATCCGTATCCGGGTGCTCGGCGGTGAGCAGGGTAACCGGGGGCAGGTGCTGCTGGTTGTTGATGCTGCGACTGCTGTTGGCGTCCCGGTCCAGGTGGATCGCCAGCGAGGGAATCACCACCACGGGGCGGCGGAAGTCGACCAGGGTATCCCGTCTCCGCCCCTGATCGTCTTCATAGGTCACCCGTCCCGCCATGGATAGATCCCGGTCGAACCAGGGATTGAGCAGTGCGCCACCGTAGACCTCCACGCCCAGCTGAAGGCAGCCGTTCCGGCGGATCTCCGGGTTGGGTTTCACGCGCAGGCAGGGGCTGTCCGTGTGCGCGCCCATCATGCGCCAGCCTGCCTCCGCGGGCGATCGCCGGCCGGTGTGAAATGCCACCAGCGCCGACTCATTGCGCACCACGTAATAGCCCTGCCCCGGCGCCAGGGACCAGGGGTCGCCTTCGTCCAGGCGCTGGAATCCAGCGGCGTCGAGCATCCCGGCCATGTTGCTCACGGCGTGCCAGGGGGTTGGAGACTGCCCCAGGAACTCGAGCAGGCCCTCATTGAAAGTATTCAGTTCCATGCGGACTCCCGTCTGCGTCTCGCCTCAGAAAGTGTGCGGGTTTACCATTGGGCTCCCACAGCATAGCGCAGGATGAGACCCCCATGCGGATTCCACAGTTTCTCAAATTCGAGTACGACGACAACGGGCCGCAGCTGTTCCCCACCGCCGTGGCCTGGTCACTGAGCGACGGCCGGATCAAGTACGTCATCATCCGCCCGGAGGATGATTGGCTGGCAGAGGACCTGGATGAGCGCCTGCTGGACGATGAGTTCTTCCGCGACCGGGGCGTGGCACCGGTGGATGTGCTGCGGGAAATGAACGAGGACCTGGGGGAAACCACGGTGTTCTCGGACGGCCTGGATCCGGACGATCAGCTGCTGGACTTCCTCTGCGAGGCCCTGGGCATCCAGGCCGGGTTCGAACTGGCCCCAATGACCGCCCTGCTCCATCATGAGAGCTTTGAAAGCCTCAATGACCGTTACCAGGACATCATCCTGCGCGAGACGCTGGATGCCAGCGTGGCGGAGAACGCGGTCTATGCCCAGCTGCTGCTCGCACGCGAGGAGGGCCTCACCGATCCGGACTCTTCCGGCTGAACGCGGACTTTGTGACCGGTTTCGACGACAGCGCGCTGCAGGTGGGTGACAATCCGCGGCAATTCAGCGCCACGGATAAGCCAGCCTATGCGCCGCATTCCCGTTCTCCTGACCTGCACCGCGCTCCTGGTGGTCACCAGCCTGCCGGCCATGGCCCAGCAGAGACCACAGCGCCCCCAGCAGCCGGAAGCTGAAAGCAAGGCCGGCGAGTACTATCTCGGCGTAACCGGCTCGCACTTCCGGCACAAGAACCTCAGTGGCGGCAATGGCAAGGCCACCGTCACCACCTCGGGCATCGTGTTCGGCAAGTTCCTGAATGACCACATCAAGGTTGAGGCAAGGGGGGGCGCAGCGCCCTCCCCCGAGGAAGAGACCGCTGATCTGGAACTGAACATCGACTACTACGCCAGCGCCTACATCGGCGTCTACTACCACTGGACCATGTTCTCACGCGCCTATGCGCAGTTCGGCATGAGCCACGTGGAGACCACGGCCACGCGCACCAGTGAGGATGACGACGGCAATGTGACCGTGACCGAGGAGCCCTACCTCGAAACCAGTATGAGCCGCAGCTGGCTGGTGGGCACGGATGTGGATTTCATCGGCAATTCCAGCCTGTTCGTGGAATACGGCCAACTGCATCAGGACACTACCACCAGCATCCGGATCCGCCAGTGGAACGTCGGCCTGCGGCTGGACTTCTGAGCGGCTTCTTCAGCGCCTGACGTACTCGTACGAGACCGCCCCGGGATCAATCCCCAGCACGTCCGGCGCCACCGCCAGCACCTCCGCAAGCCTCTGGCGGGCCGCCTTCTCCGGTACCGAGGCCGGCGGCGCGTACTCCGTAACCGTCAACTGTTCCCCGGTCTGGGTGATGCGCACCGCGTATTCCGGTATATCCGCATCATAGAGGCAGTGGGACTCGTCAGGCGCCTGGTTGATCCGCCGGCGCAGGTGACGCCGGTTCTTACGCAGGCGGTTGGCCAGCATTGCAGCCCGCTCCTCGTTGTGGATCGCGGGCTCCGGGATGCCCGTGCGCAACTCCTCCAGCGACTGCTCCGGCTGACGGAACTCGTTCTCGCGGATGTCGAACAGCAGCAGCGTGGTTTCCAGTGAGCCATTGTAGAACCGGTACTGGCGCCGTGAGCGCAGGCCCAGCTGGTGGCCGAGCTCCGATTCCGACAGCAGCAGCCCGAAACGCCAACCCACAGCCTCGCTGCGGAGCCGTTCCCCCAGGATCCGGAACAGCTCCGCCGCCCGCTCCCGGGACTCCAGCCGATTACCGTAGGGCGGGTTGGTCAGGACCAGGCCGGTTCTGGCCTTTTCCGGCATACGCCACTCCGCCACGTCGCATTTCTCCACGTGGATCCGGTCACTGAAACCGGCCCGCTCAATGTTGCGCCAGGCGGCCGCCACCACACGACCATCCATGTCCGTACCGCGGAAGCGGGAACGACTGTCCGCCAGCCCCTGTTTCCGGCGCTCGTCCGCTTCCGCCCGCTGCGCGGGCCAGCCCTCGGTAACCGCCCCCGGCCAGCCCTCAAAGGCAAAGCCACGGAACAGCCCCGGCGCGGTATCCGTCGCCATCATGGCAGCCTCCACGAGGATGGTCCCCGAGCCGCAGAACGGGTCCACCAGATCCCCGCCCGCTTTGGCCACCTCCGGCCAGCCGGCCCGGTACAGCAGCCCGGCGGCCAGCGTTTCGCGCAGCGGTGCCTCGCCGGCCTCGCTGCGGTATCCACGCTGATGCAGGCTGACACCGGCCATATCCAGCCCCAGCTCAAGCTGGCCGTGGCGCAGCCTTGCCTGTATCGGCAGATCCGGTTGATCAGGCGTCATGATCGGCTCCGCTCCCCCCTGGCTCCGGACCCGCTCCATCAACCCGTCCTTGACGCACTGGGCGCCGAAACGCGGGCTCAGGATGTCCCCATGGGTGCCCTGGAAACGGACCCGGAACGTCATCTCCGGTCGCAGCCACGCCTCCCAGGGAATGGCTCTCGCCGCCCTGCGGACAGTGTCCGCGCTGTCCGCCGGCGCCCGGTGGAGATGCAGAGTGACCCGGCTTGCCAGCCGTGACCACAGGCATATGCCACGGGCACCGGCCATGTCCGTTCGCACCCAGAGCCCAGCGGACGCACGCCCGGTCACCTCAATACCAAAGGCGGCCATCTCGTCTGCCAGCAGCTCCAGAAGGCCCCATGAGGCGGTTACAAAAAAATCATCGGTCTTCAATTCCACGGATCCTTGGCGTTTGTGCCCGTCACAGAAGGGTTATTGGCGTCGCCAATCAGAACCCCGGGCATGATTGGTTTTATCTGGGTATACACTGCTCAGATTTTGCGCTTTACTGACTATGACGCGTCAATGACACCGCCTGAGAAGATCGGGCGGCAAGGGCCCTGACAGGATCGATCCATCCGCCAACGCCCCTGAGCGGATCACCGTCGGTTTCACGCTGCCGACAGACCGCGACGGGCGCTCAATGAAGGGTGGCGGATTCGTGCGCACGCTCATGACCGATGTGACCACATGAGGTAGAGAGCATGAAAAGACAGAAGCGAGACATGTCAGCCCGCGCCTACAAACGCGGTTATATGGCAGGTTTGTCCGGCAGGTCCAAGGAAAACTGCCCACTGGATAAACCGGAAACCCGTCAGGAATGGATGAACGGGTGGCGGGAAGGTCGGGAAGACCATTGGAGCGGACTGACACAGGGTGTCTCCTCAATACACAAGATGCCGAATCTGACAGCGTGAACTGACCGCCGCGAGGCGGCCAACCCGGAAAAACCTGAAAGCACTGCATGCCACCGTAAAGGGGCTACAGACCTGAGGGGGCCACTCGCCCCCTGACACATACAGAGGCTCCATCTCTGCATACGCGAAAGGGGGACCACTCGTCCCCCACGGGCCCGCCGGCGCGGGCCCGTTTTCGTTCAGGCCCCGGAACCACCCGCAATGGCGCGAGCGCAGTCCGCCACCAGATGCGGACCCCGATAGATCAGCCCGGAATAGAGCTGGACCGCCGAAGCCCCCGCCCGGATCTTGGCAAGCGCCGCGGCACTGCTGGTAATGCCGCCCACCCCGATGATGGGGAAATCCACCCCCAGCTCAGCACGGAGCTGGCGGATCACCGCTGTGGAAGGCTCAGCCAGCGGGCGACCACTCAGGCCTCCGGTTTCCTCGCCCAGTGGATCCCGCAGCACCGCTGAATGATCCACCGTGGTATTGGTGGCGATGACGCCATCCATCCCCACCTCACGCAGCGTTTCCGCCATAAAGCGGACGGCGGCTTCATCCATGTCCGGCGCCACCTTGACCGCGATGGGCACGTAATGGCCCATGGACTCGGTCAGCGCCAGCTGCTTCTCCCGGATGCCGGCGAGCAGCGACCGCAGCGCATCTCCGTGCTGCAGATCCCGGAGACCGGGCGTGTTGGGAGAGGACACGTTGATGGTGAGATAATCGGCCAGCGACCACATGCGCTCAATCCCGGCCAGATAGTCATCCAGTGCCTGATCCGCCGGAGTATCCTTGTTACGGCCGACATTGATCCCCAATATGCCGCTGTAGCGGCTGGCACGGATGTTGGCGGCCATGGCCTCAAGCCCATGGTTGTTGAAGCCCATGCGGTTGATGATGGCCTCATGGGCCGGAAGCCGGAAAAGCCGGGGCTTCGGGTTTCCGGGCTGCGGACGCGGGGTGACCGTGCCAATTTCCAGAAACCCGAATCCCAGCTCCCCCAAAGCATCAATGTAGCGTCCCTCCTTGTCCAGGCCTGCGGCCAGCCCTACCGGATTCGGCAGGGTCAGCCCCATCACCTCGACGGGCGCAGCAGGGGGTGCGGGCCACAGACGCCCAAGCAGCCCGCTTCCCGCAACCGCCCGGGCCGATTCCAGGGCGAGCCAGTGGGCCGTTTCGGGAGGAAGCCGGAAAAAAAGGGGGCGCAGGGCCTGGTACATGGGGAATCACCGGGGTGGTTTTCTGCTGTAAAGCCAGCAGTATACAGGAATGGAGGCGGTGGCCGCGAAAGGCTTTCCGTGTCAGAACGATGACAGCGCCGTGACCTTTTCCACGGAATCTGTGGAAAACTCTGTGAATTTTTTTGTGGCAAACCGCCAAACCGCCTGCCAATGGCGGAAATCTACAGATTGTTTATTTTTTGACCACTAATTTTCTATTGTTTTTCAGATACTTATAAAAGTCCGTGCGCTAAGTCCGGCTTTTGACGGCATTTTGCGAACAACAGGCCCCGGAACCACTTCTGTGCATAAAATCAACCCCAATCCTTACCATTGAAGGATGAAAAGGTTGGCCAGACCATTTACACTGCGCCCTGTCCCCGGTCGCCGTATCCGGGTTATCCTGAGCGCGCCCGAGAGAAGCAGTGCGGTTTATGAATGCATCCGAAGACACAGCCCTTGATCATGCGCCGGAAAGCGAACTCCAGTCCGCTCGCCGGGTAACCCTCGTCGGGCTCGTTCTGGATGCCCTGCTGGGCGTTGTGAAGGTCATCATCGGCTTTTTCTACAACTCGTATGCCCTGATCGCGGACGGCGTCCATTCCTTCTCCGATGTCGCCTCGGACATCATGGTACTGGTGCTGTTCCGTATCTCCCGTGAGGAGCCGGACGAAGACCACCCCTACGGTCACGAACGCTTCGAGACCCTGGGCGCGGTCATACTCGGCAGCGCCCTGATCGCACTCGCCGGCGTCCTTGCCTGGGAAGCTGTGCAGCGGGTCATGCACGTCGACCTCGGCGTGCCCGGCTGGCCCGTGCTGGTGGTGGCCGCTGCTGCCGTCCTCGGCAAGGAATGGATCTACCACTACACCCTCAGGGTGGGGAAAGCCATACGCTCCGACCTGCTGGTGGCCAACGCCTGGCACAGCCGCACGGACGCCTTCTCCTCCGTCGTGGTAATGCTCGGCGCCTCCGGCGCCATGCTGGGCTATCCCTGGCTCGACGCCGTCGCCGCCTGTGGCATCGCCGTTATCGTTGCCCGTGTCGGCTGGCACCTCGCCTGGGACAACGTCAAGGAACTGGTGGACACCGCCATGCCGGTGGACAAACAGCGCCACCTGCGCGAGGTTGCCGAAGCCACCGAAGGCGTCCGCTCGGTGAACGCCATCAAGAGCCGCCGCATGGGCTCCGACTTCCTCCTCGACATCCACCTCCAGGTGGACCCCGAAGTCAGCGTCTCCGAGGGCCACGAAATCGGCGTGCGCGCTGAACACCGCCTCCTGGAAGCCGTCCCGGACGTGCGCGAGGTCACCTTCCACATCGACGCCGAGGACGAAGCCGTCCAGCAGAACGTCCACGCCGCCATCCTGCCCTCACGCAGCGCCGTGGCCAACCAGCTGGAGGAACGCTGGGGCGACCTGATCAACTTCCACAACACCTGCCCGCCCCGGCTGCACTACCTGTCGGACGAAGTCTCCGTGGAGCTCTACCTGGAAAGCCGCACCGCGGTGAACGAGGCCTCCCGCAACCAGCAGTGCCTCACCTGCCAGCTCAAGTCCCGCACCAGCGACCTGCCCTGGATCGGCGATATCCGCATCTGGTACGCCGACGAGTTCCGCACCGGTCCGAACCAGAACTGACCCTGCACTCTCCCCTCTGCAGGAGCGGCTTCCCGCGATACGCAATGAAAACAAACTCGGTGTTCAGGGGAGCAGGGGATCCTCGGAGGGAAGCTCTGGAGCCATGGATGGCGGAAGAGCAGCGTACAGGGATGTATTTACAGCGTTTCCCGGAGAGCATCCCCTGCTCCCCTGAGCGCCAGGCAGCCTATCAACAGGCTTGAGACAACACCTCAGCCATACCTTAAAGTCGCCTCCTTCAACTTATTCGCCTCATCCCGCAACCGAGCCGCCTTCTCAAACTCCAGATTCGACGCCGCCTTGTACATCTCATCCTCAAGCCGGTCGATCTCCTTCATCATCTGATCCGCATCCTTGCCGTGCACATCCACCGAATAATCCGCCGACGACTCGGCCACCTCACGGCTCCCGTCGCCGCGCTTACGCTGCACATGCACACCCTCCATGATGTCCGCCACCTTCTTATCCAGCCCCTTGGGCGTGATCCCGTGCTCCTCGTTATGAGCCATCTGCTTCTCGCGCCGGCGCTCCGTCTCATCAATAGCGCGGCGCATCGACCCCGTCTCACGGTCCGCGTACAGGATCGCCTTGCCATTCACATTCCGGGCAGCACGCCCCATGGTCTGGATCAGGGATCGATCCGAACGCAGAAAGCCCTCCTTGTCCGCATCCAGGATCGCCACAAGCGAGACCTCGGGCATATCCAGCCCCTCGCGCAGCAGGTTGATACCCACCAGCACATCGAACTCACCCCGGCGCAGATCGCGCACAATCTCCACACGCTCCACGGTATCCACATCCGAGTGCAGATAACGCACCCGCACATTGTGCTCCTCCAGGAAGTCCGTCAGATCCTCCGCCATGCGCTTGGTCATGGTGGTCACCAGCACCCGTTCCCCTGCCTCAGCACAGCGGCGAACTTCCGAAAGCAGATCATCCACCTGGGTCGTGGCCGGGCGCACCTCGATCTCCGGATCCACCAGCCCCGTAGGCCGTACCACCTGTTCGGCCACCTGGCCCGCATGCTCCGCCTCGTACTTGGCCGGCGTCGCTGAAACAAAGATCATCTGGGGCGCTATGCGCTCCCACTCATCAAACCGCATGGGTCGGTTGTCCAGGGCCGATGGCAGGCGGAAGCCATACTCCACCAGCGTCTCCTTGCGCGAGCGGTCGCCCTTGTACATGCCCCCGATCTGGGGAATGGTCACGTGGGACTCGTCGATCATCATAAGCGCGTTGTCCGGCAGATAGTCGAAGAGCGTTGGCGGTGCCGCCCCCGGTTCGCGCCCCGACAGGTAGCGGGAGTAGTTCTCGATGCCGTTGCAGTACCCCAGCTCGAGCATCATCTCCATGTCGTAGCGGGTCCGCTCCTCCAGCCGCTGGGCCTCCAGCAGCTTGTTGTTGGCACGCAGCTGCTTCAAGCGCTCATCCAGCTCCTCCTTGATGGAATCCACCGCATTCAGGATTTTCTCGCGCGGCGTCACATAGTGCGTCTTGGGGTAGATGGTGACACGCGGCACACGCTGGATGATCTCCCCGGTCAGCGGATCGAACCAGGCGATGTTCTCCACCTCGTCATCAAACAGCTCAATACGTACCGCCTGGTCCTCGGACTCCGCCGGGAAAACATCGATCACCTCGCCGCGCACCCGGTAATTACCCCGCTGCAGCTCGGTATCGTTACGGGTGTACTGCAGCTCCGCCAGCCGCCGCACGATGTCGCGCTGGTCCACCTGCTCGCCCCGGGTCACGTGCAGGATCATGCGCAGGTAGGACTCCGGATCCCCCAGGCCGTAGATGGAGGACACGGTGGAGACGATAATGGCGTCCGGGCGCTCCAGCAGGGCCTTGGTCGCGGAAAGCCGCATCTGCTCGATGTGCTCGTTCACGGAGGCATCCTTCTCGATGAAGGTATCCGAGGCCGGCACATAGGCCTCCGGCTGGTAGTAGTCGTAATAGGAGACGAAGTACTCGACGGCGTTGTCCGGAAAGAAGTCCCGGAATTCACCGTAGAGCTGGGCAGCCAGCGTCTTGTTATGGGCCATGATGATGGTCGGGCGCTGCACCTGCTCAATCACCTTGGCCATGGTGAAGGTTTTGCCCGAGCCGGTAACACCAAGCAGTGTCTGGTGCATCAGGCCGTCATGAATGCCCTCAACCAGCTTCTCAATCGCCTGGGGCTGGTCGCCCGCAGGCTCGAAATCCGAAGCCACTCGGAACGTCAGGTCGTCTTTCGACATAGGGTTACGTCTCTTTCGGATCCGGGGGATCGCACATGGCAGGAAAGCTCATGCTATCATGTTCACAACGTTGTTCCGGCACACCGACTTTTCAACAGGAGCCCGAGTTTGAGCGCGCAACTGTCCAACCGCGTCCAGCAGATCAAGCCCTCACCCACCCTCGCCATCACCAGCAAGGCAGCCGAGCTGCGCGCTGCCGGCCAGGACATCATCGGCCTGGGTGCCGGCGAGCCCGACTTTGATACCCCCGAGCACATCAAGCAGGCGGCGGTGGACGCCCTCAATGCCGGCAAGACCAAGTACACCCCGGTGGACGGCACGCCCGAGCTCAAGGACGCCATCATCGAGAAGTTCCGCCGGGACAACAACCTGACCTACGAACGCAACCAGATTCTGGTCTCCTGCGGCGGCAAGCAGAGCTTCTTCAACCTGGCCCTGGCCCTGCTGAACCCGGGTGACGAGGTCATCATCCCCGCGCCGTACTGGGTCTCCTACCCGGATATGGTCAAGATCGCCGAGGGCACGCCCGTCATCCTTGAGAGCAGCGCCGACACCGGGTTCAAGGTCACTGCAGACCAGATCCGGGGGGCGCTGACCGAACGCACGAAGCTGGTCGTGATCAACAGCCCCTCCAACCCCAGCGGCAAGGCCTACAGCCGCGAGGAGCTGGCGGCCATCGGCGAAGTCCTGGAGGAATATCCGGACGTCATGATCGCCACCGACGACATGTACGAACACATCCTCTGGAACGGCGAGTTCATCAACATCGTCAACGCCACGCCTTCGCTCAAGAATCGCACCTTCGTACTCAATGGCGTCTCCAAGGCCTACTCGATGACCGGCTGGCGCATCGGCTACGCCGCTGGCCCGGCGGATGTGATCGGCGCCATGAAGAAAATCCAGTCCCAGAGCACTTCCAACCCGGCCTCCATCTCCCAGGCCGGCGCCACCGCCGCCCTGAACGGCCCCCAGGAGTGTGTCACCGAGATGCTGAAGGCCTTCCACGAGCGTCATGACTATGTCGTGAAGGCCCTGAACGAACTGCCCGGTGTGGAATGCATCGAAAGCGATGGCACCTTCTACGCCTTCCCCGGCTTCCAGGGCGCCATCGAGGCGACCGAGGGCGTGAACAACGACGTGGAAATGGCCGAACACCTGCTCAACACCGCCGGCGTCGCCCTGGTTCCCGGCTCCGCTTTCGGCACCCCGGGCCATATGCGCCTGAGCTTCGCCACCAGCATGGATAACCTGAAAAACGCCATCGAGCGACTCGGGAAGGCTCTCAAGACTTGACGAAGGGGCCAAGCGCCCCTAATATACGCAGCGCTTATCCCCGATAGCTCAGTTGGTAGAGCACCTGACTGTTAATCAGGTTGTCGCTGGTTCGAGCCCAGCTCGGGGAGCCAGACATCACAAAAAGCCGCTCCACGGAGCGGCTTTTTCTGTTTCAGGGGCCCCAATGGCAAGCATCTACCTCGCCGGACCGGACGTCTTCTTCCCCGAGACCATCCGCAACCGCATCGAAGCCACCAAGAAGGCCATCCTCGCCGAACACGGCCTCGAGGCCCTCTCCCCCTGCGACAACAACCTGGACCTCGAAAACACCGACAACCCGGCCCGCGCCATCTACGAGGCCAACCGCACCCTCATGAACCAGGCCGACGGCCTCATCGCCAACCTCACCCCCTTCCGAGGCCCCAGCGCCGACGCCGGCACTATCTTCGAACTCGGCTTCATGACCGCCCAGGGCAAGCCCGTCGCCGCCTACACCACCTGCGCCACCCCCTATAACCAGCGCGTCTCAGGCGGCTCCGAAACCGACACCAATGGCACCCTGGTTGAAGGATTCGGCCTGTGCGATAACCTGATGCTGGATTGTGGTATTGAAGCCAGTGGTGGAGCGTTTATCTCAGGATCGCTGGAATGGCGGAGTGAGGGGTTCACTCCAGAAGAGTCATTTGACGAAGAGCTGTTCCGAAAGGCTGTTGAGATCCTGTCCAAGCACTTCTAACGGCCGGAACCACCCAAGAACTATCAGGGCAGGATGAGGCAGCACTAAGCGGGAAGCTCTGGAGCCATGGGTTGGCCCGATTGAGGGCCAACGGGTTGTCATGGAGGGCAACCCAGGACCGGCGCGCGGAGCAGGACAGCGTAGCGCGACGGGCGGAAGAGCAGCGTACAGGGATGTATTTACAGCGTTTCCCGATTAGTGCTGCCTCATCCTGCCCCATGCAGCAACACAACAGGCTGGAGGATCACACGCAATGAGCAAGAACAAAGAAGGCGGCCTCGTCTACTCCACCGAAGCAGGCGGAAAAACCTGCCCCGAATGCCGCCACCCCCTCGACCAGTGCCAGTGCAGCAACGAAACCCGCTCAACCAGCAGCGACGGCACCGTCCGCATCCAGCGCGAAACCAAGGGCCGCAAAGGCAAAGGCGTCACCCTCATCACAGGCCTCGACCTCCCCGAAAAAGACCTCAAGGCCCTCGCCAAAACCCTCAAGGCCAAATGCGGCACCGGCGGCACCATCAAGGACGGCGTCATTGAAATCCAGGGCGACCACCGCGACACCCTGCTTGCCGAGCTCGAAAAGAAAGGCTGGAAAGCGAAGAAAGCCGGCGGCTAGACGCCCCGGCTTTCAGACAACTCCTGCTCGATCGCCACAAGTGCCGCCATCGGATCCTCCGCCCGAGTGATCGGCCGACCGATCACCAGGTCATCACTGCCGGCGGCAACCGCCTTTGCCGGCGTCATGACCCGCTGCTGATCGCCCTGGGCCGCAAAGGCCGGCCGGATCCCCGGCGTCACCAACCGGAAGTCAGCCCCCATGGCGTCACGCAACGACGGCGCCTCGGCCGCCGAACATACCACCCCGTCCAGACCGGACTCACGGGCCAGGCTGGAAAGACGATCCACCGTCGCACCGGCACCCTCTTCCCAACCTATCTCCTTCAGCTCGGAATCGGTCAGGCTCGTGAGGACCGTCACCCCGATGAGGAACGGCCGATCCTCACCAAAGTTCTCCAGCTCGCGGACACAGGCCTCCATCATCCGGCGTCCGCCGGACGCATGGACGTTCACCATCCACACTCCCAACTCCGCCGCCGAGGCCACAGCAGCGGCCGCGGTATTCGGAATATCATGGAATTTCAGATCCAGAAAGACCTCAAACCCCCGCCCCTGCAGGGCCTGCACGAACCCTGGACCAAAGCGGGTGAACATCTCCTTGCCCACTTTCAGCCGGCAACGGGCCGGGTCCAGCTGATCCACCAGCTGGAGTGCCTCCAGCCGGTCCGCAAAATCCAGCGCCACAATAATCGATGCCATCAATGACTCCCGTAACTACTCGCCCTCGACACCCTGATAGGGCTCGACGGTCTCCCAGTTCTTGCAGCTCGGACACAGCCAGTGCAGCTGCTGGCCACCAAAGCCACAGCGGGTGCACTGATAGGCGGGCCGCTTCTCCAGCAACCGCTGCCCGACCTGACGTACCAGATGGGGCGTGGTGCCCTGGCGCGGCTCCCGCCCCTCCTCCATTTCCAGCAGATGCATCAGGGCCCGAAGGCTCGGGCGCTGCTGCAGTTCACCATGGAGCAGGTACAGTGCCTGGTCCCTGGAGTTGAAGCGCTCCTCCTCCTCTACCAGGCAGAGCAGCAGCGTGGTCGAGGGATGATGCCGATAGATCCGGTGCAGGCGCCGGCGAAGCTTTCGCTCAACCCCGAACTCCCGGGCCAGGCCGAGCAGGCGTCGTACCGCCTCCGGACCAAAGGCCGGGTTCTGGTCGAATACCTTCAGAAGCAGCTGCTGGGCCTCGCGCCAGTTGCCCCGTTCACGCGCCAGGTCCGCCAGAAGCAGACTGGCGCGGACACAGCCCGGATCGTACGACAGAGCCTGCTCAAGGAGCTCCCGTGGGTCCGGAACCCGGCTCACCGCTCCCTGATCCGAGGCCTGTTCACACAGAAGATGGGCAAGCTGCTTACGGATTTCCCGGGTATCGTTGATACCTACCAGGGTGCGCGCCACCTCCACAGCCTTCTCCCAGTCCCGCTCGCGCTGATAGATCAGCACCAGCTGCTCCGCCGCACGGGCGCCATAGGAGCGGGTGCCCAGCAGCTCGTGCAACAGCGCCTCGGCCCGATCCAGGAGCCCGGCTGCCAGATAGTCCAGTGCCAGCTCGTAGGTCACCTGCGAGGAATAGCGGCCCGGCAGCTCCGGTCGCGCCAGCAGGTTCTGGTGGATCAGGGTTGCCCGCTCGACTTCGCCCCGATCACGGAAGTGGGCACCAATGGAGAGATGGAGGTTCACCGTCTCCCGGTTGACATCCAGCGAGTCCAGGAAGGATTCAATGGCTTCGTCGGAATAGTTGGTGAACAGGAACTGGAGACGTTCCCGGAGCCGATCCTCATCATCAATGGGAGCGGGTGAGGCCTGCCGACGCAGCCGCCAACGCCCCAGCGCCCAGCCGGTGCCGACAGCCACCGCCAGCAACAGCCACTGCAGGATGGTGTTCATTCAATACTCTTGACTGGATCCCGTTGCAGCCCACGAGATGACTGTTCAGACTTGCGAAGTTTCCGTTCCGCCCGCCTGCGCCCGGCCCTTGCCCGCATCAGCGGTACCAGCATGGCGGCCACCCCCAGAAGGGCGCCCACGATCAGGGTCAGCACCAGGACCAGCGCCACGCTTATCGGTGGCGTCTGCACCAACAGAAGATCCAGCACCACCTCCTGGCGATTGCTGAAGCTGAACAGCATCGCCGCCAGTCCCAGCACCAGCGCCAGCAGAACAAGAACAATACGACGTATCCTGGCCATCCGGCCCTCCCTGCCGGATCAGTAGCCGGCCTTCATGCTGTCATTGACCTTCTCGCGCAGATCCTTGCCCGGTTTGAAATGGGGAACATACTTTTCGGGCAGATTCACGGATTCGCCGGTCTTGGGATTGCGACCCACCCGCGGCGCCCGGTAGTGCAGGGAGAAGCTCCCGAATCCGCGGATCTCGATCCGCTCCCCTTCGGCAAGGGACTGGGACATATGATCAATGATCGTCTTGACCGCCAGCTCCACATCCTTGCCGGAAAGCTGGGACTGTTTCGAGGCGATCACTTCTACCAGTTCGGATTTCGTCATGGTCCTGTCCTTCCTCACAGGTTCAGCAACGCCTTAAGTTTAGCGAACCTGATGAAAAAGACAAAAAAAACGGGCTGTTACAGCCCGTTTTTTTAATGCTTTGCGGCAGAACCGGCTTCAGCCGTTGTCGTTCTGCTGCATCTGCTCCTTGATCAGGTCACCAATGGTGGTGGCGCTGCTGCTGTTGTCAGCCTTTTCGCGCACATCCCGCATGGCTTCCTTGTCGTCCTCAACGTCCTTGGACTTGATCGACAGGTTGATCACGCGGTTCTTGCGGTCAACGCTGATGATCTTGGCTTCCACCTCATCGCCTTCCTGGAGCACATTGCGTGCGTCCTCAACCTTGTCACGGCTGATTTCAGAGGCCTTGAGCGTGGCTTCCACCTCTTCATTCAGGGTCACGGTTGCGCCCTTGGCATCAACACTGCTCACGGTGCCTGTCACGATGCTGCCGCGGTCATTGACCTGAGTGAACTCGGCGAAGGGATCGCTCTCGAGTTGCTTGATACCCAGCGAGATGCGCTCACGCTCCGGATCCACGGACAGGATGACGGTTTCAACCTCGTCGCCCTTCTTGTACTTGCGGACCGCTTCCTCGCCGGTTTCGTTCCAGCTGATGTCGGACAGATGCACCAGGCCGTCGATGCCGCCCTCAAGGCCGATGAAGATACCGAAGTCCGTAATGGACTTGATCTTGCCGGTAATCCGATCGCCCTTGTTGTAGTTCTGGGAGAACTCTTCCCAGGGGTTCGGCTGGCACTGCTTGATGCCCAGCGAGATACGACGGCGCTCCTCGTCGATGTCGAGGATCATCACCTCAATCTCATCGCCTACATCCACAACCTTGGAGGGATGGATGTTCTTGTTGGTCCAGTCCATTTCGGAGACGTGCACCAGACCTTCGACGCCCTCTTCCAGCTCGGCGAAGCAGCCGTAGTCGGTCAGGTTGGTAACCTTGGCCGGTACGCGGGTGTTTTCCGGATAGCGGCCCTTGATGTTGACCCACGGATCCTCGCCCAGCTGCTTCAGACCCAGGGATACACGGTTGCGTTCACGGTCGAACTTGAGGACCTTGACGTTGATCTCGTCGCCAACGTTCACGATCTCGCTCGGATGCTTGATGCGCTTCCAGGCCATGTCCGTGATGTGGAGCAGGCCGTCCACGCCGCCCAGGTCCACGAAGGCACCGTAGTCGGTCAGGTTCTTGACGATACCCTTGATTTCCATGCCTTCGGTCAGCGTCTCGAGCAGCTGCTCACGCTCGGCGCTGTTCTCGGCTTCCAGCACGGCGCGGCGGGAAACAACCACGTTGTTGCGCTTGGCATCGAGCTTGATGACCTTGAAGTCGAGCTCTTTGTTCTCAAGGTGCGTGGTGTCGCGCACCGGGCGGACGTCAACCAGGGAGCCCGGCAGGAAGGCCCGAATGCCCTTGAGGTCGACAGTGAAACCGCCCTTGACCTTGCCATTGATCACACCCTTGACTGCATCTTCCGCCTCGAAGGCCTTTTCCAGTTCCTTCCAGGCTTCAGCGCGCTTCGCTTTCTCGCGCGACAGGCGGGTTGCCCCGAAACCGTCTTCCACGGCGTCCAGCGCCACGTCAACCTCATCGCCTGCCGCGACTTCCAGCTCCCCGTTCTCGTTGTAGAACTGGGAAACCGGGATGATGCCCTCGGACTTGAGTCCCGCGTTGACCGTGACCCAGTCACTGTCAACGTCCACAACCGTGGCCTTGACAATGGACCCCGGCTGCATATCAATGTCTTTCAGGCTCTCTTCAAAAAGTTCCGCAAAGCTTTCGCTCATTGTGTGTCCTATGTGATCAATACCAAGCTCCCCGCGAGCCAGCCCTCCGGGGTCTGTTCACCATACACCCACGCACCGCCATGCTGGTCTCACGCGGCCCGCCGGCACTTTTCCAATAACAAAAAGGCGCTGTCAGGTACGGCCCGTTACTGCCAGGACCTGGTCCAGCACCTCGTCAATGGACAATCCGGTTGTTTCCACAACCTGCGCATCGTGCGCCGGTTTGAGCGGCGCTGTGGAACGGTTCATGTCCCGTTCATCCCGCGCCTGAATCTCTTTTACAAGGTCGGGGAGTCTAACATTCTCCCCCTGGGCCAGCAACTGCTCGTGCCGGCGCCGGGCCCGCTCCTCGGCTGAGGCAGTGAGGAAGATCTTGTGACTCGCATCCGGAAAAACCACCGTGCCCATATCGCGGCCGTCGGCCACCAGCCCCGGCGGCTGGCAGAAGTCGCGCTGGCGCTGAAGGAGCGCCTCGCGGACCGACGGGAGGGCCGCCACACGCGAGGCACGGTCACCGCACTCCTCCGTGCGGATGGCGCCCGTTACCTCCTCACCATCCAGAAAGACTCTAGCGGGCTCGTCGCCCGGACTGGGCTCAAAACGCACGTCCAGCGCCGCCGCCACCCCAGCCAGCAAAGTCTCGTCGTCGAAATCCACCGCCTGTTTCATGGCAGCCAGTGCCGTGAGGCGGTAGAGCGCGCCACTGTCCAGCAGATGCCAGCCCAGACGCCGCGCCAGGAGCTGGGTGATGGTGCCCTTGCCAGCGCCACCGGGGCCGTCCACGGCAATCACCGGTGCCTGTTCAGATGCTGTCATTGCGTCTCCTCGGAAGATTCAACCGTCAGCCCGACCTGGTTGGCCAGTGCCACAAAGCCCGGAAAGGAAGTAGCGACGTTCGCGCAGTCGTCAATGATCACCGGCCCGGATGCGCGCAGGGCCGCCACCGCGAAGGCCATGGCGATACGGTGGTCACCGTGGCTGTTGATCCGCCCGCCGCCGTAGGCACCACCCTGGATCAGGATCCCGTCCTCCCGGACCTCACTGACAACACCCAGAGCATCCAGCCCATCGGCCATGACCTGGATCCGGTCGCTTTCCTTGACCCGCAGTTCGGCGGCACCGGTCAGCTCGGTGCTGCCCTCGGCGTTCGCGGCCGCGACGAAAATCGCCGGGAACTCATCAATGGCCAGCGGGACCTGGTCCTCGGGAATGCGGATGCCCTTCAGCGGCGCATGGCGAACCCGCAGATCCGCCACCGGCTCACCGCCGGCCTCGCGTTCGTTATGCAACTCAATGGCCGCGCCCATCGCGCGCAGGATATTGACCACACCGATACGGGTCGGGTTGACGCCCACGTGGCGCAGCCACAGGTCCGAGTCCGGCGTAATGGCGGCAGCCACGATGAAGAAGGTGGCCGAGGAAATGTCCGCCGGCACATCGATAGAACAGGCGCTCAGGCGGCCACCGCCGGTCACACGCGCGGTCGGGCCGTCCTGCACCACGGGGTAGCCGAAGCCCTTGAGCATGCGCTCAGTATGGTCCCGGGTGGGCGCCGGCTCCGTCACCACGGTCTCACCCTCAGCATAGAGTCCGGCCAGCAGAAGGCAGGATTTGACTTGGGCGCTGGCCACGGGCAGCTCGTAATCAATACCTTTCAGCGGCTGGCCGCCGGCGATGTGCAGCGGCGGGCGACCACCCTCGGCCGTATCAATATGCGCTCCCATCAGCCGCAGCGGATCCGCTACCCGTGCCATGGGCCGGCGCGTGAGACTGGCATCGCCGGTCAGCTCGGTATCAAAGCGCTGCCCTGCCAGCAACCCAGCAAAAAGCCTCATGGCGGTGCCCGAATTGCCCACGTAGAGCGAACCATGGGGAGGCTGAAGCCCATTCAGGCCCACGCCGTGGATACGCACGAAGCCAGCATCCGGCCCCTCGATGGTTACCCCCATGTCACGGAAGGCCTGGAGCGTCGCGAGACTGTCCTCGCCCTCGAGGAAGCCAGAGACATCCGTTATGCCCTCAGCCAGGGCACCGAGCATGATGGCACGATGGGACATGGACTTGTCCCCGGGCACGCGGATGTCGCCCTGGACGGGACCGCCCGGCCGGGCGGTGTAGGTTACGGTCTGGTCGTTCATGGTGTTGAGATAGGCCTCACCGGAAAGGATTCGTGAAAAATGCTCGCGCGCCGCCTTGGCGCGGGTGAACACCTGCTGCAGACGTTGGCCGTCGCCGGCCTCGATGGCCGCACCGAGCTGGTCCAGATCACCACGGAAATGCCGCAGCGCTTCCAGCACCGCCTCGCGGTTCGCCAGGAAAATGTCCCGCCACATCACCGGATCACTGGCAGCGATGCGCGTGAAGTCCCGAAAGCCACCGGCGGCATAGCGGAAGATATCCTGGCTGTCGTCCTCGCCGGCCAGGGTATCCACCAGCGAGAAAGCGATCAGGTGGGGGAGATGACTGGTGGCGGCGAGGACCTCGTCATGCCGGGCGACGGACATGGTCAGAACCTCCGCCCCACAGGCCGACCAGAGGCGGCACACCTTCTCAAGCGCCCCGGCATCGGTTTCAGGTTCCGGGGTCAGGATCACCTTGTGCTCCCGGAACAGGTCCGGATTAGCAGCACCCACCCCGCTCTTCTCGGAGCCGGCGATCGGGTGACCGGGAACAACTCTCGCGGGCAGTTCGCCGAAAACGCCACGCACATCCGCGACGAACCCGCCCTTAACACTGCCCACATCCGTGAGCACCGCGCCCTCCGGCAAGGCATCACGGATCTGCGTCAGCACGGCGCGGTTGGCGCGCACGGGCACGGCCAGCACCACGAGATCCGCCCCCTGGACCGCGCGCGCCGCCTCCGTCTCGCTTTCATCGATCAGTCCCAGACGGCGCCCCTCCTCCAGAGGGCCCGGGCGCTCGTCACAGCCCACCACCGTGGCCACCAGCCCCCGGGCCTTCGCGGCCCGCGCCAGGGAACCGCCGATCAGGCCCAGGCCAATCACGACCATGCGCTGGAACAAAGGCGCGCCGCTGGCGGCCATCAGCCCAGCACCTTCTCCAGCGCCTCGAGACAGCGCCGGTTCTCGTGCTCGAGCCCGACCGACACACGCAGGTGCCGGGGCATGCCGTAAGCGCCCACAGGGCGGACAATGACACCCTCACGCAACAGTGCGTCATTCACTTCGTTGGCGTCCCTGCCGGTATCCAGGGCAATGAAGTTGGCAGCAGACGGGATGTAGTCCAGCCCCAGCCGGTCGAAGCCGCCTGCCAGTTGCTCCAGCCCTGCCCGGTTCACCTCGATGGCCCGGTCAATGTAGGCCTGGTCGTCGAGCACAGCCGTCGCCGCCGCCTGGGCAAGCGCATTGGCATTGAAAGGCTGGCGGACCCGATTGATAACGTCTGCAATCTCGGGGCTGGAGATGCCATACCCCATGCGCAGCCCCGCCAGGCCCCAGGCCTTGGAGAAGGTGCGCGAGACCACCAGGTTCGGGAACTCGCTGAGCCACTGGACGCCGTCCGCGTACTGGGGCCCCTGCAGGTACTCGCAGTAGGCCTCGTCCAGCACCACGATCACGTTCTCCGGCACCCGCTGGAGGAAGCGATACACCGCGTCTTTTTCCACGACGGTTCCCGTGGGGTTATTCGGGTTGGCAACGAACACCACCCGGGTACGCTCGGTGATCGCCGCCGCCATGGCGTCCAGATCATGCCCCCAGTTCACGGCGGGCACCTTCACGTGATCCGCGCCGATGGCCTGGGTCACGATGGGGTAGACGGCGAAGGCATGCTCGGAATAGACAATTTCGGCGCCCGGCTCGGCAAAGGCGCGAGCCACCAGCTCAAGCACGTCGTTGGAGCCATTGCCAAAGGTCAGCATCTCCGGTGTCACGTTCAGGCGCTCCGCCAGGGTCTGGCGCAGTGTGTAGGCGGCGCCATCCGGGTAGCGGGTCACTTCAGGCAGGGCTTTTTCAACAGCCGCCGTCACGCGGTCACTGGGGCCGAGCGGGTTCTCGTTGCTGGCCAGCTTGACGATCCGCGCCGGATCCAGACCCAGCTCACGGGCCAGTTCATCCACCGGCTTGCCGGGCTGGTACGGCTGCAGGCCCTGCACCCCACGTGCGGCCAGTGCCTCGTAATCACAGCTCATCACAGCACCCCCATGGGATAGGAGCCCAGATGCTTCAGCTCCTGACTCTGGGCTTCGATCTCATCCAGCACCGCCCGGACGGCCGGCGCATCCCGGTGCCCGACGAAATCGATGTAGAACACATAGGCCCAGGTGGCGCTGGGCGAGGGCCGCGTTTCCAGTCGGGTCAGGTCGATCCCCTCGCGCTTGAACGGCTCCAGCAGCTCATAGAGCGCCCCCGGGCGGTTGCGTGTGGAGACCAGGATGGAGGTCTTGTCCTGCCCGCTGGGCGGCACCGCTTCGGTACCAATGATCAGGAAACGGGTGGTGTTGTCCGGGCGATCCTCGATGTTGCTGTGCGCGGGCTCGAGGCCATAGAGGGAGGCGGCCATGTCGCCGGCAATGGCGGCCGCGCCCTCTTCCTCACTGGCCAGGCGGGCGGCTTCACCATTACTGGAAACCTTGATGCGCTCGACCGCCGGCCAGTGACTGTCCAGCCATTTGCGGCACTGGGCGAAAGACTGCTGGTGCGAATAGATCCGCGTGATGCCGGCCTCGTCCTGGTCCGGGCGCCTGAGAAGATGGTGATGGATGCGCAGCTGCACCTCACCACAGATCTTCAGTGCCGACCCCATGAACATATCGAGGGTGTGATTGATCATGCCCTCGGTGGAGTTCTCCACCGGCACCACTCCGTACTGGGCGTTGCCGGACGCCACCTCGCGGAAGACATCATCGATGGCCGCCAGCGGTGTGCTGAGCACCGAATGACCGAAATGCTTGAGCGCCGCCGCCTGGGTGAAGGTCCCTTCAGGCCCCAGGAAGGCAATGGTCATGGGCTTTTCCAGCGCCAGGCAGGCGGACATCACCTCCCGGAACAGGCGCGCCATCTCTTCGTCCGCCAGCGGGCCCGGGTTACGCTCCCGCACGCGGCTCAGGATCCGGGCCTCACGCTCAGGGCGGTAGAACGCCACCTCTTCTCCCGGGTTGGCCTCCTGTTTCACCTCGGCCACGTCCCGGGCGCACTCGGCCCGTTCGCTGATCAGCCGCAGCAGGTCGTCATCGATCTGGTCAATGCGCTCGCGCAACCGGGCCAGGCGCGCCTCTTCGTCGCTCATGGTCAGCCTTTGTCTTTTTCGAATTCCGCCATGTAGTCAATCAGCGCCTCGATGCCGGCCTCCGGCATGGCGTTGTAGATGCTCGCGCGCATGCCGCCCACGGACCGGTGGCCCTTGAGGTTGAGCAGGCCGCGTGCCTCGGCGCCCTCAAGGAAGGCACTGTTGAGGCTGTCGTCCGCCAGCGTGAAGGGGACGTTCATCAGCGAGCGGTACTCCGGCTGCACCGGATTGGCGTAGAAGTCGCTCTCATCGATGAAACCGTAGAGGCGGTTGGCCTTGCGACGGTTGATGTCCGCCATGGCCTGGAGACCACCCTGGCGCTTGAGCCACTGGAACACCAGTCCGGCCAGGTACCACGCATAGGTGGGCGGCGTGTTGTACATGGAGTCCGCCTTGTCGTGAATGGCGTAGTCCAGCATGGCCGGCGTGCCCTCGCGGGCATTGCCGATCAGATCCCGGCGCACGATCACGATGGTCAGACCCGCGGGGCCGATGTTCTTCTGGGCGCCGGCGTAGATCATACCGAAGCGGCTCACGTCCACCGGCTCGGAGAGGATGGCCGAAGACCAGTCCGCCACCACGGGCATATCACCGGCCTCCGGAAAGCGGCTGTACGCCAGCCCGCCGATGGTCTCGTTGGGCGTGATGTGCAGATAGCGGGCGTCCGGGCGGGTGCGCCATTCAGCCGGGTCCGGCACATGGGTGTAGCCAGCGTCCTCGGAACTGGCCACTTCCTTAACGTCCGCCATCCGGCCCGCTTCGGCAATGGCCTTGCGCGACCAGACACCGGTGTTGACGTAATCCACCGGGTCATTGGGCCCGGCCAGATTCAGCGGCACACCCGCGAACTGGCTGCTGGCGCCACCCTGCAGGAATAGCACCGCGTAGTCATCCGGGATCCCCATCAGATCACGCAGATCCTGTTCCGCCTGCTGTGCGATGCTGACAAACGCATCACCGCGGTGACTCATCTCCATCACCGACAGGCCCTTGCCCTGCCAGTCCAGCATTTCATCGCGCGCCTGCGTCAGCACCTCCTCTGGAAGCGCTGCCGGGCCGGCGCAGAAGTTATAGGCTCGTGTCATGGGTCAGTCCTGTTCCCCGTTTTCGTCATCATCGTCACTGCTGTCCTCGATCCGCTGGATGCCCACCAGGCGCTCGTCATCACCGGTCATCCGGATCAGGCGCACGCCCTGAGTGTTGCGGCTGCTGATCGAGACATCCTCGATACCGGTGCGCACCAGGGTGCCCTGGTTGGTGATCAGCATGATCTCGTTCCCCTCAAACACCTGCAGCGCGCAGACCAGGTCGCCGTTGCGCTCGGAGCGCTGCATGGCGATCACGCCCTGGCTGCCACGGCTGTAGGCCGGGAATTCACTCACCTTCGTGCGCTTGCCATAGCCGTGCTCGCTGGCCGTGAGGATATAGCCCTCGGGATCCGGCTGGATCAGCGAGACCACCTGCTCACCCGCCTTGAGCCGGATGCCGCGCACACCGCGTGCTGTCCGGCCCATGGAGCGCACCTGATCCTCGGTAAACCGAACCGCCTTGCCGGAGGTGGCCAGCATCATGATCTCGGTGCTGCCCGCGGTGATGACGGCGCCGATCAGGTGGTCGCCCTCGTCCAGGTTGGTGGCGATCAGGCCGGAGCTGCGCGGCCGCGAGAAGTTCACCAGCGGCGTCTTCTTAACCGTGCCGTTGGCCGTGGCCATGAACACATAGTGGCCCTCGGTGTACTCGCGCACCGGCAGGAAGGTGGAGATCCGCTCGTCCTCGTCCAGCGGCAGGATATTGACCATGGGCCGGCCACGGGAGTTGCGGCTGCCCTGCGGGATCTCGAACACGCGCAGCCAGTAGACCTTACCCTTGTCCGTGAAGCACAGGATGGTGTCGTGGGAGTTGGCCACCAGCAGCGTCTCGATGAAGTCCTCATCCTTCATGCTGGTGGCGGACTTACCACGGCCACCCCGGCGCTGGGCCCGGTAGTCCTCCAGCGGCTGCGTCTTGGCGTAGCCGTTGTGGGAGATGGTAACTACCAGGTCCTCTTCGTCGATCAGGTCCGCCGTGGTCAGATCCTGGCGCGAGCTCACGATCTCGGTACGGCGTTCATCGCCGTACTCGTCGCGGATTTTCTCGAGTTCCTCGCGGATCACCTGCATGAGGCGGTCCGGATTGCTCAGGATATCGATGAGATCCTCGATCTTCGCGAGGATTTCCTTGTACTCAGTGAACAGCTTCTCGGTCTCAAGACCGGTCAGGCGGTGCAGGCGCAGGTCGAGGATGGCTTGGGCCTGTTCCGGGGAGAGATTGTACTTCCCATCGCGCAGGCCATACCCCTCCGGCAGGTCATCCGGACGGCAGGCATCGGCGCCGGCACGTGCGAGCATGTCGTTGACCTGCCCTGGCTGCCAGCCCTGGGCCAGAAGCTTTTCCTTCGCCTCGGCGGCACCCGGCGAGGCCTTGATCAGCTCGATCACCTCATCGATGTTGGCCAGCGCCACAGAGAGCCCCTCCAGCACATGGCCGCGCTCGCGCGCCTTGCGCAGTTCATAGATGGTGCGGCGTGTGACCACCTCGCGCCGATGCAGCAGGAAGCGCTCCAGCATCTGCTTGAGGTTCAGGGTCTGGGGTTCACCGTCGACCAGGGCGACGCAGTTGATGCCGAACACATTCTCGAGCTGCGTGTTCTTGAACAGGTTGTTGACGATCACCTCGGGGTTCTCGCCCTTGCGCACCTCGATCACGATGCGGATGCCTTCCTTGCTGGACTCATCCCGCAGCTCGCTGATGCCCTCGAGGCGCTTTTCCTTGACCAGTTCCGCAATCTTCTCGATCAGCCGCGCCTTGTTCACCTGGTACGGCAGCTCATTGAAGATGATGGCATCCCGACCGGTCTTCTTATCATGCTCGATCTCGTGACGGGCACGCACGTAGATCCGACCGCGGCCGGTCCGGTATGCCTGAACAATGCCCGCGCGGCCGCTGATCAGACCCTCTGTGGGGAAGTCCGGCCCCGGAATGTATTCCATCAGGTCATCAACGGTGAGCGAGTCGTCGTCCACCAGTGCCAGGCAGGCCTCGACCACTTCCCGCAGGTTGTGCGGCGGGATGTTGGTGGCCATGCCCACGGCGATGCCGGAGGAGCCGTTGACCAGCAGATTGGGAACCCGGGTGGGCAGCACTTCGGGGATCTGCTCGGTGCCGTCGTAGTTGGGCACATAGTCGACGGTTTCCTTGTCCAGATCCGCCAGCAGCTCGTGAGCGAGCTTGCGCATCCGCACCTCGGTGTAACGCATCGCCGCCGCATTGTCGCCATCGATGGAACCGAAGTTGCCCTGGCCGTCCACCAACGTGTAGCGCAGGGAGAAGGGCTGAGCCATGCGTACGATGGTGTCGTACACGGCCGCGTCACCGTGGGGGTGATATTTACCAATGACATCACCCACCACACGGGCGGACTTCTTGTAGGCCTTGTTCCAGTCGTTGCCGAGCTCGTCCATGGCGAAAAGCACCCGGCGGTGCACCGGCTTGAGCCCATCCCGCACATCCGGCAGCGCACGCCCCACGATCACGCTCATGGCGTAATCCAGGTAGGACTGTTTGAGTTCTTCTTCGATGTTAACCGGCAGGATTTCTCTGGCTAGCTCTCCCATCGGGACGTCATCCTTCCTGTATTCTGGCGGTGGTCTGCGGCGTGCTGCCCGGGCACGCCAAAGCCGCTAATAATACCACAGAAAGGATGACCCCGGGGAATCGGCGTCTCCGGAATCCCAATCCCCGGTTAATGGACTCAGTCATGACTTTGAGGTCGAGTGGCCGGCCTGGGCGCTGATTCTGGTCACCAGTGGATGGGCTGTAGGCAGATGGCTGGAGAAGTTCGTCGGGGTTTAAGACGCTTTGGCACGTTGTCGGCCTGATTTTGAGCGTAGCGGCCCATGGCCGCAGGGCGATGACTGCGACGAGAGCGCCGTTATGACTGTTCCGGTGAGTGCTATTCGAGTTGAATGCTGGCGTGTAACAACCACTTCAGATGGTGGGTTGTTTTGGCAAAGTCGAGTCGTAATCGTCGGCCTGTATGAACGAGGCGTGCCACGCTGCGAATGGCGTAGCGGATCAGCGGACGCAGCCCGTGGCGACGGGCGCTGGCGGGCAGCAGCTGGTACTGCAGGGCCCGCAGCAGGATCTGGGCAATCTGGCCGCATTGATAGAACGCCTGATTGGCGCGGAAGCGCCGGCACGGGGGATGGTGCAGGTCCATATCGAGCAGCGGGCCCTTGAACGCGTTCTCCTGGCCCTGTTTTTGGCGGTGACGGGCCACAAGCTCATCCAGGGGAAGATCATCGCGCGAGACCAGGATGACACTGTAGTGCGGAATCAGCGCCTGTTGGGGACCCTGGTGTTCACCGCGCACGACCACGTAGGCATGCTCATGGCTCCAGCCGCTGGGGCGGTAATACACCAGGGTGGCGCTCTCGCCAGCGCCAATCGGCTGCCAACCCTGTTCACTCAGCCCTTCGATTACCTCCAGCACCGGACGGCGATACCCATCATGGGTGACGCTGACCGAGTAGTCCCAACCGTAGTGCCGGCACAGCTCAACAAACCCCTTGCGGTAATAGGCATTATCAGCATGCACCCACACCGGTGTGGTCTGGTCAAAAAGCGGCGCGATATCGTGTTCAAGCTGCTCACGCCAGCCCTTGGCCACATCCACCCCGCCCGGATGCAGCCGGGCACTGCTCCACAGTCCTCCGACAAACACCGAGTGCAGCCAGTACTGAGTGGTGCCGTCGTAGCCGGTGGCGGCTTGCTCAAAAAGCTGCCCTTCCACCTCAATGGCGGTGCCATCGACAAACACCGGCACATAGCCGTGGGTGTCGCGCTGGTGGGCAACGACATCGGGCGCGACCTGCGCCGCCAGCTCGCGGGCCAGACGCTGCAGCGCCTCGATCTGGGGCTCACTCATGCGTGACAGATATTCCCCCAGGCGCCGCCCCGAGGGCACTGCATCAAGCCCCAACAGCGTCGCCGTCGGCGTATCCTCGCGCAGTGCATCCAGATCCGACAGTGCTCCGTTGCCTGCCGCCAGTGAGCCGATCAGCGCCCACAGCATCTGCGCGTCACTGGCACCACGGCGACGGCGTTTGAGCTGAATCAATTCGCCCAAACGCTGCGGCAGTGCGAAGCGTTGACCCAACTGACCAAGCAGCGCCAGCCCACCCTGGCCAGTGAGCTGGGCATCCGTGAAATCGATCTCGACGCGAGGCGGCTGAGGTTTTACATTATTCATCGGCGCACCTGTTGGGTGAGGGTGTGGGTTTAGTCGCTTTGCGCCCATATCCCACAGGATGCGCCCCTCTTCCTTCAACCCCTCCCCATCAGCTCACGCCTTTATCCGGGAATCAGGGTCTCCGGAATGGGCCCCGAACGGGGCCCGGAAGGATCAGGCGTCAGGCTCCCGCCAGTTCGTCGGTGCGCGCCGCCATAATGAAGTCATTGCGGTGCAGCCCGCCGATCTTGTGGGTCCACCAAGTGACCGTCACCTTGCCATATTCGGTGGTAATCATCGGGTGGTGATCCACTTCCTCGGCCAGCTCACCCACCTTATTGGTAAAGGCCAGTGCCTCGGCAAAGTTCTTCAGCTTGAAGGTCCGCTCCAGCTGCTCTTCACCGTTACGGGTGACCGTGGTCCAGTCAGGCACCTCCGCCCCCAGCTCCTTTTTCTCCTGTTCCGTGGCCAGTGGCGAATCCTTGCTGCAGGCTTCACAGGTCTGCTTTGTCAGGTCGCTCATGATGCCTTCTCCCATTCTGTTTGTGTCGCCACCCCATCATCACGCGTTGCTGCAGCAGCGTAAAGGTGGAAGAGATGCTTCCAGGCCCCTTGCCCCGCCCCCAAACAGCCCCCACAGTGGTTCTGTGAAGGAGTTCTTCACCCACCGATCCGTAGAGGAGAGGCTCCATGAACAACCCGCACTTCACCATGCCGAAGGTTCGCATCGTGGTCGCCGACGCCAGCCGTGCGCGCCTGTTCACCACCGATTCCCCCAAGGGCGACTTCACGGAGGTGGACACCCTGCTCAACCCCGAGGCCCGACTGCACGACGGCGACCTGACCACCGACCGGCCCGGTCGCCAGGCGGATGACATGCATGGTGGCCGCAGCGCTATGGAGGAACACAGCGAACCGAAAGAGGTGGAGGCTCAGCGCTTTGCCAAGGAGCTTGCAGAGACTCTTGAGCAGGCCCGCAAGCAAGGGGAAGTGGAGAAACTCTATATTGCCGCGCCACCCAGATTCCTGGGCGAACTGCGTAAGCACATGAAGCCGGAACTCAAGGCGATCATCGCGGAGGAGATCGGGAAGGATTTTTCCCAGATGAACGCCCGGGAACTGCGCAGGCACTTCCCGGAACGCATCAAGTAGGAGGAGCTGCCCCCTACAGGGAACGGCCCTTGGAGGCGGCGATACGCAGGCGGAGGGCATTCAGCTTGATGAAGCCTTCCGCGTCCTTCTGGTCATAGGCGCCCTCGTCTTCCTCAAAGGTCGCAACCTTCTCATCGAAGAGCGAATCCTCTGAGCGACGGCCCAGAACCTCTACGTTGCCCTTGTAGAGCTTGAGGCGCACATCGCCGTTGACGGGCCCCTGGGTCTCGTCAATCAGGGCCTGCATGGCGCGGCGCTCAGGGGCCCACCAGTAGCCGTTGTACACCACTTCCGCATAGCGCGGCATGATGCTGTCCTTCAGGTGGGCCACTTCCCGGTCCAGGGTAATGGACTCAATGGCGCGGTGCGCCTTGAGCATGACGGTGCCACCCGGCGTCTCGTAACAGCCACGGGACTTCATGCCCACGTAGCGGTTCTCGACGATGTCGATGCGGCCGATGCCGTTATCGCCCGCCACTCTGTTCAGGTACGACAGCACCTCGTGGGGCTTCATGCGCTCGCCGTTGATGGCCACGATGTCACCGTTTTCGTAGGAGACGTCCAGAATCGTGGGCTCATCCGGCGCCTGCTCGGGCGATACACTCCAGCGCCACATGTCGTCCTCGGCCTGCGCCCAGGGGTCCTCCAGCACTTCACCCTCATAGGAGATATGCAGAAGGTTGGCGTCCATGGAGTAAGGCGACTTGCCCTGCTGCTTTTCCACCGGAATGCCGTGGTGGTCGCAGTAGTCCAGGAGCTTCTGGCGGGAGTTGAGGTCCCACTCACGCCAGGGAGCGATCACCTTGATGCCAGGCTTGAGCGCGTAGGCGCCCAGCTCAAAGCGCACCTGGTCGTTGCCCTTGCCGGTGGCGCCATGGGCAATGGCATCCGCCCCCGTCTCGTTGGCGATCTCCACCAGGCGACGGGCGATCAGTGGCCGGGCAATGGAAGTACCCAGCAGGTACTCACCCTCGTAGACGGTGTTGGCACGGAACATCGGGAAGACGTAATCCCGCGCGAACTCCTCACGCAGGTCCTCGATGTAGATTTCCTTCACGCCCAGGCCCTTGGCCTTCTCACGCGCGGGCTCGACTTCCTCGCCCTGACCGATATCGGCAGTGAAGGTCACCACCTCGCAGTCGTAGGTTTCCTGGAGCCATTTGACGATGACGGAGGTATCGAGCCCCCCGGAGTAGGCCAGAACGACCTTGTTGATGTCTGACATCGCTGTTTCGCCTTATCCGGAATTCATGAACGCCGGGCTACCACGCGGCACCCGGGCCTGTTGATCGGTGGAGGGTATTTTACGGCAAGGGCGGGGTCCGGAGCCAATCCGGGTTCAGTCGACGATCACCAGATCCTTGCGCTGGGCCTGGGTCACCACCGGATCGGCTTCATCATCATCGTTTTCCCGTTCCAGCCGCACCGTGGCACGGCGATGCCTCGGGCCGGGCGTCTCCACACCGGCAACCGGATAGCGGTCCCCGTGGAAGCGCGTCACCAGCTGATCCTCCGGAACGCCCTGGTCCTGAAGATAGCCAGCAACCGCCTCCGCCCTCGCCTTGGAAAGCTCACGGTTGCGCAGAGGGGTGCCGATACTGTCCGTATGCCCATCCACGTAGACTTGCGTGATCCGGTCATCGGCTTTCACGTACAGGGCCACGTCATCAAGGCGCTCACGGGCTTCCTGACTGAGGTCGGACTCGTCCAGATCGAACAGGACCACGGTGCGCTGGACCTGATCGTAGTTCACCGGCAGCAGCTCACTCTGACAGCGGCGGAAAGACTGGTGGGGACTGCCATAGTTGACATGATTGAGTCGAACCCGCACCGGCCGATCGCTCTGACGCGCCCGGCGCGTGAAGGTGGGCCTGCGCCCCTCCCGAAGGCTCGCAAGCATCCGCTCGCTGGTGCCGGAGGAAAGCTCCACGGGCCGGTCATGGTTATCCTCAACCCGGACATACCCCAGATCATCCACTGGCTTACCTGCTTTCCAGGAAGGCTGCTCGATCACCAGCGCTGCCTCACCAGCGCGCATGGGATTGCGGACAGGCTGCAGAAAGAAGCGCAGTGACTCCCCGGCACGGTGATAGAACACCGCCTCGCCATAACCGGGGACCGGATGCGTCAGCGTGCACGCAAAGATTGAATCCGAAAGGATCCAACGGCTGTTTTCGATGCCGGCGGAGAATGTCGTGCCCAGGGCGCCCGAGGGCAACCCGGCCATGACCAGCACGGCGACAATCCAGTGACGTGATTTCATGGTGATTGGAACCATTGTTCTGACGCTTCACCCCCGGGTATCGGCAGCAAGCACCGGAACTTGAGCCCCGGATCTTCTGGTATACTTCGCGCCATGACTGACACGCTGACACTGATCCGACCCGACGACTGGCACCTGCATGTCCGAGATGGTGACCTCATGCGCCAGGTGGTTCCCGCCTCGGCACGACGCTTCGGACGCGCCATCATCATGCCCAACCTGACACCGCCGGTCACCACGGCAGCTCAGGCCCTGGATTACCGTGAGCGGATCCGGAGCGCTGTGCCGGCCGGCAGCGCGTTTGAGCCACTGATGACGCTCTACCTCACGGACAATACCACGCCGGACATGATCCGCGAGGCGGCCCGTGCGGGCGTGGTGGCCTGCAAGCTCTACCCGGCGGGCGCCACCACGAACTCCGACTCCGGCGTCACCGACATCCGTCATATTGATGCCGCCCTGGAAACCATGGCGGAAGAGGGCCTGCTGCTGCTCACCCATGGTGAAGTGACCCGCCCCGAAGTCGATATCTTCGACCGGGAAAAGGTCTTCATCGACGAGGTCCTGGCGCCCCTTCTCGAACGGCTTCCCCGGCTGCGGGTGGTCATGGAGCATATTACGACGGCGGACGCCGCTGACTTCGTCAGATCCAGAGAGCGCAACCTGGGAGCCACCATCACGCCCCAGCACCTGCTGTTCAACCGCAATCACCTGCTGGTGGGCGGCATCCGGCCACATTTCTACTGCCTACCGATCCTCAAGCGCCAGCGTCATCAGCAGGCGCTGCAGGAAGCCGCCACCAGTGGTGATCCCCGGTTCTTTCTGGGCACGGACTCCGCGCCCCATGACCGCCACCGCAAGGAAACGGGCTGCGGCTGTGCGGGCTGCTATTCAGCCTACGCAGCCATCGAGCTCTATGCCCATTTCTTTGAGCAAGCCGGTGCCCTGGAGCGCCTGGAAGGCTTCGCTTCCCTGCATGGAGCGGACTTCTACGGGCTGCCGCGCAATACCGGCCGCATCACCCTGCGCCGTGAACCGCACCCGATTCCCGATGTCCTCCATGAAGATGGTCACCCCATTGTGCCCCTGAATGCCGGCGACACCCTGAACTGGCGGATCGACGACGGGGAGAGCCCGGAGTGAGCAGCCATGAGCCAACACCGACACTGATGCAGCAGCGCTTCCGGGGATTCCTGCCGGTTGTGGTGGACGTGGAGACCGGAGGCTTCAATGCCGCCACCGACGCGCTGCTCGAAATCGCCACGGTCCTGCTGGAAATGGATGACGAGGGCTGGCTCTACCCGGGCGAACGCATCCAGTACAACGTCCAGCCCTTTAAAGGCGCGAACCTGGAAAAAGCCGCGCTCCAGTTCACGGGCATCGATCCCGGCAACCCCCTGCGCGATGAACGGCCGGAACTGGAAGCCATGCGCGGCACCTTCCAGTCCATCCGCCAGGCCGTGCGCCGCAACCAGTGCAAGCGCGCCGTGCTGGTCGGCCACAACGCCACCTTTGATCTCGGCTTTGTAAAGGCCGCTTCGGATCGCCAGAACATCAAGCGCAACCCCTTCCACCCCTTCTCGACCTTTGACACGTCAGCCCTGTCCGGTCTCGCGCTGGGTCACACGGTCCTTGCGGAAGCGTGCCGCCTGGCCGGCATTGAGTTCGACAACAAAGAAGCCCACTCCGCGCTGTACGACGCGGACAAGACGGCCGAACTGTTCTGCCTGATCGTGAACCGCTGGAAGTCTCTGGGAGGATGGCCACCGCCGTCACCCGGCGAAGCCTGAAACAGGAAAGGGAAAGGCGCCCCCGGTTGCCGGGAGCGCCTATCACGCCGGGATCAGCCGCCGACGAACTTGATCATGACACCCGCCGCCACGGCGGAGCCGATCACACCGGCCACGTTCGGGCCCATGGCGTGCATCAGGAGGAAGTTCTGATGGTTCTCCTCCAGACCCACCTTGTTGGATACCCGGGCCGCCATCGGCACTGCGGAGACCCCGGCTGAGCCGATCAGCGGGTTGATCTTCTCCTTGGTCAGCGCATTCATGAGCTTGGCCATGAGAACACCACACATGGTACCCACCGCGAAGGCCCCGATACCCAGCACCAGGATGCCCAGCGTCTGGGTGTTCAGGAACGCCTCGGCGGCCATCTTGGAGCCAACCGCGAGACCGAGAATGATCGTCACGGCGTTGATCAGCGAGTTCTGCACCGTGTCGCTCAGACGCTCGACCACGCCGCATTCCTTCATGAGGTTACCGAAGCAGAACATGCCCAGAAGTGGTGTTGCGTCCGGCAGGAACATGCCCGTAAGGACCAGGATGCAGACCGGGAACAGGATCTTTTCCAGCTTACCGACCTCACGCAGCTGACTCATCTTCAGCTTGCGCTCCTCGGGAGTGGTGAACGCTCGCATGATGGGCGGCTGAATCAATGGCACGAGGGCCATGTAGGAATAGGCCGCAACCGCGATCGCCCCCAGAAGGTGCGGCGCCAATATGCTGGACACATAGATGGAGGTGGGACCATCGGCACCACCGATGATACCAACAGCCGCAGCCTCGGCCACGGAGAACTCCATCAGGCCACTCGAGTTGAGCAGCGCCGCGCCCAGTACCGTGGCGAAGATGCCGAACTGGGCGGCAGCCCCGAGGAGCATTGTCTTGGGGTTGGCCAGAAGCGGCCCGAAATCCGTCATGGCCCCGACGCCCATGAAGATCAGAAGGGGCGCAACGCCGCTTCCGATCGCCACCGCATAGAACGACTGGATGATCCCCGGAGAATAGCCCGCGTCCGTCGCCACCTGTTTGGCGCTCAGGGCAGTCTCCGCATCCATGTTCTTATAGGCTTCAATGAAGGATTTGATGACCTCGGGGGTGACCCGTTGCCCCATGTCAAAGCTGACATCCATCACAGAAGCAAGTGCCGCGAGCACCTTGGGCGACTCACTGTAGATGGCCGCCTCAATCGCGCTCTGGGCCAGCCCCGCCTCCGGAAGGTTGGCGAGGATGGTACCGAAACCGATCGGTACGAGGAGCAGTGGCTCAAACTTCTTGTTGATTGCCAGGTAGAGCAGCACCAGGCCCACCACGATCATCGTGAGCGCGCCCGGCGTCAGATTGTACAGACCGCTACCGGTCCATAGAGTCATAAGGTTGTCCATGCCGTACAGCCCTTCTTATCCCAGAGTCAGAAGTTCGTCGCCAACGGCCACGCTGTCGCCGACCTTGACGGTAACGGAGCCGACCGTACCGGAACGATCCGCCTTTACCTCGGTCTCCATCTTCATGGCCTCGAGAATGATCAGCACATCGCCCTCATTGACCTGTTGGCCGGGGCTCACATGAACCTTGAAGATGTTGCCGGCCAGCGGCGCGGAAACAGGTTCACCCCCACCCGCGGGCACTGGCGCCTGGCCTCCTCCGGCCGCAGCCTGGGGCTGGCCACCGCCCTGCGCGGGCTGGATGTTGGTGATGTCGCCACCATCGGCAACTTCCACCACATAGGACTGCCCCTCCACCGTGACCGTATAGGTCTCGGGCTCACCGGGCGCAGCCGGTTTGGTGGCTTCCTCGCCGGTCGGTACCGGTTCAAAGGCTTCCGGGTTACCGCGATTCTCCAGGAACTTCAGACCAATCTGCGGGAAAAGCGCATAGGTCAGGACATCATCCACCTCGTTCTCAGCAATGGTGAAGCCCTTGTCCTTCGCTTCCTGACGGAGCTCGTCGGTCAGACGCTCCATTTCGGGCTCGATCAGGTCAGCCGGACGGCAGGTGATCGGCTCGCCGCCTTCCAGCACCTTCTGCTGCAGCTCCTTGTTGCAGTCCGCCGGGGCGGCGCCGTATTCACCCTTGAGCACGGCGGAGGTTTCCTTGGAAATGGACTTGTAGCGCTCGCCGGTCAGCACGTTCAGCACCGCCTGGGTGCCTACGATCTGGGAGGTCGGCGTGACCAGCGGAATGTAGCCCAGATCCTCGCGCACGCGCGGGATCTCGGACAGCAGCTCGTCCATTTTGTCGCTGGCGTTCTGCTCCTTGAGCTGACCTTCCATGTTGGTAAGCATGCCGCCCGGCACCTGGGCCACCAGGATGCGGGAATCCACACCGCGCAGCGAGCCCTCAAACTTGGCGTACTTCTTGCGGACTTCGCGGAAGTACTTGGCAATGTCTTCAAGAAGCTCGATATCCAGACCGGTTTCGCGGTCGGTGCCCTGCATCATGGCCACTACGGACTCGGTAGGTGAGTGCCCGTAGGTCATGCTCATGGAGGAAATAGCGGTGTCCACCCGGTCAACACCCGCCTCGGCCGCCTTGATGATGCTGGCGGTCGACATGCCGGTGGTGGCATGGGAATGGAACTGGATGGGAATATCGAGTTCCTTCTTGAGGCGACTCACCAGGTCGTAACAGACATAGGGCTTCATGAGCCCGGCCATGTCCTTGATCGCGAGGGAATCCGCGCCCATGGACTCGATCTTCTTGGCCAGATCCACCCACATCTCAATGGTGTGGACCGGGCTTACGGTGTAGGAGATGGTGCCCTGGGCGTGCTTGCCCGTCTCCTTCGTGGCCTGGATCGCGGTTTCCAGATTGCGCGGGTCGTTCATCGCGTCAAAGATCCGGAAGACATCCACGCCATTCTCGGCAGCACGTTCCACAAAGCGCCGAACCACATCGTCCGCGTAATGACGGTAACCAAGGAGGTTCTGGCCCCGCAGCAGCATCTGCTGGCGGGTATTGGGCATGGCCTTTTTCAACTCCCGGATCCGCTCCCAGGGATCCTCACCCAGATAACGGATGCAGGAGTCGAACGTGGCGCCGCCCCAGGATTCCACCGACCAGAAGCCGACCTGATCGAGCTTCTCGGCGATCGGCAGCATGTCGTCCAGTCGCATGCGGGTCGCGAACAGGGACTGGTGCGCGTCACGCAGCACCAGATCCGTGATCCCCAGCGGTTGTTTGCTATCTGTCATCGTTCTGACCTTTTTTATCTCGTATTGGGTTCCCGGCCGCGCTTACGCGCGGCAGCTCATTGCCGGCGACGAGCCCGGTGCCTGGCAACAGCTTCGGAAATGGCCGTCTTGAGTTTCGGGTCTTGCATGGGATCAGCACCCCCTGATCCGCCACCCGTGGGGCGCGGTGGCTCCGGGGGCGCGATGCGGCCCGCAATGCGGGACATCAGCATGGTGACGAACACCAGAATGATCAGAAAGGAAAACACGAACCCCATGCCAACCAGCATCAGGTCCACAGCCCCCTGCATCACTTCATCCATGGAAATCACCTTTAAGCGGGATTCATTGATTGCGAAACCGACTCAGAGACTTCGCAAAATCTGCCACAATTTACAGTTTCTCGCTCCGGCGGGCAATGAAAAACCCCGTCGCCCAGCCGCAGCGCCGCGTTTTATACCCACAAATTCAGATGATTGCAAGCTAAGGATTGATAAACCGCAAGTCGTTCCAGCCAAGGCGGACAGGAAAGGAAGATGGCAGGCGTATTACAGTCAGGATCACAGACGACGATTCTCACCGCCCAGCAATACGTTACTGCTCAGTCTGATTGAACAGGTTCTGATACTGAATGGCAGAGTTTTGAATTGGTGCGGCTGGGAGGATTCGAACCCCCGACCCCGTGGTTCGTAGCCACGTGCTCTATCCAGCTGAGCTACAGCCGCTTATACAGGCAGGTTTTTCTGAGAAAGACTGATACCACTCTGGCATCAGTCCTGAATCTGGTGCGGCTGGGAGGATTCGAACCCCCGACCCCGTGGTTCGTAGCCACGTGCTCTATCCAGCTGAGCTACAGCCGCAAGTAATGGCGGAGAGGGAGGGATTCGAACCCTCGGTACGCGCAATGCGTACGGCTCCTTAGCAGGGAGCTGGTTTCAGCCACTCACCCACCTCTCCGTTGGAACGCGGCGTATACTACCATATGTGACGCGTTTTCATAGGGTTGACGCGAAATTTCATGGCAGCCGCCGCACAGGACCGGATTCACTCGCGTTCCGGCTCGTCCTCGTCCTGCTCCTGCTGGATGCGCTGATAGATCTCCTCCCGGTGCACGGCCACTTCCTTCGGCGCATTCACGCCGATACGCACCTGGTTTCCCTTGACGCCGAGAACGGTCACAGTCACCTCATCACCGACCATGAGTGTCTCGCCGACGCGACGTGTCAGAATCAGCATTTCCCAAACTCCTTGTTCCGTTTTAACCGCTTTCCGGTTATACGCCCCACTGCCCCTTCCGGCTCAGTCGCGAGACGCTCCCCCGTGTCGTTTTCAGTTCGGCTTCCTAATTATTGGAGCCCGCACGCGTTTTCGCCAGTCATGTTTTGTTATGATTATTCAGCTTTCTTCCCGGATTTCAGCCTCTTCAAGGCCGAATGCGCTGTGCAGCGTGCGCACTGCCAGCTCCAGGTATTTCTCGTTGATCACCACCGATATCTTGATTTCGGAGGTCGAGATCATCTGGATATTGATGCCTTCAGCGGAAAGCGCATCGAACATCCTTGAGGCAACGCCCGCATGGGAGCGCATCCCCACACCTACAATGGATACCTTGGCAATGTGCTCGTCGCCCTGTACAGCCTGTACGTCGAGATCACGCCCCAGGTTCTCCAGAAGTTCCAGCGACTGACGGTAGTCGTTCCGGTGAACCGTAAACGTGAAGTCGGTGCGGTTATCCGACCCGACGTTCTGGACGATCATGTCCACTTCGACACCCGAATCACTGACCGGCTTGAGGATGCGTGAAGCAACGCCGGGAACGTCCGCCACACCCACCACCGTCAGCTTGGCTTCATCGCGGTTGAACGCGATGCCCGAGACCACTGGCTTTTCCATATCATCCTCGTCATCAAAGGTGATCAGGGTTCCGGGGCCCTCCTTGAAGCTGGAAAGCACCCTCACCGGTACGTTGTACTTGCCGGCAAACTCCACGGAACGGATCTGCAGCACCTTGGAGCCCAGGCTGGCCATCTCCAGCATCTCCTCGAAGGTGATGGTCTCAAGACGGCGAGCACCGTCCACGATCCGCGGATCCGTGGTGTAGACGCCATCCACATCGGTGTAGATATGGCATTCGTCGGCCTTGAGCGCAGCCGCAAGCGCCACGGCCGTAGTGTCCGAGCCACCACGGCCAAGGGTGGTGATGTGACCTTCCTCGTCCATCCCCTGGAAGCCGGCCACCACCACCACTCGGCCCGCATCCAGATCGCCACGCATATTGTGTTCGTCAATGTCCTGGATACGGGCCCGGGTGTGGGAGCTGTCCGTGGTGATGCGGACCTGGCCCCCAGTGTACGAGCGCGCATCCACACCCCGCTTGAGCAGGGCCATGCTCAGAAGCGCAATGGTCACCTGTTCGCCGGTCGAAACCAGGACGTCCATCTCGCGCGGATCCGGATCGTCCATCACCTGGTTGGCCAGATCAATCAATCGATTGGTCTCACCACTCATGGCCGAAACCACAACCACCACGTCATCCCCGCCCTCACGGGCGGCCTGGAGCTGATCCGCAACCGCCTCGATACGGTCAACCGAACCGACGGACGTGCCACCGAATTTTTTTACGTACAACGCCATGCGTGCGTATTCCTTGTCCGAACGGATTAAATGAATCCCGGTTCACTGCTAGCGCCGGACGAATTATAGCCCTGTTTGGGCGGCTGTACAGGTAGGGATAGCCCTTAGGCCCTCACCCCCCCTGAATTCTCGCGCACCCAGTTCTCCACGGCGGCAATCGCCTCGGGCAGGCCCTCCGGGTCACTGCCGCCCCCCTGTGCCATGTCAGGACGGCCACCACCCTTACCGCCGACCTTCGGTGCAATGGCCTGCATAAGGTCACCCGCCTTGAGCTGGCCAGTGAGATCCTTGGTCACGCCAGCCACGAGTGTGACCTTGCCTTCGGCCGCAGCCCCCAGCAGCACCACGGCGCTGCCGAGTTTGTTCCTGAGCTGGTCGACGGTTTCCATCAGGGCCTTGCGGTCGGCTCCCTGCATGTCTGCAGCCACCACCTTAACGCCATTGACGTCCACGGCGCTGTCCGCAAGATCACTGCCGGCGGCACTGGCAAGCTTGCCCTTGAGCTGCTCCACTTCCTTCTCCAGCTGGCGATTGTACTCCACCAGGGATTCCACACGTTCGACCGCAGATTCAGGCGCTCCCTTGACCAGCGCCGCAATGCGCCCGAGACGGGCCTCCTGCTCGCGGTCATGGGCGAGGGCCGATTCACCGGTCAGCGCCTCTATGCGGCGCACGCCGGAGGAAATGCCGGTTTCCGTAACAATGCGGAAGAGGCCGATATCGCCGGTGCGCTCAACATGGGTGCCACCGCAGAGCTCGATGGAGAAGCCCTCTGTTCCCATGGACAGCACCCTGACAGTATCTCCGTACTTCTCACCGAAAAGCGCCATAGCGCCCATGGTCTTCGCCGTATCCATATCCGTGACGCGGGTTTCCACTGCCGTGTTCGCGCGGACCTGTTCGTTGACCATCCGCTCGATACGCGCCAGCTCCTCGCCGGTTACCGCCTCGAAGTGGGAGAAGTCGAAGCGGAGCCGCTCGGCATTCACCAGCGAGCCTTTCTGGGCTACATGTTCGCCCAACACCGTCCGCAGGGCTGCGTGCAGAAGATGGGTGGCGGAGTGGTTGAGCGCCGTATGGGCCCGGCGCTCACCGTTCACCTCGGCATGCAGGGCCATACCCGGCTCAACCGTACCGGCGACGACCCGACCAATGTGTCGATGGTGGCCATCCTCTTTCTGGGTGTCCTCTACCTCAAAACGGCCGCCGGACCAGCTCAGCACACCGGTATCGCCCACCTGGCCGCCGGATTCGCCGTAGAAGGGCGTGCGATCCAGCACCACCACGGCCCGTTCGCCTACGCCCGCAGCACGGCGCTCACCATCAACGAGCACGGCCCGGACCTCGCCCTCGTCCTCGAAATTGCCGTAACCAGTGAAATCGGTCTGGCCGTCAAGGCTGAGCCCGGCGTTGTAGTCCATGCCAAACTTGCTCGCCGCCCGTGCGCGTTCACGCTGCGCCTCCATGGCCTTCTCGTAGCCTTCATGGTCCAGCGTCAGGCCGCGCTCCCGGGCGATGTCGTTGGTCAGGTCCACCGGGAAGCCGTAGGTGTCGTAGAGGGTGAAGACAGTCTCTCCGGGAATCTCACTGCCGCTGAGCTGGGCAATATCATCCTCCAGCAGCCTCAGGCCCTTTTCCAGGGTCCGGGCGAACTGTTCCTCCTCCTGCTTGAGGATCTTCTCGATCTGCGGGCGTGCCCGGGTCAGCTCCGGATAGGCCTCGCCCATCAGCGCTTCAAGCGGCTCTATGAGCTTGTGAAAGAAGGGGCCGGTGGCACCCAGTTTGTTGCCGTGGCGGACCGCGCGGCGGATGATCCGGCGCAGCACGAAGCCGCGCCCCTCGTTCGAGGGCATCACGCCGTCGGCAATCAGGAAGGCGCAGGAACGGATATGGTCGGCGACCACACAGACCGATGCCTGATCCTTGTCCACGCCCCCCAACTGTTCGGAAACCGACCCCAGCAGGGACTGGAACAGGTCGATCTCATAGTTGCTGTGCACGCCCTGCAGCACGGCGGCGATGCGCTCAAGGCCCATGCCGGTGTCCACGGACGGGCTCGGCAGATCATGCATCACGCCATCGGCAGTGCGGTTGAACTGCATGAAGACGATGTTCCAGATCTCGATGTAGCGGTCGCCGTCCTCATCCTCACTGCCGGGGGGGCCACCGGCCACGTCCGGACCATGGTCGTAGAAGACCTCGGAGCAGGGACCACAGGGGCCGGTATCACCCATGGACCAGAAGTTGTCGGACTTGTAGGGCACGCCGTCCTCGTCGCCGATACGGATGATCCGGTCCGCGGGCACCCCGATCTCCTCATTCCAGATCCGGTAGGCGTCCTCATCGGTCTGGTAGACCGTGACCCAGAGTTTTTCCGCGGGCAGGCCCAGCCACTGCGGGTCAGTCAGGAAGGTCCAGGCAAAGTTGATGGCTTCGCGCTTGAAGTAATCGCCAAAGCTGAAGTTGCCCAGCATCTCGAAGAAGGTGTGGTGACGCGCCGTGTAGCCCACGTTCTCGAGGTCATTATGCTTGCCACCGGCGCGCACACAGCGCTGGGAGGAAACCGCACGGGTGTAGCCCCGGTCCTCGCGCCCCAGGAAGGCGTCCTTGAACTGGTTCATGCCCGCGTTGGTGAACAGCAGGGTTGGGTCGTCCGCCGGCACGAGCGAACTGCTGGGAACAATGGTGTGGCCGTTCTGACGGAAATACTCCAGAAATGCACTGCGCAGCTCGGCTGTTTTCATAGCGGACTCGGACCCATTCTCTTAGTGATGAGGATTGCATTGATTCTGAAGGCGACACTCTAACACAGCCGAAAAAAGCCGGGGAACGCGCCATACGGGGACCGCATCACGCCGCGGGCAACCCGCCGCCTCGCCGCGCCAGCCCTGAGCCGGTACAATACCGACCACCTCCAGCAACAGCCGTGACCCTGATGAACAGCGCCCCCGCCACCTCCGACTCGCACCCTCCGGCCCCGATCTGGCGCCGGCTGATGGCCATGCTCTATGACAGCCTGCTGTGCATTGCGCTGGTCTTTGTGGTCACAGCGGTCTACACCGGCCTGCACAAGCTGCTGATCAACATCGGCCTTTTCAGCGACCGCTACGCCACCATGGCGGAGCCCGGGGGCAGCATCGGGCATGATCCGGTACTGACGCTGGTGCTGGCCGGCAGCCTGTGGCTGTTCTTTGGGTTCTTCTGGCGCCGTGCAGGCCAGACGCTGGGCATGCAGACCTGGCGGATCCGGGTCGAGAACGCGGACGGATCCGTGGTCAGCTGGAGCCAGGCTTTACTGAGGATCGTTGCAGGCGTTGTGAGCTGGGCAACCTTCGGGCTTGGCTGGCTGTGGCAGTGGCTGGATCCGCAGCACCGGAGCTGGACGGATCGCCTGTCGGGAAGCCGCACGGTGCAGCTGCCGAAAAGGAACAAAAAGCAGTAAACGGCGTCATCCTGCCCGGCGCAGCAGCACCACACCGATGCTCCCGGCAATCGCAATCGGCACGATGGTGGCCAGCGCGGGGCTGAAGCCGTAGACCAGACTCATGGGCCCGAGCAGGTCCTGGGTGTACTTGAAGCCGAGCCCGGCCAGCAGCCCACAGAAGATCCGGAACCCCATGGTGACCGAACGCAGCGGACCGAAGACAAAGGAAATGGCGAGCAGCACCATGGCGGCGGTCCCCAGCGGCTGCAGGGTCTTCTTCCAGAGCGCCAGCCAGTAGTCGCTGGCATTCAGCCCCTGGTTCTCCATATAGGTGGCGTAGGTATAGAGGCCACTGATCGCCAGCCGATCCGGCCTCACGGTCAGAACACTGAGCACATCGGGCGAGAGGCCATTCTCCCACCGGAACGTGTCCTGCTCCTCCGTGCTCACGGACTGCTCCCGGATCCGGGAGTGGCTCACATCGTGCAGCAGCCAGTAATCGCCCTGGTATTCCCCGCGTTCGGCATAGAGGGCCTCCTCCAGCCACTCGTCCTCACCGAAACGGAACAGGGAAACGCCATGGAGTTCGCCATTGGGCAGCACCGTGTTGAAATGCATGAAGACATCGTCCTCGCGGTGCCAGAACCCATGGGTTGCCGCGGCCTGCCCTCCGTGCCGGGCGACTGCCTTGTTGCTCTGGGCGGCCTGCTCCAGCGGCGGGGCCACAAAATCCCCGATCAGCAGGCTGATAACAACCACCACCAGCGCCGGCTTCATGGCGGACCAGGTAACACGCCCCAGCGAAACGCCAGCGGCCCGGATCACCACCAGCTCGGAATTGTTCGCCAGCTGTCCCAGGCCCACCAGGGCCCCCATGAATGCGGCCAGCGGCAGAAACTCATAGATCCGCCGTGGCAGGGTATAGAGCATGAAGAGGAAAGCCTCCCACGCCTGGTAGTCGTTGACCGTATCCTCCAGCTCCGCGATGTAGGCGAACACGAAATCCAGTGACTGCACCACCAGAAGCACCAGAAGGATGGCGGCGGCCACCACCCGCATGATGTAGCCGTCAATCAGACGCATGACGCACCCCCGCAGCCCTGCGCAGCCGCATTGCAGGCCACCCCAGCATTGCCACACCCAGGGCGAGAAAGGCGCCATGCACAGCCCAGAGCCCCGCACTGGCCGGAACCTGACCCGAGGCAATGGCATCCCGCCCCAGGATCAGAACGCCCAGATAACTGATGAACACCAGAATCCCCGGCAACAGATGGAAGAAACGGCCCTGGCGTGGATTCACCCGGCTCAGCGGAATGGCGAGGACCGTGATCACCAGAACCAGCAGCGGCAGAGACAGGCGCCAGTGGACCATGGCCTGGTCGGCACGTGCATCAGACGCCATGAGCGCCACTGTGGACTGCCCTTCCCGGGACCCCCCTGAGCTCACGCCCCCGGGCGACTCGATCCTGAGCCCGTAATCCTCAAAGGTCATGGCATCGAATTCCGCCCCGCCCGGGCGCCCCTCAAAACGGACGCCCTCATGCAACACCAGGAAACGCTCACCATCGCCTTCGACGATCTGGGTACCCTCAACCGCCTTCATCAGCGTGAAACGCCCGTCGTCACCCCCCTCCGCCATGAAAACCCCTTCCAGGGTCTGCTTGTCATCGCTCATGGCCCGGGTATAGGTGACACGGTCGTTCGATCCCACTTCCTGGAAACGGCCCGGCGCCAGCATCTCGAAGCCCGTGTGCTGGGCCTGTTCCGCAAAGATACGGTCGACCTGCTGGATCCCTGCCGGCGTCAGCCACAGGCTCATGGCCCCCACCAGGCAGGCCACCAGCAGACCGGGGCCCAGTGTCAGGAACAGGACCTGGCGCTCGCTGACCCCGCAGGCGGTCAGCACCGTCATCTCACTCTCCTGGTACATGCGCCCGTAGGTCAGCAGGATTCCCAGGAAGAAGCTCAGCGGCAGGATAAGCTCAAGGAATTCCGGCAGGCGGTAGCCCATGACGATGAAAATGACGTTGGCCGCGTACTCGCCTTCCGCAGCCGACGCCAGATACTGCAGGAAGCGGCCACTCATGAAGATGAGCAGCAGCACCAGCGCAACGGCGGTCATGGTGGTCAGGACCTGACGGCCCAGGTACCGGAAAATGATGAACACAGGCAGTCCCAGCGTCTCGCATCGCCTGACAGGAAGGGCCATTCTAGATAACCTGTAGCAGCAATGACAGCCAACCCCGGAAGACACCATGAGTCACTGGTTCCACATCCTGGCCGGCTCCGGCCGTGACGCCCGCCTGCTGCACGCGGCGAGACTGGCGGAAAAAGCCTGGCAGGATGGTGACCGGGTAGCCCTTTTCTGTGATGCCCCGGAGACCGCCGAAGCGCTGGACGGGATGCTCTGGTCCTTCCGCCCGGAGGCCTTCCTGCCCCATGACCGGCTCCGGAGCAGCGACCAGCGTGCGGACGCACCCGTGGCGGTACTGGAATGCGAGCCGACAACCACAGACTGGGACACGCTGATCATCGTCGCGCCCAGCCTCCCCGCCACGGCAGATGGCTTTGCCCGCCTTGCTCTGATCGCCAGCAATGACGACGACAGCCTCCAGCGGGCACGCGCCCAGTACCGGCAGCTGCGTGAGTTGGGTATCACCCCGCAGGTCCACGATTTCCGCAAGCGGGACTGACGGTTCGCCGGTGACGGACCACCATGTATAATCGCGAGTCTGTTAACCTTTAATGCCTTAACCCACACCAGCAGACCCGGGCCGAACAAGCATGGACAAGACCTACCAGCCGGAAAAGATCGAGAACCAGTGGTACCGGACCTGGGAAGAGCGCGGCTATTTCGCGCCTTCCGGCGAGGGCGATCCCTTCTGCATCATGATCCCGCCACCCAACGTGACCGGCAGCCTGCACATGGGCCATGCCTTCCAGCACACGCTCATGGATGCGCTTATCCGTCACCGCCGCATGAAGGGCGACAACACCCTCTGGCAGGTGGGCAGTGACCATGCCGGCATCGCCACCCAGATGGTCGTGGAACGCAACCTGGCCAGTGACGAAGGCCAGACACGCCATGACCTCGGGCGCGAGGCCTTCATCGACAAGGTCTGGGAATGGAAGCAGCAGTCCGGCGGCACCATCACCAGCCAGATGCGCCGGCTGGGCACCTCGGTGGACTGGGACCATGAACGCTTCACCATGGACGACGGCTTCTACCGCGCCGTCCAGGAAGTCTTCGTGCGGCTGTACGACGAGGACCTGATCTACCGCGGCAAGCGCCTGGTGAACTGGGACCCCAAACTGCACACGGCCATCTCGGATCTCGAGGTTGAGAACGCCGAGGAACAGGGCCATTTCTGGCACTTCCGGTATCCGATCAACGGCGGGCAGACCACCTCCGAAGGGGCGGACTACCTGGTGGTCGGCACCACCCGCCCGGAGACCATGCTCGGTGATACCGCCGTGGCGGTGAACCCGGAGGACGAACGCTATAAACACCTGATCGGCGGCACCATCCGTCTGCCGTTGGTGGAACGCGACATCCCGATCGTGGGCGATGAGCACGCCGATCCGGAGATGGGCAGCGGCTGCGTCAAGATCACGCCCGCCCACGACTTTAACGACTACGCGGTGGGTCAGCGCTGCGGTCTGCCACTGGTGAACATCCTCACGCCGGATGCCAGCATCCGTGAGCAGGCCGAGGTCTTCAATGCCGACGGCACGCCCAACCATGAGCTCAACGGCACCATGCCGGAGGCTTTCACGGGCCTGAACCGCTTTGACGCCCGCGAGAAGATCGTGGAAGCCATGAAGGCGGAAGGTCGCCTGCAGGGTGTGGATGACCATACGCTCAAGGTCCCGCGCGGCGACCGTTCCGGCCTGATCATTGAACCGCTGCTGACGGACCAGTGGTTCGTGGCCATTAAGCCCCTCGCCGAACCCGCCATCAAGGCCGTTGAGAACGGCGATATCGAGTTCGTGCCGGAGCAGTACGCCAACATGTACTACGCCTGGATGCGCGAGATCCAGGACTGGTGCATCTCGCGCCAGCTGTGGTGGGGTCACCGTATCCCGGCCTGGTACGACGGTGACGGCAACGTCTACGTGGGTCGCACCGAAAGCGAGGTCCGCAGCAAATACAGCCTGTCCGACGATTGCACAATGCAGCAGGACGAGGACGTACTGGACACCTGGTTCAGCGCCGCACTCTGGACCTTCGGCACCCTGGGCTGGCCCGAAGATACCGAGCGCCTGCGCACCTTCCATCCCACCCAGGTGCTGGTCACCGGCTTCGACATCATCTTCTTCTGGGTCGCCCGGATGATCATGATGACCCTGCAGTTCATGAAGCACGAGGACGGCACGCCCCAGGTTCCGTTCCAGCAGGTGTATGTGACCGGCCTGATCCGTGACGAGCACGGCAACAAGATGTCCAAGTCCAAGGGCAACGTGCTTGACCCCATGGACATGATCGACGGCATCAGCAGCGAGGACCTGGTGGCCAAGCGCACCGCCAACATGATGCAGCCGCAGCTGGCCGAAAAGATCGCTAAGAACACACGCGAGGAATTCCCGGAAGGCATCCAGGCCCACGGTACCGACGCCCTGCGCTTTACCCTGGCGGCGCTGGCTACCACCGGCCGCGACATCAACTGGGACATGAAGCGCCTCGAGGGCTACCGGAACTTCTGCAACAAGCTCTGGAACGCGGCCCGCTACGTGCTGATGAACACGGAAGGCGAAGACTGCGGCACCTCGGGCGAACCTCTGGAGCTGTCACTGGCCGATCGCTGGATCCTGAGCCGCCTCCAGACCTGCATCGAGGAAACCAACAGCTTCTTCGACCATTACCGCTTTGATCGTATTGCCCAGAGCATCTACGACTTCCTCTGGAACGAGTACTGCGACTGGTACCTGGAGCTCTCCAAACCAGTGCTCTACGACGACAATGAATCCGCCGAGCACAAGCGTGGCACCCGGCGGACCCTGGTGCAGGTTCTGGAAACGGTACTGCGGCTGGCCCATCCGCTGATGCCCTTCATCACGGAGGAAATCTGGCAGCGCGTGGCCCCGCTGGCCGGCGTGACCGGCGAAACGGTCATGCTCCAGGCCTATCCGGAGCCGGACCGCAACCTGGAGGATGCCGACGCCGAGGCGGATATCGAGTGGCTCAAGGGCGTGATCCTGGCCGTGCGCAATATCCGTGGCGAAATGAACATCTCCCCGGCCCGGGCATTGCCAGTGCTCCTTCGCCACGGCGACGAACAGGACCGTGAGCGCATGGAGGCCAACCGGACCTTCCTGAAATCCCTGGCCAAGCTTGAAAGCATCGACTGGGTCGATGACGGCGAGGCCCCGCTCTCCGCCACACAGCTGGTGGGCGAGCTGGAAGTGCTGGTGCCCATGGCCAACCTCATCGACAAGGATGAAGAGATCGCGCGCCTGAGCCGGGAGCTGGAAAAGCTCGACAAGGAGATCCAGCGCCTGGGCGGCAAGCTCGGCAATGCCGGCTTTGTCGAAAAGGCACCGGCAGAGGTGGTGGAGAAGGAAAAGGCCAAGCTGGAGGATGCGGAAAGCCAGCGCCAGCGGCTGAACGAGCAGCTGGAACAGATCCGGGCGCTGTAAGACAGCGTATTCCGGGAATCAGTCACAACGGAAAACGGACGGACGCATGGGCAACCGCCTCTCCAAGATCTACACCCGCACCGGCGATGACGGCACCACCGGTCTCGCCGATGGCAACCGCATCGCCAAAAACAGTCTGCGGGTCGAAGCCATGGGCACCATGGACGAGCTCAATGCTCAGATGGGCATCCTGATCGAGTCACTCGGCAGCGAGGAAACGGAACTGAAGGAAGTGCTGCAACGGGTTCAGCATCACCTCTTCGATCTGGGCGGCGAGTTTGCCATTCCAGGGAGTCGCGTGGTCGCGGACAGTCACATCGATTGGCTCGAAAGCACCCTCGACCACTGGAACCAGGACCTGCCGCCGCTGAAGAACTTCATCCTGCCCGGTGGGTCCATGCCCGCGGCCCAGTGCCATATGGCACGGGCGGTATGCCGCCGCGCGGAACGGATTACGGTGGCGCTTGGTCATGAGGAGTCCATCAACCCGGACGCCCGCCAGTATCTCAACCGGCTTTCGGACTTCCTGTTCGTCGCCTCCCGGGTGCTGGCCCGCCGCGAGGGCGCGGCGGAAGTGCTCTGGGACCAGCAGATGAGCAAGCCTACACCCTGAAGCGCTCGACCTGTTCGTGCAGTGAGGCGGTCAGGTCCGATAGCTCACGGCTTGCGGAGAGGGTCTCTTCGGCGTTGCCCGCCGTTTCGCGACCCACCTCGGAAATCGTCTCGACATTACTGTTGATGTTGTTAGCGACCGCGGACTGCTCCTCCGCCGCCTGGGCGATCTGCTGACTCATATCCACGATCCGGGAAATGGCGCTGACGATGTTCTCCAGTGCCTCGGTCACCTCACTGGACTTGGTCACCGTCTCGTTGGTCACCTCATGGCTGTTGTTCATGGCACTGACGGCGTCCTTCACGCCGGACTGCAGCCGCCCGACCATCTCCTCGATCTCTTCCGTGGACTTGTGCGTGCGCTGTGACAGCGAGCGCACCTCATCCGCCACGACCGCAAAGCCGCGCCCCTGCTCCCCGGCCCGGGCCGCCTCAATGGCCGCGTTCAGGGCCAGCAGGTTGGTCTGCTCGGCGATCGCCTTGATCTCGTCCAGCACCTGACTGATGCTGTCGCTGTCGTTGCTGACCCGGTTGATGACGTCCGCGGAGCCCTTGATCTCATCCGCCAGCCGGTTGATCGTCTGCACCGTATCGCCGACCACGGCCCGCCCCTGGTCCGCCTCGGAATCGGCTTCATTGGCATAGTCCGACGCCTGCTGGGAGCTCTGGGCCACTTCCTGGACCGTATCCACCATCTGCTTCATGGCGTCGTTGATCTGGTCCGTCTCCTGCATCTGGCGGGAGACGGCATCCGAATTGGAGGTGGCTGTCTCGTTTACGCGCCGTGCCTGCTGATCCACCCGGTTGACCGTCTCACGCACGGATTCCACCAGCTCGCGGATGCTCTCGGTCATGCCGTTGAACTCGGTGCTGAGTTCGCCCAGCTCGTCCCGGCTGTTGAGTTCAAGCTGCACCCGCATGTCGCCATCCGCCACACGGCGGGCTGAATCCGCAAACTTGCGGATGGAGGAGCGCACTGAGTAGTAGAAACCGGTATATAGCCAGACAATGATCAGAAGAACGACCGCAAGGGAGGCAAAGATGATGGTCCGCTGCTGGCGTTCACTGGCAAGACGCGCCTGCAGCTGGCCCCGGATGGCGTCGAGTATGTCATTGCCCACGGAGTAGAGCTGACCGATGGGCTCGGACACACGGGCATCGTACTCCTCCGCCGGAAACTCAAGCCTGAAGGGAGTGATCACCTCCTCTTCCATAAGGTCACGGATCTCGATGGGCGCCTTGCTGAGCCGCTCCGCGTCCTGGGTGAAACGCTGACCGATGACGGGTGCCGCATCGAAACCAAGGTCGAAGGCCGTCTGCAGCTGGTTGCTGACATTGGTGAGGCTGTCATAGATGCCGTTCATCCGCTCACTGAGCGGCCCCGAGAGCCGTCCCTCATTGAGGCCATGAAGGCCGAAGGCACGGGCCTGGCCCATCTCATCGGCGACCGGCGTCATGCCATTGATGACCAGTTCCAGCAGCATCTGCACACTGTTGGACGGATCCTGCCCCAGCCCGCTGACCTGGAGCACCGTGTTGCGCAGCGCCAGTGTCTTCTGGAAGAAACGGTCGTAGAGATTGAACTGACGATCAGGGGTCTGCAGGTACTGATCCTCCTCCAGCATACGGGTCCAGGCCGAGGTCACCTCATCCAGCTGCGTCTTCAGGGTATCCCCGTTATCCAGGGTATCCGCATAGTCGCTCAGTACCTGCAGCTGCTCGGTAACGGCCGCCCTGGCCTGCTGCGACTTGTCCCGGAGTCCGCCTTCGAGCTCCCGCACCCGCACCACCGTGTGGTAATCGCGGAAGCGCTGGGCACTGCGCACCAGGTCATTGGCCTCGGCAACCGCCTCTGTACCATCGATCGCCTTGTTCAGGTCATCAATGGAGGCATTCAGCTGGCTCACCAGGAGATACCCCAGTCCCGCTATAGGGATCAGGAACAGAACACTGATCAGGCTGAACTTGTAGACAAACTTCAGCCTGTTCATCAGCAGAATGGCGGGGGTCAGCAGTTTCTTCACGGTACGCCCTCCGAGCGTTCAAACACACCAGTCGTACTGGCAGGCCGGCCCTGGATCCTGCCGGCGCTATCGCCTGTGTGCCGCACTCCGATGCGGCGTTATTCGATTCACAGTAGCCTCTGAATCATTCCGTGCCCGGAAGTCTAGGTCAGATATGCACCGGGACAAGCATGATCCGTCAGTTCCATGGGCTGTTTAACGACTTTTTCCCGCGGATCTTGAGCCTTCAGGGCAGAATCCCCATGAGCGCGAGCACAGCCAGAACCGCCAGCCAGACAAGCAGGCTGCGGTTCAGCAGATGACGCACGGCCAGCAGACTCCTGTGACCGTAATCCGACCACCCATCCGGGTCATGGGCCTGGAAGCGGGCAGGATCCAGGGCGTAACTGGAAAGGGCGCTGCCGGCGGCGATCAGAAGCACCTCGCCACAGCTGTCCGTCCGCCGGGGACGGCGATTACGGGGTTCACCCGACCAGCCGGAGAAGTCTCCCGCCAGGGCAAAGCTGAATGACAGCAGCCAGCGCGGCGGTACAGCGAACCAGTGAACCCAGCGCCCGAACCGGGCGCGGACTCTGGTGGAAGGGTAGTGGTCGCGCAGCATCAGGGCGACCAGGATCAGTACCACCCCGGCGGGGCCCAGAAGAGCGTACCAGAACAGCGGCAGGAAGTAGCGCTCAAAGGTGGTCTGGATCAGCGCACCGCACACGCTCAAGTGAAGTTGTTCCGGCGCCAGTGCCGCGCCCCGCTGCTCCACAGGCAGCAGTGGCGAGACATGATGCCAGGCTGCCTGCATATCCCCGGTGCGCCAGGCCGCACTGTAGGCCCTGAGCGGTGCCCGCCAGCCCGGCATGCCGGTACCGGCCACCAGCAGTGCGAGCGCCAGCAGGCTTGCCCAGAGCCCCCCGGCGATACCACTTGTCCCCCATGAAAGCAGACCGGTGAGAACAACGAGCAGTCCGTACAGGGGCAGCAGCCAGCGCAGCGTACCCCGCCCCCCGTCCTTTTCCGGCGGTGCATGCTCCAGGAGCCGCCTCTGCCAGCGGCCCGGATCCAGCCAGCCGCGGGCATCGAGTTGCCGGCGCAGCATCCAGGCCAGAAGAATCACCAGAAGACGCATCAGCTCAGTCCCTCTGCCGTCTGTGCAATGCCCCGCCGGAGCCGCAGCCAGTCAAAGGCGGGCCCCGGATCGGTCTTGCGCTCCGGCGCAATGTCGGCATGCCCCACAACCCGGTCCGGGGTAATATACGGGAAACTGCGCATGATGCCCCGGGCCAGCGGAATCAGGCGGTCGTACTGGGCTTCCGTGTAGGGCGTGTCATCGGTGCCCTCCAGCTCAATACCAATGCCGAAGTCATTGCATTCCGCCTGGCCATTGAAACAGGAACGCCCGGCGTGCCAGGCCCGATCCAGCAGGGAAACAAACTGCACCAGTTGCCCGTCGCGCCGGATCAGAAGGTGGGCCGATACACGCAGGTCGCCCAGCCGCTCAAACCAGGGGTGTTCACCGCAGTCCAGGGTGTTGCAGAAAAGACGCTCGATGGCGTCGCCCCCGAACTCACCGGGAGGAAGGCTGATGCCGTGAACCACCAGCAACGAGACATCGATGCCTTCGGGGCGGGCATCGTGGTTGTCCGAGGGCATGGGGGTCGCCGCCGGAAGCCATCCCTCCGGGTTGGGCGTCAGGAATTCAACAGGATCACTGGCCAATGCGCTTCCCTCACTCGCGGGTTCAGGCGGCAGTGAAGCACAGTGGCCATATTTTGCAAGAGGGAACCCGAAGCCTCAGGCGGTCTGCCCCTGGCGCAGGCTGTCGATGACCGACTCCAGGGCGCGGTCAAAGATCAGGCCATCATCCAGCATCTCGAGGGTGCCATCAGCCAGGGCCTGATTGACCTCCGGCATCATGTACTCCACCACCCGGGCGCCGTTGCGGTTAACAAAGATGTACTTGCCCGTGGCGCGGATGACCGCCGCCAGCTTGCAGCGCACAGGGCTGCCCTCAGGGGGCTGCCATGTAAGCCAGGCCCCCACGCTCAGATCCGGGGGCGTCACCGCCTCGGCTTCTTCCTCGGGCTGCTCGGGCACGACCTCGGCAGGCGCTTCAAGCGGCTGCTCCGCGGCGACCTCATCACCGGACGCTTCGGCCAGGCCTGGGGGCGCCTCGCTGGTGAGATCCAGCTCACTGCCGCCCGTGGTCTCCTGCGGCGCTTCTTCCTTCGGTGCGGTCTTCAGGCGCTGAAGCACATCCACATGCACCAGCTCAAGCTGATGCAGGCTGCGGTCCGTTTCAAAGGGATCCCAGCCGATCTGTTCCAGACTCTCGCGCACGCTTCGCACAATGCCGGGGATCTCACGCAACAGCACTGAGCGGGTGGAGGCCAGGAAGGGTGCTGGGTCCAGGCTCCAGAGCAGCCTGTCGGTCAGCTCGCACTGCGCCTTCCAGCCTTCGCCCTCATCACCCTCGCGCAGGTAATGCCACTTGAGCACACGGAACCAGGCACTCTCCAGAAAGCCCTGCAGGCTCTCCGGCACCGTGTACCGGGCCCGTGCCTCGCTCAGGAAACGTTCCACCTCGGCCCTGGCCTGCTCATCCCGGGCGCGCCCTTCCTCGGCATCGCGCAGGCGCTGCTCCACCAGTTCACGCCGCCGCCGGTCCTTCTCCATGAAGGCCGTGAAGTCGTCCAGAACGGATTCAAAGACGCTCACGTCATCGCTGTACTCATTCAGGATCCGGCTGACCGCGGATTCCATCTTCTCGTAGAGCGGATCACGGCTGCTGTCGTTGCCCTCGTTCCACACCAGCGCCGCCGAGGACAGCTCATTGAGCAGTTTACGGGCAGGATGACCACCACGCTCGAAGAAGGCCGGATCCACAAGGGCCACCTTGACCATGGGAATCTGAAGCCGGCCTATCAGTGCCTGCATCGTCTCGGGCAGGCGGCGATCCTCAAGGATGAAATCGAACAGCATGGAAACCAGGTTGATCACGTCCGAATCCACCTGGCGCACATTGCGATCATTGCTGTTAACCAGTCCCTGCACAACAGGAACCATACCACCCGCCTGTGAGGCCTCGGCCGAGAGCTGAACACCGGAGAGCATCTGCACCAGCTCGGATGTCTGCACCGGTGTAGCCCCCTGACCCGCGCCAATGACCGGGAAGCCCTGGCCGGCACCCATGGAGCCGGCCGGCATGCCACCGCCCTGGCCACCGCCCGAATGCATCATCTCGATCAGGCTGCGGATGTCGGTGCCACTGGACTGCTCGGCACCGTCACCGGAAGCCGGGCCGCTGCTGGTCTGCCCTGCCGTGCCGGTCGGCGCACCCTGACTGGTGTTGCGGCGCTGACGCTGCGGCATAGGATTCTTCAGGTTGGGCAGCACACCCTCATCGCTGAGATGTTGATTGGCCTCGGTGTACAGGTTGTCCAGCTGGTTGATCAGCAGCTTGTCGAACAGCTTATAGATCACCAGCCGGGAGCGTATATCGATGGACAGCGAGGAGCAGGCCTCAGCAAGGCCGTGACAGATGACTTCCGGCCCGAGGGGATTGCGCGAGGACGCCAGGTCCGGGTTCCGCAACAGTTCCGCCACCCGCTGGCGCAGCAGCTCCACCTGGTCGGTGTAGCGGTTGCGGATGCGCTGGATCATATTGTCCACCGCCACCTGCTCTTCCAGGTCGTCGTCCTCCACCAGCGACAGCGACTCCAGGTCGGACTCCCCTTCGCTGTGCCGGCCCGGCGCGGGCTCGAAGTGGCCACCTTCATTGAAGGCACGGCTCAGCCACTGCTGGAAGGCCAGGGTCATGGACTTGCGTTGCATGCGCAGTTCACGCATGGCATCAAAGTAGGTGGTCTGCTCGGCATTGGAGCGTGAGCGCTCGGACAGATCAAACAGCGCGTCATCGGCGCTGTCGAAGAAAGCGTCAAGCAGTGTGCGGAAACGAACCGCCGCCCTGTCGCGCAGGCTGATCAGCGGGGATGGCAGCTGGCGCCCTTCCCCGGACTGCCCCAGGGTGACTACATTCTCTCCACGACTCATCTGTCTGGCTCCCGAACTTCAGCGAAACGCCGGTTGGATTTTCAACGGTTCCACTATAGAGTCGGAGCGCGTCAATCTGTGTCAGAATTTGTCACCTTTTGTGACCACCGCCAGCAAGGGCCAGACCATGATGAACCCGATCCCCGCTGCCACACTGCGTCAGGCCGTGACACGCGATGTCGCCGCCAGTATTGCCGAGGATGAAGGCTCCGGTGACCGCACCGCCGCCCTTATTGATCCGGCGCGCGTGGTCGAAGCCGGGGTCATTGTGCGTCATGAGGCGGTGGTCGCCGGCAGACCCTGGGTGGATGAGTGCTTCCGGCAGGTGGACCCGCGCCTGAGCGTGGTCTGGCACTGCAGTGAGGGGGAGCGGGTCGCCGCGGATTCGCACCTCCTCACCATCACCGGCCCTGCCCGGTCCCTGCTCACCGCCGAACGCATCGCGCTCAACTGGCTCCAGACGCTCTCCGGTGTGGCAACGCGCTGTCGCGCCTATGCAGACCTTATCGCGCATACCGGGGCCCGACTCCTGGACACCCGCAAGACCCTGCCGGGACTGCGCATCGCCCAGAAATACGCGGTCGGATGTGGTGGCTGCGCCAACCACCGTATCGGCCTGTACGACGGCATTCTCATCAAGGAGAACCACATCGCCAGCTGCGGCTCCATAACCGCCGCCGTTGAGCGTGCCCGGCAGACATCACCGGATGTGCCCCTGGAGGTGGAAACCGAAACCGAAGCGGAAGTGGCGGAGGCCATCGCTGCCGGCGCCGAACGCATCATGCTGGATGAGTTCCCGCTGGAGAGCATGGTGCGGATGGTGGAACGCTACCGTGGTCAGGCCCGCTTTGAGGCCTCCGGCGGCATCACGGAGGCGAACCTGGCAGCCATTGCGGAAACCGGCGTCGATTTCATCTCCCTGGGCGTACTGACCAAGGATGTCACGGCCGTGGACCTTTCGCTGCGCATACGGGATGAGGCCTGAACGGCACAACGGACGGTAAACGTCTATAGTAATGGCCAGACGGGGTGCCTGCGACAGAGGAGGATCCGAAGGTGGCCAACGCGATCCGAAGCTTTCTTGCCGTGCCAGTGGGGCAATCCGTGGCGGAACCCCTGATGGCCACGGTCAACGCCTCAACCCACGCCCTGCCGCCGCTGCGGGTTACCCCATGGGCGAACCTGCATCTCACACTGGTGTTCCTGGGCGCCATTCCGCGAACAGTCCTGGATGAGCAGGTCATCCCGCGGATGGGTGAACTGCTCGCCGACGCACGCCCGGGCCGGATCCACTTCCGCCAGGTGGCGGGCTTCCCCGATCCAGGAAGCCCCCGCCACCTGGTTCTGGAAGGCTACGCCTCCCCCACCATCGAAACGCTCCAGCGCACCCTCAGGGAGGGCCTGGCAGAGACACTCGGGCATTCCCGGCAGGAACAGCAGTGGTGCCCACACATCACGGTCGCCCATTTCCGGGACCGCAAGCCGCGCCCCATAACAGCCACGCCCTGGCAGGCGGAGCTGCCGGTGGCGGAGGTCTGTCTCTACGAAAGCGAGCAGGGCCTGCACGGCCCCGTGTACAGGGTGCGGGAGCGCTGGCCGCTGGCCCAGGAACCGGACGAGGCCGGCGCGACGGAGAGCTAGCGCGCCGCCGTTACCAGCTCATCCAACCGCCGGAGCGCCTCGATCAGCAGGCTGCCGTCCTGCTCCAGGTTCCGGAAGTATTCCTCGGCCATGGGGGCCACATCACACCAGGGAGGCATGGGTTCGCCACCTTCCAGCATTCCCTCCAGCTTGGGCAGGAACACGAACTGGATCCACTCCGGGAAGGTCATGGTATCCACACAGAAGGGCTGCACACTGGCAAAGGCCTCGGGCGACGGTGGCGTACTGCTGCGCAGTGCCAGCTCCGACAACGCCTCCTCCACACGTTTCATGCTGCCAGGCAGCGCCTGACGCGCGTGTTCCCGGTCCATTGCCATGCGCCTCAGGCTCCCAGCGGTTCCACGTCCACGGTCTCACCATTGAGCAGGCCGTAGAGGTCCTGGAAACGCGCCGTGAGGTTGTGCTTCGGCGCCATGTGGATCAGGGGCCGACCCGCCTGGTGGGATTCCTTCATCTTCACCGAGGACGGCAGCCGGACCGGCAGCACCGGCAGCCCCTCATCCGTCAGCTCCTGGACAAGCCGGCGCGGCAGGCTGGCCTGACTCTGGAACTGGTTGGCAATGATGCCCTCAATCATCAGGTCGGGGTTGTGGTCCTCCTGAAGCTCCTGAATCTCGCCCATGATGCTGTACAGCGCCTGGCGGGAGAAATCGTCGCAGTCAAAGGGGATCAGGCAGCGCTGCGCCGCGATCAGGGCCGAACGGGTGTAGAAATTCAGCGCCGGTGCCGTGTCGATGTAGATGGCATCATAGAGATCGCTCAGGCGGCTCAGGTGGTCGCGCAGCTTGTAGATCTTGTGCTTGGCTTCCAGCTTGCGCTCCAGGTAGTCCAGCTCGGGACTCGAGGGCAGCACATGCAGGTTGGAGAACGCCGAGGCATGCACGAACTCCTCAGGGCGACGGCTGGAGATGCGGAAGGCGATGGACTGCTCCAGCAGGTCGGCCACCGTGTCCTTCAGCTCTTCCGCGGGTCTGCCAAGCAGATACTGGGTTGAATTCCCCTGTGGATCCAGGTCAACCACCAGTGTCCGCACACCACGGCTGGCACTGATGGCCGCCAGATTACTGACGATACTGGATTTCCCCACACCGCCCTTCTGATTGAAAACAACCCGGCGCATGGCTTTCCCCCTGTGTTTTTGCTGTTATCGATGAAATCCCTGCAGATCCGGAGTCTACCAGCCCAGCACCTGCCTGACGAAGGGTACCGTCAGCCGCCGCTGCTGTTGCAGCGAGGCCTCATCCAGATGATCCAGAAGCCCCAGGAGCTGGCCCGGATCCCGGGGGGCACGACGCAGGATGTAACGGGTCACCTCCTCCGGCATGGCAAGCCCCCGGTTTTCCGCCCGCGCCCGGAGCATGGCCGCACGCTGATCATCGTCCGGGAGGGCCAGCTGCCACACGGGCAGGGCCCTGAGCCGTGATGCCAGATCCGGCAGCGCCCAGTCCAGCGCCGCCGGCGGCTGCCGGCTGGCGATCAGAAGGCGGCCACCGGCATCCTGCACACGGTTGAACAGGTGCAGCAACGCCTCCTGCCAGGCGGGATCCGCAGGCAATCCGTCCAGATCATCCAGACAGACGGGATCGAACCCCTCAAACCCCTGAAGCGCCTCCGGCGCCAGTGCCGCTGCCTCGCGCAGACTGAGCGACACCGGCTGGAGGCCGGCAGACTCCGCGGCGAGGCAGACGGCATTGAGAAGGTGACTCTTGCCCGCTCCGGCATCACCACAGAGCACCAGGGAACCGGCGTCTGCCGATACCGGCCAGGCCTGAAGCCGCTCGACCACGGCCCCGTTGGATCCGGCATGGAAATTGGCAAATCCGGCTTCATCCCGAAGCCGGATCCGCAGGGGAAACTGGGAAGGTGTCTGTGTCATGGCCCCATTCTACTGCTGCAGCGTGGCACCGCTTCCTCCGGTTTCCTCTGCCGAATCCAGCGGCACGATCTCCTGCACCTCACCACGGCCAGGCAGCATGCTGCTGCCCCGCTCTTCATCCCAGCGATAGTAGAGCCTCAGCGTGTCATCCTGCGGATCAGCCGGAACCGCACCGTCCGGCGGCCCGCCCGTCAGCACCAGCCGCTTATCAAGCCCAATGTAGTCACGCAGAACGCCCAGATCACCATTGAACGCCAGGTCCAGAGTCAGATGGTCCTGCTTCACCGTGTCCACCTGCACCGACCGGATCGGCTCCAGCCCGGCCAGTGACCGGCGCACACCGGCATAGGACGCGAGTGTCCCAACACCGGTCACCCGCATACGGGCGGAACGCAGGTCCTCGCCCCTGGGCGGCGCCACGGCATAACGCCCGGCCAACCGGTCAGCCCAGGCATCCACCAGCTGCCGCACCACCATGGCACGTTCGCTGTCACGGGCAACGCCCTCCGCAACCCGGTCATCCCCTCGCCACAACTGCCAGCGTGCCCGCCAGCCACCACCGGCCCGATTGACCCTGACCGTCGCCATGAGGTCATGGGGATAGCGTCGGGAAGCCTCCTTTATGGGTCCCTGGAACAGCCCCCAGAGCTCGGACAGACTGACTTCCGCGCGATCCCGCTCATCGTGGAAGGGCAATGCCAGCGGCAACCCGCGCCGCTGGGATTCCGCCCAGAGCGGCTCTTTCCAGGGGCCCCGTTCCGCGGCAATGGCCTCCCTGTCCAGAGGCTGCATGGGTTCCGTAAGGAAGGGGGGCAGTGTGTTCTCCCGGTGGATCAGCTCACGATCACCGCGATCATCCACCGCGAACCAGACCAGAACCCGGGGGCGATTGGCGCCCCACACCGCCACGCCCCGCTCAGCCAGCATCTGACCAACCGCGGGAGCACTCAGGGTGGCATGGAGCTCCAGCTCTTCCCCATTGCGCCGATAACTGAAGGCGTCAATGAAGCGGGTGGTGCGTCCATCCAGGGCACGCTCGCTGGCACTGTCCCCACCGGCAACCGGCACCAGCTCCCGCACCTCGGCGGGATCACCCGTGAGGCGCAGCAGCACCTGGCGCAGGGCTTCCCGGAAAGCTTCATCCCGTGCCCCCGTCCCGGTATCCTCAACCGGCACTACCGCCTGATACAGACGATCCACAACCACTGCCTGAGCTGGGCCGGCCAGCATCAACAGCAGCAGAAGACCGCCTGCCAGCAGCCCTGCCCGGAACCGATCTATGCGCTGTTCCACCCGAACTCCCATTGTCCACTGTCTCGCCCTCAAAGGTCGGCTCAGGATACAACAACCACCCCAACCACGACACCCACAGCATTTGGCCGGGGATGACCACGGTGCTAGAATCCGCGCAATGCCCGTTTCGAGGAACGCCCCATGAGCGACACCAACCAGGGAATGACCTACCGCGACGCCGGAGTCGACATTGATGCCGGCAGTGAGCTGGTCGACCGCATCGGCGAGAGCGTTGCACGCACCCAACGGCCGGAGGTTCTGGGTGGCCTGGGCGGTTTCGGAGGGGCCTTCGCGGTTCCCGAGGGCTATAAGGAACCCGTGCTGATCTCCGGGACCGACGGGGTCGGCACCAAGCTCCGCCTGGCCATGGACACAGAGCGCCACGACCGCATCGGCATCGACCTGGTGGCCATGTGCGTGAATGACATTATCGTCACCGGCGCCGAACCTTTGTTCTTCCTCGACTACTACGCCACCGGCAAGCTCAACAATGACATCGCCGCCGACGTCATCAAGGGCATCGCAACCGGCTGCGAGAACGCCGGCTGCTCGCTGGTTGGCGGCGAGACCGCGGAAATGCCCGGCATGTATCAGGGCAACGACTACGATCTTGCCGGCTTCTGTGTGGGCATTGTGGAGCGCAAACGCCTGATCGATGGCAGCCGCGTGGAGGCCGGTAACGCCCTTATTGGTCTTGGTTCCTCGGGCCCCCACTCCAATGGCTACTCCCTGATCCGCCGCATCCTCGAGCACACCGACGCGGACCTGAAACAGTCCGTGGGCACGGAGACCCTGGGCGAGGCCCTGATGGCCCCCACCCGCATCTATGTGAAGCCGCTTCTGGAGATACTGCACCAGTTCGACGTCCGGGCCATGGCCCACATCACCGGTGGCGGACTCACGGAAAACGTGCCGCGCGTGCTGCCCGAGGGCACGGAAGCAGTCATCGACACCCACAGCTGGCAGTGGCCGGACGTCTTCCAGTGGCTCCAGCGCGCCGGCAACGTGGCCACCGACGAGATGTTCCGTACCTTCAACTGCGGCATCGGCATGGTGGTCTGCATTCCGGAGACCGAGCGTGACCAGGTTCTGGAAACCCTCAATGACGCGGGCGAGGACGCCTGGCTCCTGGGCTATATCCAGGAATCCGATGACCCTGCGGGTGTCCGCTTCGTCCCCGACAACGACGAACGCTGATGCCGGACACCCTGCCGCGTATCGTTGTCCTCATTTCCGGGGGGGGAACCAACCTTCAGGCACTGATTGATGCCGAGGCCGCCGGTACGCTGGATGGCACCATTGCCGGCGTCATCAGCAACCGTACCGGCGTCAAGGGCCTGGATCGGGCTGAAAGCGCCGGCATTCCCGCTCAGGCCATTCCGCACCGCGACCATGACAGCCGGGAATCCTTCGACCAGGCCCTGATGGCCGCCATTGATGGGTTCAGGCCGGATCTGGTGGTCCTGGCCGGCTTCATGCGCATTCTTACGGACGCTTTCGTACAGCACTACCAGGGGCGGCTGCTCAATATCCACCCCTCGCTGCTGCCGGCCTGGCCCGGCCTGCACACCCATCGCAAGGTGCTGGAGGCTGGGGAAAAGGAGCACGGCGCCACCGTGCATTTCGTCACCGAGGAACTGGACGGTGGCCCACGCATCATCCAGGGCCGGGTCCGGGTACACCCTGACGATAACGAGGACAGCCTGGCAGGCCGCGTGGGCGTGCAGGAGCGCCGGATCTACCCAGAGGCCGTACGCTGGTTCTGCCAGGGGCGGCTGCGCCTGGTGCAGGGTCGGGCGCAGCTCGACGGCACGCCCCTGGACGAACCGGTGGACCCCGACTCCCAAAACACTTGAGCCGGTCACAGGGTTCTCATAGGGTAGAAGCAAACCGTCCAACAAGGGATGCTGACATGGACCCGATCCGCCGCCTGGTGCTCACACTCGCTGCCGCCGCCGTTCTGCCTTCCGCCGCTTTCGCGCAGGACCTGGGCCTCTACCCCATGACCACCACCTATGGCGCGGAGCTCGAACGCGGCATCACCATCAGTGGCGAAGCCACGCGTTCACTGGAACCCACGGACACCGGCCGCTGGATCTACCGTTTTGATGTGGACTCCTTCGTGGCGGATATCCGCGAGTCCAGCCGGTTCCGTTTCGAGGACCAGACCGTGATCTCAGAGCGGTACCGCTACAGCCTGGAAGGCTTCTTCCTGTCCAACCGCTACAAAAAGCTCGATTTCAACTGGGATGAAAGCGTCATTGTGGACCGGGTGAACGACCAGCGCACGGACATGAGTGACCACCCGGATGTTCAGGATCAGCTCGGGGCCCAGCTCCAGCTCTGGGTGGACCTGCGCGCCGGCAGGGAGACGATGGAGTACGTGATCCCGGACGAGGGCGAATTCAAGGATTACCAGTTCGAAGTGCTGCGTGAGGAGACCCTGGATACCCGCGAGTTCGGCAAGGTCGAAACCGTAGTGGTGGAACGGGTGCGGGACGAGGACTCACCCCGCACCACCCTGATGTGGTTCGCCCCTGAATGGGATCACCTGCTGGTGCGGCTGGAGCAGACCAATGACGAGGGCGAGGACTTCGAGATCTACCTCAAGAGCGCCACCCTCGACGGCGAACGCATTCAGCCCTGAGCCCAGGCCCGCTTGACTTCCTCGGCAATGGCCTGGAGACCGCGGACCACGTCCGCCTCGTCCTGGGAATAGGTCACACGCAGGCACTCATGCTGGTGGCGCCAGCCCTCGTCCGGAAGCCCTGGGAAGAAGTAGTGCCCTGACACCACCAGCACCCCTCTGGCCTTGAGCCGCTTGTAGAGCTCCAGACTGCTGATGGGCAGATCAGGGAACCAGAGCCACAGGAACATGGCGCCCTCCGGCTTGTGGACCCGCCAGGGGCACTCATCACCCATGGCTTCCCGAAAGGCTGCCACGGCAGCCTCCATCTTGCGCTGGTAGACGGGCTGCACCAGATCCCGGCTCATGCTGATGATCTCGCCACTGCGCACCAGCGGCTCCGCCAGCATGGCGCCGAAACTCCCTGTGGCCAGGTTCATGATGGCGTTCACGCCTGACAGGGCCCGGATCACCGGCTTGTCGGCGATCACGATACCGGTGCGCGCCGCCGGGATACCCAGTTTTGAGAGGCTCAGGCAGAGGATATGCTGGGGTGTCCAGCGCGGGGATGCCTCGGTATACATCAGGTCCGGGAAGGGCGTGCCATAGGCGCCGTCCACGATCAGCGGAATATCATGTTCCCGCGCCAGCTCCTCAAGGCCCAGCATTTCGCCATCGGTCAGCACGTTGCCGGTCGGGTTGGTTGGGCGGGACACGCAGATGGCGGCGGTGTCTTCCGTGATCTCGAGCTGCGAGAAATCCACCCGGTACTTGAACTGATTGTCCCCCAGCTCCTCGATTTCAGGGCGGACCGCGTGGAACAGGCCCGGCGTCAGCCCGGCATCGCCATAGCCGATATACTCCGGCGCCAGCGGCAGGAGTATGTGCTTGTGGCTGCCGTCCGGATGTTCACCGGCCAGCATGTTGAACAGCATGAAGAACGCGGACTGGCTGCCATTGGTCAGCCCCACATTCTCGGTGGTCAGCCCCCAGTCATACTCGCGGTTGAGCAGCTCCACCAGGCTGGCAATGAACTGCTTCTCGCCCTGGGGCGGGTCATAGACACCGGTCAGGCGCCGGAACTGTTCCGGGTCGTCCACCAGCTCCTTCATGATCGCCTGCAACCGGTCGGTTACCTCCGGAAGATGGCCCGGGTTGCCGCCGCCCATCATAACCACGTCGCCACCGGAGGCCATGGCCTCGCCCAGATCGTCCATCAGCGAATTGATGCCGGCGTCCTCGCCGAGCTTCTGACCGAAGGATGAGAGTTTCATGCAGGCTCCCGTTCAGGATTGGTTCGCGTTCGCCCAGCGCTCGGGAACTTCCAGGCCCAGGCTGCTGACACCGTCGTTGTGCGCCATCTCGTGCAATTCATTCAGGGTTTCGCCATCCGGTGCCGGGGCACGACGCAGCGTCTCGGCCAGGGTCTTCTGGAACGATTTTTCCGCTTTCACCAGTTCATGCCCGTCGAACAGCTTCACCAGCGCGTCGTCCTCCAGCCCCTCGCCCTCGGTGACCTCGATGAAGGTGGTCACCGTCTCCAGGGCCCGGGCTGCCGCCTCAAAGGCGCGTTTCTTTTCCGGGTTCACATGGCACAGGAAGGCCTGCTCCAGCAGGTGCCAGGCATCCATGGCCGGGGCCACCCCGTAGAAATCATACTCGGCGGGGTCCGGATACACATCTTCCAGGCGGGTGAGCTGCTTCAGAGGGTCCACGTCATGGTCCTTGATGGCCAGCATCCGCCAGCCCCAGTCCAGGGCATCCCGGAAGCGGTCACCCCACTCGGGTTCGGTGATCTCGGCAAAGAGCGCGTAGTTGGGGAAAGCCCTTTCGGCCAGCGCCAGTATGAAAGCGTACTGGCGCCAGCCGGTCAGGCGGTTCATTTCCCGCTGCCACTGCTTCGAGTTCATGGGCCGCTCCCGGCGTTCAGGTCTTGGGCAGGGTCACGCCACGCTGGCCCATGTACTTGCCCTTACGGTCCGCGTAGCTGGTCTCACAGACCTCATCGGACTCCAGGAACAGCATCTGGGCCACCCCTTCGTTGGCATAGATGCGCGCGGGCAGGTTGGTGGTATTCGAGAACTCCAGGGTTACCTGCCCTTCCCATTCCGGCTCCAGCGGTGTGACGTTGACGATGATCCCGCAGCGGGCATAGGTGGACTTGCCCAGGCAGATGGTGAGCACGTTGCGCGGAATCCGGAAGTACTCCACGGTCTGCGCCAACGCAAATGAATTGGGCGGGATAATGCACGATTCCCCGGAAATGTTGACGAAACTGTCCTCGTCAAAATTCTTGGGATCGACCGTGGCCGAATGAACGTTGGTGAAGATCTTGAACTCGGAGCTGCAACGCACGTCGTAGCCGTAGCTGGAGGTACCGTAGGAGATGACCTTGCCCTTGTCCGCAGTCTCCTTGATCTGACCAGGCTCGAAGGGTTCGATCATGCTGTATTCCTCCGCCATCCGGCGGATCCAGCGATCGGATTTGATGCTCATGCTGCGTCAACGTCCACGATTGGATGATTGGGATAGCCGGGAATCATACCGCAGCTGACACAGGCACCGAAAGTCAGGGACCGGAAGCCGCTCCGTTGCGGCGCTGCTTGCGCAGGCGACGGCGGGCAAGAATCCATCGCGAGAGGCCATGGGTCGCCAGATAGCCGCCCACCGCGAACGGCACGGCAACGATCAGGCTCCCGATGATGGTGAACGTCATGGTGTCCCCCGCCCGCTCGAACATCCATGAGGGGATGAAATCCATGGACACCGGCAGCAGCACGGTCAGCAGCTCACCCAACTCGTGGAACCCCCAGTAGAGCGGCGCCATGGTGATCGGATTGCTCAACCAGGACACGGCAAAGGCCGCCGGAAAGTTGCCCCGCAGCACCACACAGCCGATGATCATGAAAATCGTCTGGAAACCCACCGTGGGCGTCAGGCCCACGAACAGACCGACGCTGACGCCACGGGCAGCCGACTCAACGCCGCCTCTGAGGCACCCGGTCACGTACAGCAGATGCCACAGACGGGGGTGGCCCACCAACCAGTTATGGCCGCGGCGTCGGAGGACCCGGTAACGGGCCTGGAGTGTGGGGAATCGTTTCATACGCCCCTGGCCAATGGATGCTGGAGACTGCAAGCGCACCGTTTATAACTCAATGGTTACCCTCCAGGCCATTAAGACTCGTTTACGACCTGTAATCAGGAACTCATTGCGGCGATGGGGGAGCTGGTATCCCGCTCCCGCTGCGACAGTGCCGCTCCCACCCGCCGGGCGAGATCAGCGTAGATCCGCGAGACTTCCGAGTCCGGTTCCGCCACCACCGTCGGGTTGCCCCCGTCAGTCTGCTCCCGGATGGTGCGGTGCAGCGGCAACTGCGCCAGAAGCGCCACATCATAGTCCGCGGCCAGGCGTTCGCCACCGTCACTGCCGAACAGCGGATCATGATGCCCACAATGGCTGCAGATGTGCGTGCTCATGTTCTCAACCACGCCCAGCACCGGGATATCCACCTTGCGGAACATCTCGATGCCCTTCTGGCCATCCATCAGCGCCATGTCCTGGGGCGTGGTGACCACAACCGCACCGGTCACGGGCACCTTCTGCGCCAGGGTCAGCTGGATATCGCCGGTGCCTGGCGGCATGTCCACCACCAGGTAATCCAGATTATCCCACAGGGTCTGCCCAACCATCTGCTGGACAGCACCGCTGACCATGGGCCCGCGCCAGATCATGGGAGTTTTATCCGTGATCATGAAAGCCATGGACATGGCCTGGATACCGTGGGCCTCAATCGGTACGAAGTATTTCTCCTGCTTCGTCTCCGGCCGGGTACCTTCGGGGATCCCGAGCATCAGCCCCACGTTCGGCCCGTAGATGTCCGCATCCAGGATGCCCACGCGCGCGCCCTCGCCCGCCAGTGCCAGAGCCAGGTTCACGGCGGTTGTGGACTTGCCCACGCCACCCTTGCCGGAGGCCACGGCGATAATGTTGCTCACCCCACCCATGGCATGCAGATCGCCCTGAGCCTTGTGGGGATGGATGTTGTGACTGGTGGTGATGCGCACATCCTCCACGCCTTCCACATCCTCGATGGCATGGGTCAGGAGCGACCGGGCACCGCCCGCGATGCCATTCCATGCATAGCCCAGCTGGACCTCAAAGGACACCGTACCGTCCTCAATGGACAGATTCCGGATGGCCCCCAGCGACAACAGGTCCTGCTTAAGATAGGGGTCCGTGTACTGGCGGATCGCCTGTTCGACCGCGCTCTGGTCAATATCCGTCATGCTGCTCCCGAAACAAAGGATTCCAATGCCTCAATGATACGCCCGGCGCGGGGGAGGCTGCCATACAGGCGGGATGAAAAAAACGCGGCTGAGCGGTATCATCGGCAACTCCAAAACCAATCACACGGAGCCAGCCAACCCCCATGAGCGAGCCGAGCGCCCATCGCCGCGACATCCTGGTCACCAGTGCCCTGCCCTACGCCAATGGCCCCATCCACCTGGGCCATCTGCTGGAGTACATCCAGAGCGACATCTGGGTGCGTTACCAGAAGCTGCGGGGGGAGAACTGCCACTATGTCTGCGCGGACGACGCCCACGGCACCGCCATCATGCTCCGGGCGGAGCGCGAGGGGATTACGCCGGAACAGCTGATCAGCCGCATCCAAGCCGAACACGAGCGTGACTTTGCCGGTTTCCTGGTCGAATTCGACAACTACTACTCGACCCATTCCGAGGAAAACCGCGAGCTGTCCTCCTACATCTACCAGAAACTGCGCGACCGCGGCCATATCGCAACGCGCAGCATCACGCAGGCCTACGATCCCGAAAAGGGCATGTTCCTGGCAGACCGTTTCATCAAGGGCACCTGTCCGCGCTGCCGCACCCCGGACCAGTACGGCGACAACTGCGAGGCCTGCGGCGCCACCTACACGCCCATGGAGCTGATTGAACCCAGATCCGCGCTCTCCGGCGCTACGCCCGAGGAGCGCGAGTCCGAGCATTTCTTCTTCACACTGCCGGACTTCGCCGACTTCCTGCGGGACTGGACCAACAGCGGCGCTCTACAGCCCGGCATGGCCAACAAACTGGCGGAATGGCTCGACGCCGGCCTGCACGACTGGGATATCAGCCGCGACGCGCCCTACTTCGGTTTCGAGATCCCGGATTCGCCCGGCAAGTACTTCTACGTCTGGGTCGATGCCCCGGTGGGCTACCTGGCCAGCTTCCAGAACCTGTGCAACCAGCGTGGCGACATTGACTTCGACCATTACTGGCGCGAAGACTCCACCGCCGAGGTCTACCATTTCATCGGCAAAGACATCGTCAACTTCCACGCCCTGTTTTGGCCGGCGATGCTCAAGACGGCCGGGTTCCGCACGCCCACGGCCATCAACTGCCACGGCTTTGTGACCGTGAACGGCCAGAAGATGTCCAAGTCCCGCGGCACCTTCATCATGGCGCGCACCTACCTGGACCACCTGCATCCGGAGTACCTGCGCTACTACTTCGCGGCCAAGCTCACCGCCGGTGTGGACGACATGGACCTGAACCTGGATGACTTCATCCAGAAAGTGAATTCGGACCTGGTGGGCAAGGTGGTCAACATCGCCAGCCGCAGCGCCGGTTTCATCACCAAGCAGTTCGAGGGCCGCCTGGGCTCTGAAATCACCGAACCGGAGCGGCTGAAGGAATTCACCGACGCCGCCGAAGAGATTGCGGGCTATTACGAGGAACGGGAAATCGGCCGCGCCATGAAGCGTGTGATGGAACTGGCCGACCGGGCCAACCAGTACGTGGACGAGCAGAAGCCCTGGGTCCTGGCCAAGGACGAGACCACCCGCGACCAGGTCCAGGCCATCAGCACCAATGCGCTGAACATGTTCCGCATCCTTATGACCTACCTGGCGCCCGTGCTGCCGGAAACTGCGCGCAACGCGGAGGCTTTCCTCAACACCAGCCTGGACTGGCGCCGGCTTGAGGATCATCTGCTGGATCACGGAATCAACAAGTTCAAGCCGCTGATGAAGCGCATCGACTCCAAGCAGATTGAGGCCATGCTCGAAGCCTCGAAAGAAGACGTGGCCCAGGATCAGCAGACCACCCAACAGCCCGCACAATCGCAGAAGGAGACCCCGGACGTGGAGCCCATTGCCGACCAGATCGAGTTCGATGACTTCGCGAAGGTGGACCTGCGGGTGGCCAAGATTGAGAACGCCGAGCATGTTGAGGGCGCGGACAAGCTGCTGAAGCTGACACTGGATATCGGGGCGGAAGAGCGCCAGGTGTTTGCGGGCATCAAGACGGCCTACGCACCTGAGGACCTGATCGGGCGGCTGACGGTGATGGTGGCGAACCTGAAGCCGCGGAAGATGAAGTTCGGGGTGTCCGAGGGGATGGTTCTGGCGGCCGGGCCCGGGGGTGAGGATATCTGGCTTCTGGCTCCCGACTCCGGGGCGACGCCTGGGTTGCGGGTTATGTGATTGTCTCAGGAATGATGACGGATCGCGGGGCGGGGAGCCGGGAGGTCTTCCCGGGAATCGCCACGAGTACGTCCCTGTAGGCTGCTATTCCGCCATCCATGGCTCCATAGCTTCCCGGGAAGACCTCCCGGCTCCCCGCCTACCCAGCGCCATGGTTTCGCTTCCGATCAAAGAGGTTGGCAGCCAGCTGCGAGCTTGAAGGGATTGGGTCGGGTAGTGCCTTACGGGAAGCTATGGAGCCATGGATGGCGGAATAGCAGCGTACAGGGATGTATTTACAGCGATTCCCGTAAGGCACTACCCGACCCAAGCCCCGGCAACCACGCCAGACACAAAGAGAACCATGACTGAGTATCTGTTAATACTGATCAGCACCGTCCTGGTGAACAATTTCGTGCTGGCCCAGTTCCTGGGGCTGTGCCCCTTCATGGGCGTCTCCAACAAACTGGAGACGGCCATGGGCATGTCCATGGCCACCACCTTCGTGCTGACACTGGCCTCCGTCTGCAGCTACCTCGTCAACACCTGGATCCTCGAGCCCCTGCAGGTCGAGTACCTGCGCACCATCAGCTTCATCCTCGTCATCGCCGTGGTCGTGCAGTTCACCGAGATGGCCGTACGCCACACCAGCCCCCTGCTGCACCGGGTACTGGGCATCTTTCTGCCGCTGATCACCACCAACTGCGCCGTTCTGGGCGTGGCGCTGCTCAACATCCAGGAGAAAAACAGCTTCCTCGAATCCGTACTCTACGGCTTCGGCGCCGCCGCCGGTTTCTCGCTGGTGCTGGTGCTGTTTTCCGCCATGCGCGAGCGCATCGCCGCCGCCGACGTGCCCCAGCCATTCCAGGGCGCCGCCATCGGCATGATCACCGCCGGCATCATGTCGCTGGCCTTCATGGGTTTCACCGGCATGGTGCAGGTGTGAGAGGGTTACCGGCATGTGGATGAACCTGCTCCTCGCCATCGCGACCCTGCTGCTGCTGGCCGGCGCCTTCGGAGCCCTGCTGGGGTATGCCTCGGTGCGCCTGCGTCGGGATGACGACTCGCTGGTGGAACAGATCGACGCGGTCCTGCCCCAGACCCAGTGCGGCCAGTGCGGCTACCCCGGCTGCCGCCCCTACGCGGAGGCCATCGCTGAGGGCGACGCCATCAACAAGTGTCCGCCCGGCGGCGAGGCCACCATCCAGAGCCTGGCCACCCTGCTGGACGTGGAACCCCAGCCACTGGATGCCGAGCATGGTGAGGAGCAGCCCAAGCGGGTGGCCTACATCCGCGAGGCCGAATGCATCGGGTGCACCAAGTGCATCCAGGCCTGCCCGGTGGACGCCATCGTGGGCGCGCCGAAATTCATGCACACCGTGATCGAGAGCGAGTGCACGGGCTGCGACTTGTGCGTGGACCCGTGCCCGGTCGACTGCATCGACATGATCGAAGTGGCGAAGGGCATTGATGACTGGGTTCCCCCTCGCCCCGAGGACCGGCCCCTGACCAATGAGCCGGTGATCGCCACCGATCAACGCCCGGCGGAGGCCAGCGCGTGATGGGCACGCGATACGACTTCCCCGGCGGGATCCATCCGCCGGACAACAAGCAGCAGTCACTGCAGACACCGATCCGCCAGGCCCCCCTGCCAGAACAGCTGATCGTGCCGCTGCGCCAGCATCGGGGGGATCCCGGCCATGGGCTGGTTGCGGTGGGTGACCGTGTTCTCACCGGCCAGCCACTGAGCGAGGGCGAGCCGGGCCTGTCGGTGCCCGTGCACGCACCCACCTCCGGCACTATTACGGCCATCGGCCCCCATGAGGTGCCCCACCCGTCCGGGCTGGAGGAGACCTGCATCCACATCGAGGCCGATGGCCGGGACCAGTGGTGCGATCTGGCCCCCTGCCCGGCCGATGCCAGCACCCTCGAACGCTACGACCACCTCCACCGCACCGGCGTCGTCGGGCTCGGCGGCGCCGGATTCCCGACCCGTGACAAGCTCCAGAGCGCGGAGGAAGCGCCCGACGTCCTGATCCTCAACGGCGCCGAATGCGAGCCCTACATCACCGCCGACCAGGCCCTGATGCGCGAACGCCCCGACTCGGTCATCGCCGGCGCCCGGGCCCTGTGGGAACTGGTGGGAGCCGGCCAGTGCCTGATCGGCATCGAGGACAACAAGCCGGACGCCATCGAGGCGTTGAAACAGGCGGCGGAAGGCACCGGCATTGAGATCCGGGTGGTGCCGACCCGCTACCCCTCCGGCGGCGAACGCCAGCTGATCCAGCTTTTGACCAGCCTCGAGGTGCCCTCCGGGGGCCTCCCGGCAGACGTGGGCGTCCTCTGCCAGAACGTCGCCACGGCGGTGGCGGCGGACCGGGCCCTCAGACTCGGCGAACCGGTCATCCAGCGTATAACCACTTTTACCGGCCAGGCCCTGAGGGCGCCGGGCAACATCGAGGCCCGCATCGGCACGCCCCTGGACCACCTGCTGTTCGAAGCCGGACTGGATCCGGACCAGCTGCACCGGCTTATCATGGGCGGTCCGCTCATGGGGTTCGACCTGACCACGACCGGCCTGCCCCTGATCAAGACCGCCAACTGCCTGATCGCGGGCACCGCCGGGGAATTCCCGGACCCGCCGATCCCGCAGCCGTGCATCCGCTGCGGCCTGTGCGAACAGGCCTGCCCCGTGGATCTGCTGCCCCAGCAGCTCTACTGGTTCGCCAGCGCCGGTGAGCACCGCAAGGCCGAGCACTTCGACCTGTTCGACTGCATCGAGTGTGGCGCCTGCGACTGGGTCTGCCCCAGCCACCTGCCCCTGACGGAGTACTACCGACACAGCAAGGGCGTGCTGCGCCAGGAACAGAAGGAGCAGGCGGAGGCGGATCATGCCCGCCAGCGGTTTGAGGAACGCCAGGCCCGACTGGAACGGGAACAGGCGGAACGCGAGGAACGTCGCCGGGCGCGCCAGCAGGCCCGGGAACAGCACCACAACGTGGCGCCCGCAGAGGCATCCGAAGCCGCCACCGCAGCAGCGACCTCACCGACGGCGCCCGGCCCGGACCGTGAAACCCTGATCCAGCGCCGGGACCAGGCCCGACAGAAGGTCGAGGAGGCGCAGGCACAACTGGCCGAGGCCCGGGAACAGACCCCGGAAGCCGTGCCCAAGCTGGAACGGGCCCTGAACAAGCACCAGAAACGCCTGGACGCCGCCGAGAAAGCGCTCAGCGACGCGCAGGAGGATACCTGAGCATGCTGACCACCCAGCGGATCATGCTCTGGGTCATGGCGGCCACCCTGCCCGGCCTGCTGGCGCTCATCCACTTCTTCGGATGGGGCGTGCTGATCAACGTGCTTTGGTGCATGGGCATTGCCATGGCCACCGAGGCCCTGATCCTCTGGATTCGCGCCCGCCCGGTCCAGCACACCCTCATGGACGGCAGTGCCGCGCTGACCGGCCTGCTTCTGGGCCTGTCCCTGCCGCCACTGCTGCCCTGGTGGATCGCGCTGGTGGCCACCGCCAGTGCCATCATCCTGGCCAAGCACCTCTATGGCGGGCTCGGAAGCAACCTTTTCAACCCCGCCATGGTGGGCTACGCCCTGGTTCTGGTGAGCTTCCCGGAAGCCATGAGCACGCGCTGGGCGCTGCCGCTGTCACTGCAGGAGACACCGCTCAGCCTCCTGGACAGCCTGTCCGTGTTCACCGGCCTGGGTTCGACCTCCGTGGACGCCTTCACCGGCGCCACGCCCCTGGATGACTACAAGCATGCCATTGACGGTGCCATCGCCAGCCAGGTTACCACCGCGCCCATCTACGGCGATCGGGTCGCCCTGGGCTGGGAATGGGTCAACCTGGGCTTTCTTGCCGGTGGCCTGCTGTTGATCCAGCGCCGGATCATCACCTGGCACATTCCGGTCAGCCTGCTCGGGGCATTGACCATCATGGCCCTGCTGTTCGGTTATGACCCGGACCAGTCCGTGCCCCTGAGCCTGCACCTGCTGGCCGGCGGCACCATGCTGGGCGCCTTCTTCATCGCCACCGACCCGGTTTCAGCCGCCACCTCCAACCGGGGCAAGCTCTGGTACGGTGCCGGCATCGGTGTGCTGCTCTACACGATACGCGCCTGGGGCAGCTACCCGGACGCCGTCGCCTTCGCGGTCCTGCTGATGAACCTGGCCGTGCCCTTCCTGGACTATTACACCCGGCCGCGGACACGAGGCCATAAACGTGCGGGGCGGGGGGTGCCGTCATGAGCGAGGCACTCCAGGCCATCCAGCGCAATGCCCTGGGACTGGGCCTGTTCGCAGCCCTGACGGCCGGGGCCATTGGCGTCACCCAGATCCTCACCGCCGAGCGCATCGAGCAGCAGCGCGAACTGGCGACCGCAAGGGCCCGCGCTGCCGTGCTGCCGGACGATGTGTCCCTGACAGCCGGGGCCACCCGTCCGATCACTCTGCCACGGAACGACGTGACCGGTATCCGTGGAGGCGCCGAGGCCATACGGGTCACTCCCGGCGACGCCGATCCCATCCTGATCCTTCCGGTCACGGCACCGGATGGTTACTCCGGCCGCATCGAGCTGATCCTCGGCATCCGGGCAGATGGGACGCTCACGGGCGTACGCGCCACCGACCACCAGGAGACCCCGGGGCTGGGCGATGCCATCGAAGTGGCGAAGAGCAACTGGATACTGGATTTCAATGGCCGCTCACTGGACAATCCAAACCCTGAACAATGGCGCGTTGGCCAGAATGGTGCCTTTGATGCCCTGAGCGGAGCCACCATCACCAGCCGCGCCGTCGTGGATGCCGTCAAACGCGGGCTTACATTCACGGCCGCGCATCACGACCGTCTGTTCAACAGCGAAGGCGGGGAAACGGGAGCCGGAACACCATGAGTACAGGTGCCAACCAGATCATCCGAGATGGCCTCTGGCACAACAACCCGGCGCTGGTGCAGTTGCTGGGCCTGTGCCCTCTGCTGGCGGTCACCAACACGGTGGTCAATGCCATTGGCCTGGGCCTGGCCACGCTGATGGTGGTCACCGGCTCCAACATGGCGGTGTCGCTTATCCGCAACCGGGTAACCGACTCCATGCGCCTGCCCGCCTTCGTGATGATCATCGCCGCCCTGGTGACCTGTACCGAGCTGATCATGCAGGCCTATGCCTATCGGCTCTACCAGATCCTGGGCATCTTCATTCCCCTTATCGTCACCAACTGCGCCATCCTGGGCCGAGCCGAGGCCTTCGCCAGCCGTAACCCCCTGCCCAAGGCAACCCTGGATGGCCTGATGACCGGACTCGGGTTTCTCGCCGTCCTGGTGCTCCTGGGGGGAATGCGCGAACTGGTGGGCTACGGCACGCTTCTGGCGGACGCCCACCTGCTCTTCGGCGAGGCCGCCCGGGGCTGGACACTGACGGTCTTCCCGGACTACCGGCAGGCGCTGATCGCCGTTCTTCCCCCCGGTGCCTTCATCGGCCTGGGCCTGATCATCGCACTCCGGAACCGCATCGATCACCATATCCAGCAACAGCAGCAGGCCCGCCAGGCGCCCGTGGAAAGCGGGCACAAGCGGGTCCGCGTAACGGGGACATTCTCATGAACGACGCCAAGCGTGAAGCCATCTTCGCCCGCCTTAAGGAAGCCAACCCCGCGCCCACCACGGAGCTGAACTTCAGCTCCCCGTTTGAGCTGCTGGTGGCCGTAACGCTTTCCGCCCAGGCCACTGACGTAGGCGTTAACAAGGCAACGGCGAAACTGTTCCCCGTCGCCAACACGCCGAAGGCGATCCTGGAACTGGGGGAAGAGGGCCTGAAGGAGTACATCAAGACCATCGGGCTCTACAACAGCAAGGCCACGAACATCATCAAGGCCTGCCGGATGCTGGTTGATAAGCACGATTCGCAGGTACCACAGACCCGCAAGGAGCTGGAAGCGTTACCGGGCGTCGGCCGCAAGACCGCCAATGTGATCCTGAACACCGCGTTTGATCAGCCCACCATGGCGGTGGACACGCACATCTATCGGGTGGCGAACCGGACCGGCATCGCGCCCGGCAAAAACGTTCGGGAAGTGGAAGACAGGCTGATGAAACGCGTCCCGAAGGCGTACCTCAAGGACGCGCATCACTGGCTGATCCTCCATGGCCGCTACACCTGCCTGGCGCGGAAGCCACGCTGCGGCAGCTGCGTCATCGAGGATCTGTGCGAGTACAGGGAGAAAACGGTCGACTGAGACCGTTTTACTCGCCGCCCATCATGGCCGTTTTCACGCTTTCCTGGGCCGGAACCTCGCCAAGCCAGATGCCGAAGACAGCCTTCTTGAAATCCATGCCGCCGTCCACTGTGCCGATGCGGTCACCATTCTTGAAACCAACAATCCCTTCTTCGGGGATATAGGTGATCTTGAACTGGTCGCCTTCCTTGATCTCTTCCTCGAACAGGCTCATGAACGCATCAATATCGTCCTGGATCGGCTCCATGTTGCCACCGGTGGCATTGTTGAAGCCTTCCATGGTCGCTTCGGTCATGTTCTCGCTGTTGATCATGCCCGAGATGATGTCCAGCTGGATCGCCATGGGCTGATCCGCCTCAACAATCGCCTGGGCGCTGTCGAATGCCTGCGGCAGGTAGAGTGACCCCACATACAGGCTCATGAACCACTTGGAGCGCACGCCAGCACCATTCAGGCTGAGTTCGTTATCGGCAACCTTGATGGTCCCCGGCAGCTCAACGCCCTCAACGGTCATCTCCTGAGCCTGGGCCGTCATCGCTAAGGCGCACAGCAGCGCAAACGCGAAGGTCAGCATCTGTTTCATGAACACGTCCTCTTGTTGTATCGGTTTTCAGATGGTGCCCGGAGTCTACCATCGCGGATAGCCTCCAAATGCCCATCAGTTCTCAACGCGTTGGCATTTTTGGCCACAAACTCCCGACACTGAGGCAAGTCTACAGTGGATGCCCTAAAGAAAGGCATCCACCAAACATACACCTATCCATCAAATGGACCTATAGAATGTCAGGCCCCCGTTTCCCTGAAGCCACTTGCAAAGCATCATCGACAGGCAGGACAAAAATCTTCCCGTCATGACGCAACCCCGTGTGGGCCGCTTCCCTCAAGGTCTCGACAACCTTCTCAACAAGCTCATCACTGCAGAACGTCTCAAGACGACCAACCCCCCTGAAATCATGGATCATCTCCGGGCTCGGTTCCCGTTCGTTGGCTGCCTCGCGCCGCCCGAACCCTTCCGCGTGAATAACAGTGACCCCGGAAAGGCCGTCAATGCCCCGAAGGGCATTGGCGACCGGCTCGATCCGATCCTCTTTAATGTATGCTTCAATTTTTTTCATCGCTTTTCCTCCCAATATCAGCCCTCGTCAACCTCAACGCGGGCCGAGAACCACTTATAGAGCGCTGGCAGCACCAACAAGGTCAGCACTGTCGACGTCACCAGTCCGCCAACCACGACGGCGGCCAGTGGGCGCTGCACTTCGCTCCCCGTACCGCTCGCGAACAACAGTGGGAAAAGGCCCAGGGAGCTGGTAACGGCTGTCATCAGGACCGGACGAACACGCAACTTGGCGCCCCGTATTGATGCCTCATCGACAGGCACGCCAGACCTGACCAGCTGGTTCAGATAGGTAACCAGGACCATTCCGTTCTCCAGTGCAATCCCGAAAAGGGCGATGAAGCCCACCGACGCTGGGACCGAGAGATTCAGTCCGCCAAGCCAGAGGGCCGCGATACCACCCACCAGGGCGAGCGGGATATTGAGCAGAATCAGTGCCGTATTGCGGATCGAACCAAAGCTCATATAGAGCAGCAGGCAGATCAGCGCCAGCGTAATCGGGATCACGACAGCAAAGCGGGCATTGGCCTTCTGTTGCAACTCAAACTGGCCACCCCAGTCCAGGCGGTACCCGGACGGAATCTCAACCTGTTGATCGATTTGCTTTTTGGCCTCCTCAACAAAACCACCCATATCCCTATTGGTAACGTTGGCCTGTACCGTAATAAACCGCTGAGCATCTTCACGGCTGATCTGCCGTGGTCCCTCAATGGATTCGATCGTCGCCAGTTGGCTCAGCGGAACCTCCTGCCCACCTGGCGCCTCAACGAGAATATTGCCAATGGATTCGGCGTTATCCCGGAATTGCTCCTGATACCGCACGTAGATATCAAACCGGCGCACACCGTCATAGACCTGGCCGGCTGTCGTGCCGCCCACGGCATTCCGGATCACATGCTGCACCGTCTGAAGGTCGATGCCGTAGCGCCCCAGGGCCTCACGGTCCGGCCTGATACGCAGTTGGGGAGCCCCGGTGACCTGCTCTGCCTGGACGTCAGCCGCACCGGGAACCTCACGTACCACACTGGCAATCCTGTCAGCCTTGTTCTTGAGGGTACCCAGGTCGTCCCCGTACAGCTTTATGGCAAGCTCCGACTTGACGCCCCCCACCAGCTCATCCACGGAAAGCTGGATTGGTTGCGTCATATTGGTCATGATGCCGGGCATACCCTTGAGCTTCTTACGGATCGCCTCTTCAATGTCAGCCTGCGACTCATAGCCATATTGGCTCCACTGACTTCGTTCCTCCAGTACAACCAGCGAATGGATACTGTTGATCGGATCCGCATGGGCGCCAACTTCGCCCCGACCAACTCGACTGACGGTCTTCTTGACCCCTGGAACTGACAGTATCCGTTTTTCCGCAAGCATTGTCTGACGCTTGGATTCACTAAGCGAAATGGAGGGGGCAAGGGTCAGGTTCACGATCAGATCCCCTTCATTGAGCTTGGGCCGGAACTCGGACCCCAGTTGCGGGAAAATCGCAGCCCCCGCAGCCAGCAGGACAAGCGCCAGCGTCACCGCAGCGAATCGTTTACGGACGAAGAACCGAACCATCGGGAGGTAAGGCACCAGGATCCAGCGCACCAGAGGCGATTCCTTCGATTCCCCGTCCCCCTTGTCAGCGCGTGGGCGCCGCATCAGGAGATCACTCAGAACCGGTGTCTGGAAAAGGGCGTAGATCAGTGACCCGAACATGGCCAGTGCGACGGTGTAGGCCAGAGGCCGGAACGTCTTACCCTCAACGCCGGTCAGGGTAAACAGGGGGATAAAGACAATGACGATGATCGCAATCGCGAACAGGATAGGCTGAGCGACCTCGCGACAGGCTCGACCGACCACATGAATGCGGGGCTCTTCCGGGGAAGATTCACGAAGGTGGCGGTCGATGTTCTCCACCATCACGATAGTACCGTCCACCATCAGGCCAATGGCAATGGCAAGCCCACCGAGACTCATGAGGTTCGCGGAGATATCGAAGTAATACATCCCGACCACGGCAAACAGGACCGAGAAAGGAATAGCCGTAGCAACGACCACACTGGGACGGATGCCCCCCATGAACACGAGCAGTACAGCCACAACCAGGCCAATGCCCTGAAGCAGCGCATTGGTCACGGTATCGACACTGTTCTGGACGAGCGTCTTCTGTTCATAGTAGGGAACAATCCTGACACCTTCCGGAAGGCTCTTCTGAATCTTCTCGAGTCGCTTTTCAACACGCTCAATAACCCCGGACGTATTCGTGCCATAGAGCTTCACGACCATCCCGGAGACCACCTCCTGTTCGCCATTCAGGGTCTGCATCCCCTGTCGCACCTTACCGCCGATTTCTATCGATGCCACGTCACGGAGTTGGACCGGATTACCCTCATGGGTCTTAACGGTGATCGACTCCAGATCCTCAATGCTCTGGGCAAGCCCTTCAGAGCGGATCACGAACTGTTCGCCATTCTTCTCCAGGTACTGGGCGCCCACGTTCAGGTTGTTGGATTCAACACGCTCAATGACATCCTTCAGGGTCAGGTCGTAGCGCTGCAGCGCATTGGCATTGGCATTGACCTGAAACTGTTTCTGGAAGCCACCAATCCCGAGAACCTCGGTAACACCCTTCACGGTCTCCATCTGGGGTTTGACAACCCAGTCCTGAATGGTCCGCAGCTCGGTCAGGTTGTATTCATCCCTGGGTGCATCAAGGTAGTAGTAGAGTACAAGCCCTTGCCCCGTCGCGATGGGCCCCATCTGTGGCGACCCGAATCCGTCGGGAATCGCCTCCTTTGCTTTCGGCAGACGCTCTCCTACCACCTGGCGGGCAAAGTAGATGTCCGTCTCATCCTCGAAGTAGATACTGACCACGGACAATCCGAAGTTGGACACACTCCGGATCTCGCGAACATTCGGGAGGCCCGTCATTGCCCGCTCAACCGGGTAGGTTACGTACTTTTCCACCTCAGTCGGTGCGAGCCCCGCAGTGGGTGTGAATACCTGAACCAGCTTGGGTGATACATCAGGAACGGCTTCAACGCCCAGCCGCTCCCAGCTCCAGATTCCGCCCCCAAGCAGCATGAGAGCAAAAACCACCATCAACAGGCGGTTCTTCAACGCCAGATCAATAAGTCGTTCAATCATCAAATAATTCCTTTAACCGTGACCGTCGGATGCCAGGTCAATGCGAGTGGCCCGCGTTTTCAAGTTTGTCGCGACCGAACTCCGCCTTGATGGTGAAGGTATTCCTGGCAGCGTAACGCTCACCACTGGCGAGTCCTTCCAGGATTTCAACCTTGCCGTCGGCCTCGCGCCCCAGTTTCACGGGGCTCGCCCTGAACCCCTTCCCGGTCCGGATGAACACAGTGGGCTGACCATCCATGTTCTGTACCGCACTCTTGGGCACAGCGATGTCTGCATCTACGGTATCCACCGTTACAGCGCCCGTGATGAACTGACCGGGGTACCATTGACCCGAGGCGTTCTCCAGTACCACACGGGCTTTCGCTGATCGGGTGGATTCATGCATCAACGGTGTGACGTAGGTAATGGGACTGGTCGCGGACGCGTTCGAATCGGTCGCCTTGACCGTAACACTCTGGCCGGGCCTGACATCATCAATACTCTGGGGAAAGATACTGATCCGGCCCCAGACCTGCTCACGGCTGGCAATAACGAAGGGAGAATCCCCGGAAGAGCGGGCATCCACTCTTTCACCACGGGTGAGGTGGCGCTCAGTGATGGTGCCATCCACAGGAGCGGTCAGCTCATAGCGGGCCAGGCTGTCATTGCCCTCAAGATTCAGCGCCTCGATGCCCTGTGCCGTCATACCCAGGGTACGAAGCTCACGACGTGCCAGCTCCACCTTGACCTGCGCATCGCTGAGTGCCTGACGGCTTTCCTGGAGTTCCGCCTCGGAGGCAATCTGATCTTCCGCCAGGCGTTGCTTGCGCTCAAACGTGGCGCGGGCCAGTTCAAGGCTGGCCTTGGCGGAGAGATAGTCCGAGCGTACCCGGGCCAGCTCCCGGCTCGAGAGAACCGCCAGCACTTCACCTTTTTCAACCTTTTCACCACTCTGCTTGAGCAGCTCTTCAGCACGCCCCGATACACGGGCTGTCACATGAGTAATCAAGTTCTCATCAAAAACAATCTCTCCGGGAAAAGTCCGCTTGAGTGCCAGTTTGTCCGGACCGGCCTCACGAACCTCGACTCCGAATTCACGGATCACCTTATCCGAGAGGACCAGTTCCCGATTGCCGTGATCGCCCTTGTGTTCTCCTTCTGAAGCGCTTCCGTGATCACCTTCACCGGAAGACTCGCCGCCCTCCTTGTGGCCTGATCCGCCATGGTCATCATGACCTTCGCCGTCTTTGTGGCCCGACTCACTGTGACCATCATGGCCCTGCTCCTCCTGAGCATGGTTTTCATGACCTTTTTCACTGTGCTCTGTTTGCGAGGCATTCTGTTCCTGACCATTGCCACACGCGGTCAGCAATACGGCCAGCATCAGTATCATGAGCGTTTTCAAGTGATTCATTACAACGACTCCCCAGGGGCCAGACCGGCCGCCTCTTTCAATTCCAGTTTCGCCAGACGTGCGTCCAACAGCAGATCCTCGCGCGTGCGTTCGGCCTGCCAGACGGATTGGGTGGCATCAATAAGCTCCGTGAGCGTGACGTTGCCGGCGCGATAGCCCTGTTCACTCTGCTTGAGAACCTTGCGTGAGGGTTCGAGTATCTGTTGCTCGTGGCGCTCCAGGCGCGTCATCAAACGGCTGAGTGACGCATAGGCCGTTGACAGCTGCCGCTCAAGGTCACGACGCCGATCCCTCATGGTCTGCTGGGCTTGGTCAGCTCTGCCTCGGGCAGCCGCTTCACGCCCTCCATAAGTGGTCCAGAGCGGAACCTCCAGGCCCAGCCCTACCGCGTAGGCGTTCTCCTCTTCACCTCGCAGTGCAAACCGCTTGTGACTGAACGTCAGGTTCAGGTCCGGAATACGCGACGCACTCGCCTCACGCGCACGCGCCCTCGCGGACTCGGTTTGCTGGCGTGCCTGTTGAAGTGCCGGGTGGCTCGTAAGCCTGGACTTCAGATCCATCAGTCCAGGTACCTCTCTCAACGCCAGAGCGCTACTCAGCTGAAGGTCATCAGTGTTTTCGATATCAAGCAGGTTCCGGAAGCGCTCCTGTACCATTGCCTGGTGCCGACGGGCGTCGGACAGCGTAGCTTCCGCCTTCGCGGCCAACACCGAAAGTCGGCTGGCTTCGCGAACCGCGATATCCCCGCTGTCCGCACGCTTCTGGGCAATGCGCTCGAAACGATCCGCTTGCTGCGTCTGGCGCTTTGCAATGGTCATCTGTGCGTTGGCGTGCTCCAAACGCTGATACAGTTGAGCGGCATCGTGAGCAACAGCAAGCGCTGCACTGGTCACGCCGGAACGCGCCGCCGAAACCGACTCCTTGGCAGCTTCGGCATCCGCCATCGTGCGCCCGCCAATGGGAATGGGCTGCATCAGCTGTACATTCTGAACGCGGATGTCATCGGTCTGCAGTTCCTGACCAAGCGCGTCGCCCGCCGAAACACTCAGGGAAGGGTTCGGCCAGACGCCGGATTCCTCGTACTCACCCTTTTCACTGGCAAGGGCTGCCTTTTCACGTTCAATGAGGGGCGAGACGGACTGCGCCCGCTCAATGCTCTGCTGCAATGTCCAGGTTCCGGCATAGACACGCCCCGCTGCTACCAGCGTGAGAGCTGCAATTACTGCCCAAGGGAAACGCCTGACATTACAGACACACTTCACCATGTGCCGCATGGGTCTTCTCCAATACGCAATTCTTCATCTGGCATGCGGAAAACGCATACCGCGGACTGGATTTGTTCAGGCGTGGGGTGGATCGCGGGGTTGGGGAAGGGTGTAGCGTGGTGGTAGCTGAGGTGCCTGTACAAGCTGCAAGCCCACGTCGACAGGGGCCGCTGTGAGAAGGATCGGCTGTGGCCATTGGCTGACCACCACATCCAGTGACCAGTCGCCTGATTGCTCGCGGGTTGCCGGGTCCGCGTCCAGGCCATTCTGGTCTCCATGCAACTCATGGGAAAAATCCGCATGAACCGCATCAGAGCTGGACAGCTCGTAGTCCGCAAACTGATGGAAATGAAGCCCTGCCCCGAACAGCAGCTGCAGCACGAACAGCATCACCAGTGCGACACTGAGCCGACGGGTCTGTGTTCGACTCGCAACAGGCATGGCAGCTGCTTGTGGATGCATAGGCGTCAATTATCCAATACCCTTTGCAGGGTGCAATCACTTACAGTCGAATAGCTTACCATAGAAACAACGAACAACAAGGTGTACCGAATCTGATTCAGGTAAGGTGGCGGCCTGCTCGCGAGAGCCTCGTACACGCATGTAACCGAACTGGAGCGCCTATGAGCCATGATCACAGTCACTCGGCAGGGGACCGGAGGGTCGGCGTTGCCATTATAAGCAACCTGTTGCTGACCCTTGCCCAGGTTGTGGGTGGCATCCTTTCCGGCAGCCTTGCCCTCATTGCCGACGCCCTGCATAACTTCTCGGACATGGCCTCAATGGTCATTGCACTGGTAGCACGGCGCATTGCAAGACGACCGGCGGATCCTGCCATGACCTTCGGCTACGGTCGGGTGGAGACCGTTGCGGCACTGGTCAACTACACCTCCCTGATCCTGATCGGGCTCTACCTGGGGTTCGAAGGCATCATGCGCCTCCTGGATCCCGCCGAAGTCGCCGGAATGGCGGTTATCGCCCTGGGGGTGCTGGCGCTGGTTGTGGACACGCTTACGGCCTTTCTCACCGGATCCATCCAGCACGGTGGTGCCAACATTCGCGCCCTTTTCCTGCACAACCTCAGCGATGCGCTTACCTCCGTGGCAGTTGTGGTCAGTGGCGTACTCATTGTGCTCTACGACTGGCGGCTGATTGATCCTCTGATCACCCTACTGATTTCAGGCTACATCCTATGGCTTTCCGCCACCGAGGTCGGTGGCGTCATTCGTGTCCTCATGTTGGGAAGCCCGCCGGACATCGACACGGATGCAGTGCTCGATTGCATCCGCGAGTTCGATGGTGTCGAAGGCGTACACCATGCGCATTTCTGGCTGATGGAGGAAAAAACAGCGGCTCTGGACACCCACATCGTCGTCGTTGATTCGATCTGGCAGGAACAACACACACTCAAGGAGGAAATCAGACGCACACTGGATAGCCGCTTTGGCATTCAGCACACGACGTTGGAGTTGGAGCCCTCGAACCAGCAGCACCAAGGCGCCAGCCTCTACGGCAGAGACTAAAGGAGCCCGCCCGCGAGGGCGGGCGGCGAAGGCAATCAGCCCTCAAAGAGCATGTCGCAGGAAAGCCCTTCCTTTTCCAGGATTTCGCGCAGGCGGCGCAGGGCCTCGACCTGGATCTGGCGCACCCGCTCCCGGGTCAGCCCGATCTCGGCGCCCACCTGTTCCAGGGTCATGGTCGAGTAGCCCCGCAGACCGAAACGGCGGCAGAGTACTTCCTGCTGTTTTTCGCTGAGCTGCTCAACCCACTGCCCCAGGCAGCCCTTGATGTTACTCTCCTGCAGCAGCGCGGCCGGGTCTGCCGAGCCTTCGTCCGGAACCGTGTCGAGCAGGGATTTGTCGCCATTGTGCCCGATGGGTGTATCCACGGAGGCAACCCGTTCATTGAGCCCCAGCATCCGTTTCACGTCCTTCACCGGCTTCTCGCACTTCTCTGCGATCTCCTCAGCGGTGGGTTCGTGATCCAGCTGCTGGCTGAGCTCACGCGACGCCCGCAGGTAGAGGTTGAGTTCCTTCACCACGTGGATGGGAAGGCGGATGGTACGGGTCTGGTTCATGATGGCCCGCTCAATGGTCTGGCGGATCCACCAGGTCGCGTAGGTGGAGAACCGGAAACCACGCTCCGGATCGAACTTTTCCACGGCCCGGATGAGACCCAGATTGCCTTCCTCGATCAGGTCCAGCAGCGTCAGGCCGCGGTTGACGTAACGCCGGGCGATTTTCACCACCAGGCGCAGATTGCTTTCGATCATGCGCCGGCGGCCGCTTTCGTCGCCATCACGTGCAAGCCGGGCGTAGTGCTTTTCCTCTTCCGGTGTGAGCAGCGGTGAAAACCCGATCTCGTTGAGATAGAGCTGTGTGGCATCCGCCTGCTGCTGGCGGCTGGTATAGCTGTAACGCGACGTTCTGGAGCGGGCACGTTCAAGCGCTGCCGCATCCCCATCCAGCTTTGTGGCTTCTTCGCTGGCGGCCACGGCCTCTTCCGGATCCATCACCGCCTCTTCGGCCGATGCATCGAGCGCTGCTTCCTGAACCATCTCTTCCGACATAGCTTTCACCCTGCGTTAACTGATCTACCCCTTGAACACTTCCGGCCTTGTTCGACTTCTTATGGGCCGCAAGTCCCGGATCAGCGACGCGGAAGGTACTGCATCGGGTTAACCGGATCGCCCCGTCTCCGTATCTCGAAGTGGAGCATGATCCTGTCGGCGCCCGAATCCCCCATCTCGGCGATGGTATCGCCCTGCCCAACGTTCTGACCCTCTTCCACCAGGATCGTCCGGTTGTGGGCATAGGCGCTGAGGAAGGTCTCGCTGTGGTTCACGATGATGAGGTTGCCGTAACCCAGCAACCCGTTCCCGGCGTAAACCACGCTGCCATCCGCAGCGGCCCTGACGGGGTCTCCCGCGTCACCTCCGATATCAACACCTTTGTTCACATCGGAGCCGTCGGATGAATATTTCGCAATAATCGGGCCAGAATGGGGCCATGCCCAATCGATTTCGGATGACGCTTCATCAGATGCCTGTAACGCATTGTTACTCCGGGAAGCCTGGGGTGACGCCCGCGTCTGGTCTGCGGGTTGCCCGGATGATCCGGACGCCCGTCCGGTTGACGATGAAGCGGTGCCGGATGATGGGGATGAAGCCGAGCCACCACCGGAGCGCCTGAAGTCATCCGGCGCCTCAACGTCGAACTGGATCACCTGACCGGGATGGATCTCATAGGGGGGCTCGATATCGTTGGCAGCCGCGAGTCTGCGGTAATCCCAGCCATAACGCATGGCGATGCTGTAAAGGGTTTCACCCTTCGAGACACGGTGATGCCCCCAGTTCACTCTGGGGTTGTAATCACTGTCGAGGAGCAGATCCGTGGAGTTGCAGCCACCAACCAGAAGCAATACCAGAACTGCCAGGAGCGGTTTTCGGATTGTTCGAATCCCGGTTCCCGCCTGGTTCCGTACAGCCTTTCTGACCGTTTTGAACTCCATCCGTACTAGAACTTTCCGCTATTGATTCTATATTTTTATTCTAAAAAAATCCTGAATATTCACGAGCCTCTGAGGAGACGCGGGTAAATTGCTCTTTTGTCAGGATAATTTTTACCCAGAATTCAGTTACCCACCCACCCCGAACTGTTACCTGTGGGAACAGTGGGCGTAACAGATCACGCAAAAGCCGTGCGTTACTTCCGACTGTCGCGTGATCCGTCTCAAGTGTATGCCCCGCACGGCCAGGCAACCAGTTACGACTTGCCACAACGACCCAACCACTCAACCAGCAGGATCAGCCCCAGCCCCAGACACGCCAGCACCAGCACCGTCCAGGTCTGGGAAGCAGCACCCGTCAGCTCCGTATAGCGCCAGGGCGCAAGATTCTCATACAGCAGTGGCTCGGCTTCCCCGCCCGAGCCGGTGCGCCAGGCCACTGCGCGCTTCCAGGGCCACAGATTGGTAAGCGAACCGACCATGAAACCGGTCAGAACCGCCAGCGTCACAGCGGGAAAGCGGGCCAGGGTCGCCGCCACCAGGCGGGCCATGGCGACCAGCCCCAGCGCGCAGCCACCGGCAAACACCGCCAGCGTTGCCAGAGCAGGCTCGCGGATGGCATCGAGGATCGGCTCGTAGAGACCGAGCAGAAGCAGGATAAAGCTGCCGGAAATACCGGGGAGAACCATCGCCGAGATGGCCACAAATCCGGCCCCAAAAGCGATCAACGGTGTCAGGGCCAGGGTGGCGGGCGTCAGCTGGGCAATGCCCCAGGCCACGAGGGTCCCCAGGCCCAGCCCCATCCCGGCAGTCAGTGACCAATGGGGAATCTGCCGCCCCACATGGAGGACTGCCCCAATGATCAGGCCGGAGAAAAAAGCACGGACCAGCATCGGATGCTCATCCAGCAGTGTCCCGATACCGTGCGCCAGGGTCACAACGCTGAAGAGAATGCCGCCCAGAAGCAGCAGGAGGAAGTTTGCGTCCATGGTCTGCCAGGCCCGGACCAGGCTGCGGTCGCGCACCAGGGTCAGCGCCGCTGCTGGGATATTGCCAAGCGCGGCCAGCAGCCGCTGATAGATACCGGTGATCAACGCCATGGTGCCGCCGGACACCCCCGGCACGATATCCGCAGCCCCCATGAGACAACCTCGCACCACAATACCGGGAGCGGACTGGGTGTGAGTCCGGTTCATCGCACCACGCCACCGAGCACGGGCACGAAGCGCACCGGCTCAATCTCCCGGCGCTCGAATTCGTCCCCGTTGCGGGTGATCAGGGTCAGCATCTGGGTATCACGGCCGAGCGGTGCCACAATGCTGCCGCCGTCCGCCAGCTGATCGTACAGCGCTGCCGGTATATCCCCGGGCGCTGCCGTCAGGATCATGCCGTCAAAGGGCGCGGCTTCCGGCCAACCCTGGCTGCCATCCCCCAAGCGCAGGTGGGCATTGCGATAACCCAGCCGCTGCAGGCGCTCCCGGGCCTGGCGATGAAGACCACCAATGCGCTCGATGCTGTAAACCTCCTTGCCGAGATACGCCAGGATGGCCGCCTGGTAGCCGGATCCGGTGCCCAGCTCAAGGATTCGCGTGGCGCCGGCAGCCAGCAGCATCTCGGTCATGCGTGCGACCACATAGGGCTGGGACAGGGTCTGCTGGTAGCCGATGGGCAGCGCCGTGTCCTCATAGGCACGGTGTGACAGCGCCTCATCCAGGAAGATGTGCCGGGGCACATTCGCGATGGCGTCCAGCACTTCCACACGCTGTATGCCTTCATCACTGAGACGCTCCACCAGCCGCATCCGGGTGCGCTGGGAGGTCATGCCGATCCCCTGGAGTTCGGTATTCATTCAGAGTCCGTCTTTCAGCCAGTCGTTCAGGTTCTGGAACGTATCATAGTGGGTCATGTCCACTTTCACCGGTGTAATGGACACGTAGCCCTCACGGATGGCGTGGAAGTCCGTACCAGGGCCGGCATCATCCTCGTCCCCGGCGGCACCGATCCACATCCGCTCGCGTCCACGCGGACAGTGGACCCGCTGGGGCAGCTCCCCCCGGCCACGATGGCCCAGGCGCGTGATCTGGAAGCCCCTGAGCTCATGCCAATCCACATCCGGTACATTCACATTGAGGACCGTTCTGGGCGGCACTGCCAGCGGATCCGGGCGCAGCAGCAGGCTGCGGACCACCCGCGCCGCCGTATCGAAACGCCAGTTACCCTGGTTGGCCAGCGAAACCGCAATCGGCGGATGATGCAGCAGACGCCCTTCAACCGCAGCAGCCACCGTCCCCGAGTAAAGGATGTCATCACCAAGGTTGGAGTGGGTATTGATACCGGAGATGACCCGGTCGAATTCAATCCCGAACATGTCCCCGATGCCCAGATGAACGCAGTCCGTGGGCGTACCGTCGATGGCCGTGAAACCACCGGGTACATCGGTCGCGGAAAGCGGCCGTGTCAGGGTCAGTGCGTTGCTGGCGCCGGAGTGATCCCGGTCCGGGGCGGCAACACGCACGTCCCCCAGGTCCTCCAGAGCGTCGTAGAGTGCCTTGAGCCCCGGGGAATAGACACCGTCGTCATTGGAAAGCAGCAATTTCATGGCGTTCGGGAACCGTCCTCCAGATCCAGAATCTCAGTCAGTACCACCGTGGCAAAGCCACCGGCAGGCAGGAAGAAATCAAAAACGGCACTGTCGCCTTCCTGCTCCAGAGCGCAGTCTAGCGGTTTCAGCGCGAGGCTGCGACGTGCCGGGCGCATGCGGGTGGCCCGCAGAAGTGCCATGAACTCCGGGTACTGCCCGGCAAATGCCAGTTCCGCCTCTGCCAGCGCCCCTTCGGCCCCGCAGCTGTCGTCACCGAACATCGGCCCTGAAGGAGAGGTTTCCGGGTCCCCCTCCCGCTGTTGCCGCCAATCGCCCGCTGCCAGTCGCCCGGCCAGCCATTCATTGAACAGCCAGCTGCGCACGGCGGACAGCAGCATGCCGGAGCGGGCCCGCTCACGCGGGCGCTTCAGGCGTTGCGGGTCCAGCTGCGCGGCAGCCTCCAGATTGGCCCCATCACGCCCAAAGCGCTGGCGTCCAAAATAGTTCGGACAGCCGTTATTTGCCAGCGCCTGCCAACGCGCGGCCAGGGCGGCACTGTCCGCCTCAAGATCTCTTACCCGGATCCGGAAGTGGTTGCCAGCCAGTTCGCCGGTGCGCAGCTTGCGGCTATGCCGGTCTACCGACAGAACCCGCCACTGCGCGGAAACAGCCTGAAGCACGTCATCCGCTCTCCCGGGCGGACAGGGCAGGCTGAACCACTGGCGGGTGACGGCATGGCGATCCTTGCGCCCCGCATAACCCACCGCAGCTGCAGGACAGCCACAGAGGCGCGCCAGCCCACGGGCAACCCAATCGGTGTTGTCACCGCTTTTCTCAAGCTGGATAAGAAGGTGTTCGCCCTCACCGTCGGGAGACCACCCCAGGTTCTCAGTGACCCCGAAATCCCCCGGGTCCACACGGATGCGGCCGGTTCCGACAGGTTCTCCCCCGGCCCGCGGCCAGTCCAGGCGCCAGCCCGTCACGAGCCCCCGCCGCTGCGACGGCTTTCGACCAGACAGACCGCCTGGGCCGCAATGCCCTCGGCGCGCCCGACGAACCCCAGCCGTTCGGTCGTGGTGGCTTTCACGCTGATCCGTTCCGGGTTCACCGCCAGGTCTTCCGCGATGTTGTGGCGCATGGCATCCACATGGGGACCCATCTTCGGCGCCTGTGCCATGACTGTGGCATCAATATTGACCAGCTGGTAGCCCTGCATCCGCACCTGACGATAGACCTCGCGCAGCAGCGCACGGCTGTCCGCATCCCGCCAGCGCTGTTCGGTATCGGGAAACCAGTGGCCGATATCGCCCAGGGCGATGGCCCCCAGCAGGGCATCGCTGACGGTGTGCAGCAGCACGTCTCCATCCGAATGCGCCCGCAGTCCCTGATCATGAGGGATGACCACGCCACCGATGCGGATATGATCGCCCTCCTCAAAGGCGTGGACGTCGAACCCCTGCCCGACTCGTATCATGTTACGGCCCCTCCGGCCTGTTGCTGTTGTTCGATCAGCCATGCCGCCATGGCCAGGTCCCCCGGATGGGTCACCTTGATATTGTCCGCCCGGCCCGGTACCACGAGCGGCTTCAGGCCCAGATATTCCACCGCCGAGGCCTCATCCGTTACCGGCGCCCCGGCTGCCGCGGCCCTGAGCAGCGCCCGTTCCAGCACCCCGGCGGGAAACAGCTGGGGGGTCTGGGCCCGCCAGAGATGGCTCCGGTCCCGGGTTGCCAGCACATGGCGGGCCCCATCCACTTCCTTGATCGTATCCGTGACTGCCTGGGCCAGAAGGCCTCCGGCCTCGCTGCTGCCAACCCCTTCCATGAGGGCGTGGATATCCCCTCCTGTGATACAGGGGCGGGCGGCATCGTGCACCAGTACGGGGTGCTCCTCAGGAAGTGCCAGCGCCTGCAGAGCGTTCAGCACGGACTCGGCACGGGTGGCGCCGCCAATACAGGTACGGACGGAGTCTGCCGCCGCGCTGCGGGTAGACGCCCACCAGCCATCCCCGGCCCCCAGAGCCACCATGAGGGCTGCGCCAGGCACTGCCCGGGCCAGCCGCTCAAGGGTGACGTCAATCAGGAAGGCGTTACCGAGATACTGGTACTGCTTGGGGCGTTCGCCCCCGACACGGGCACCGACGCCCGCGGCGGGTATAACAATGGCTGGGGGGAGGCCGTCTGAGGCGGCATTAGGCGGCATGGATACGGTTCAGGGCTCCACAACCAGGAAAAAGGTCTCATCCTCGCCGATCATGCCGAGGTCGCGACGGGCGCGCTCCTCGATCGCACGGGTGCCGTCGCCGAGGTTGTTCACCTCGGCGAACAGCTCCTCGTTACGGTGACGGAGCCCGGCATTGATGGTCTTCTGCTCATCGATCTGCTCCTGCAGGGCCCAGGCGTGGGGCAGGCTGTTTTCGCCCGCCCAGAGCCGGACCTGCAGCAGCAGGGTCAGCACGGCCATAATGCCCCACAACCATTTCATGCACGACGCTCCCTGACGCGTCAGGGGTGCCTCAGCCCCCCTGCCCCTTGATTTCGGTCAGACCGCGATACTCGGCCCGATCCCCGAGCTGCTCTTCAATCCGCAGCAGCTGATTGTATTTCGCCACCCGATCGGAACGACAGAGGGACCCGGTCTTGATCTGCCCGGCGCTGGTGGCCACGGCCAGATCCGCGATCGTGGTGTCCTCGGTCTCGCCCGAACGATGCGAGATAACCGCAGTATAGCCCGCATCCTGCGCCATGCGAATGGCATCCAGGGTTTCACTGAGACTGCCGATCTGGTTGAACTTCACAAGAATGGAATTCGCGACGCCCTTGTCGATGCCTTCCTTGAGGATCCGGGTATTGGTCACGAACAGGTCGTCCCCGACCAGCTGGACCTTGCTGCCCAGGCGCTCGGTCAGGGTTTTCCACCCGTCCCAGTCGCCTTCGTCCATGCCATCCTCGATGGAGACGATCGGAAAGCGGTCGCACAGGCCGGCAAGATAGTCACTGAACTCGGCGGCGTTGTACTGCTTGCCCTCGCCTTTCAGGTCGTAAACGCCGTCACTGTAGAACTCGGAGGAGGCGCAGTCGAGCGCCAGGGTGACGTCCTTGCCGAGGGTATAGCCGGCGCCTTCCACGGCTTCGCGGATGGCCTCGAGCGCAGCTTCGTTGGACGGGAGGTCCGGCGCGAAACCGCCTTCGTCGCCCACACCGGTGTTCAGGCCCTTGCTGTTGAGGACCTTCTTGAGGCTGTGGAACACCTCGGCGCCGCAGCGCAGGGCTTCGCGGAAGGTCGGCGCGGACACCGGCTGGATCATGAATTCCTGGATGTCGACGTTGTTGTCCGCGTGCTCGCCGCCGTTGAGGATGTTCATCATGGGCACGGGCATGGAGAACCGGCCGGCGGCGCCGTTGATTTCGGCCATGTGTTCGTACAGGGGCTTGCCCAGGGCGGTGGCGGCGGCCTTGGCGCTGGCCAGGGAGACGGCCAGGATGGCGTTGGCGCCGAGGTTCTGTTTGTTGTCGGTGCCGTCGAGCTCGAGCATGGCATTGTCGATGGCGCGCTGGTCGGCGGCGTCCATGCCCTTGAGGGCGCCGCGGATGCGGTCGTTCACGGCGGCGACGGCTTTTTGTACGCCTTTGCCGAGGTAGCGGTTCTTGTCCTTGTCGCGCAGTTCGAGCGCTTCCCGGGAGCCGGTGGAGGCGCCGGAGGGTGCGCAGGCGCTGCCGATCTGGCCGGATTCGAGGATCACGTCGGCTTCCACGGTGGGGTTGCCGCGGGAGTCGAGGACTTCGCGGGCCTTGATGTTGGCGATTGTTGTCATCCGTTCAACCTCTCTTATCTTTGAATCAGTCAGTGATTCAGGAAATGAAATCGAGTCTGAAAGTCATTTCAGGAGGTGGGGAAGGCAGTCCTTTACGGGATACGCTGTAAATACATCCCTGTACGCTTGTCTTCCGCCATCCATGGCTCCAGACAATCCCGTAAAGGACTGCCTTCCCCACCTCTTCAAACCTTGTTGGTCACGCTGTATCCAGCCGCTCAAACCCCTTGATCAAATCATCCAGTTGTTTGAGTTGCGAAAGAAAAGGCTCCAGGTGTTCGAGCCTTAGTGCACAAGGGCCGTCGCACTTAGCCTGATCCGGATCCGGGTGCGCTTCCAGGAAGAGACCGGCCAGGCCCTGTGACAGGCCGGCGCGGGCCAGTTCGGTAACCTGTTCGCGGCGGCCGCCGGCGGAGTCAGCACGGCCACCGGGCATCTGCAGGGCATGGGTGACGTCGAAGAACACCGGCACACCGAGTTTCTTCATGGCGCCGAAACCGAGCATGTCCACGACCAGGTTGTTGTAGCCAAAGCTGGTGCCGCGTTCGCACAGTATGACCCGCTCGTTGCCGGCTTCCCCGCACTTGGTGATGATGTGGTTCATTTCGTGGGGCGCGAGGAACTGGCCTTTCTTGACGTTGATGACGGCGCCGGTCCGGGCCATGGCGACCACCAGGTCGGTCTGGCGTGACAGGAACGCGGGCAGCTGGATCACGTCGCAGACGTTGGCGGCCGGTTGCGCCTGGTGCGGTTCGTGGACGTCGGTCAGGACCGGAACGCCGTAGCGGTCGCGGATTTCCTCGAGGATGGCCAGCCCTTTTTCCAGGCCGGGGCCGCGGAATGAATGCATGGAGGAGCGGTTGGCCTTGTCGAAGGAGGCCTTGAAGACATAGGGAATGCCCAGCCGGGCGGTTACCTGGCTGTAGGCGTCCGCCACTTCCAGCGCGAGCTCCCGGGATTCCAGCACGTTCATGCCGCCGAACAGCGTGAACGGGCGGTCGTTGGCGATGCTCAGGTCAGCGATGTCGATGGTGCTATACGCCATGGTGAGCGCCCTCGGCAGTCGGGTTCAGGATTCGCCCCTGCGGGCCAGCGCGGCTTCCACAAAGCCCTTGAACAGCGGATGGCCATCACGCGGCGTGGATGTGAATTCCGGGTGGAACTGGCAGGCGACGAACCACGGGTGTTCCGGGACTTCCACCATTTCCACCAGGCTGTTGTCGCCGGAGCGCCCGGCCACGCGCAGGCCCGCTTCCTCCAGCTTGGGCAGAAGCAGGTTGTTGACCTCGTACCGGTGGCGGTGGCGCTCGCGGATCACGTCCTTGCCGTAACACCGATGCGATGTGGTTCCCGGTTCAAGTCGACAGTCCTGGGCGCCCAGACGCATGGTGCCGCCCAGATCGGAATCCTCGCCGCGCTTTTCCAGCTGGCCGTGTTCGTCCACCCACTCGGTGATCAGGCCCACCACGGGGTACGGTGAGTCCTTGCGGAACTCGGTGCTGTGGGCCCCGGAAAGCCCGGCGATGTTGCGGGCGTATTCGATAACGGCCACCTGCATCCCCAGGCAGATGCCCAGGTAGGGAATGCCGTTCTCACGCGCGTAGCGCACGGCGCTGATCTTGCCTTCCACCCCCCGCTCGCCGAAGCCACCGGGTACCACGATGCCGTCAACGTCCTCCAGCGCCGCCTCGCCCTCGCGTTCCAGGTCCTCGGAATCGACGTACTTCATCTTAACGTCGGTCCTGGTGTGCAGCCCGGCGTGGCTCAGTGCCTCAATCAGGGACTTGTAGGCATCCAGCAGCTCCATGTACTTGCCGACCATGGCGATGGTCACTGTCTTGTCGGGATTCTGCTCCCACTCAAACACCTGGTCCCATTCGGACAGGTCCGCCGGACCCACGTTTAGGTTAAAGCGTTCAACGATCAGCTGGTCCAGATCCATCTCGTGGAGCATGCGCGGCACACGGTAGATGCTGGGCGCATCGCACAGCGGGATGACGGCCCGCTCCTCGACGTTGGTGAAGAGCGCGATCTTGCGCTGCGAGCTGGCGTCCACCTCATGCTCGGAGCGGCACAACAGAATGTCCGGCTGCAGGCCGATGGAACGCATCTCCTTAACGGAGTGCTGGGTCGGCTTGGTCTTCACCTCGCCGGCAGTGGAGATGTAGGGCACCAGCGTCAGGTGCATGAAGAGCGCACGCTGGGGCCCGACTTCGACACGCAGCTGGCGCGTGGCCTCCAGGAAGGGCTGGGATTCAATGTCACCGACGGTACCGCCAACCTCCACCAGGGCAACATCCACGTCACCGGCGCCCTCGACAATGCGACGCTTGATCTCATCCGTGATGTGCGGGATCACCTGCACCGTCCCGCCCAGGTAGTCGCCACGGCGTTCCTTGCGGATGACTTCCTCGTAGACCCGGCCACTGGTGAAGTTGTTGCGCTTGCTCATGGTGGTGCGAATGAAGCGCTCGTAGTGACCCAGGTCCAGATCCGTCTCGGCGCCATCCTCGGTGACGAAGACCTCGCCGTGCTGGAACGGGCTCATGGTGCCGGGATCCACATTGATGTAGGGATCGAGCTTGAGGATGGTGACCCTGAGGCCACGTGCCTCGAGGATGGCGGCCAGTGATGCTGATGCAATGCCCTTGCCGAGCGAGGACACAACCCCGCCGGTGACAAATATATAGCGCGTCATGCGAATCCCGTATTCTGCCCGATTGCCAGTTGTGAGGAGGAGGGAGGCGTCGCCTCAAGATGGGATGACAGGCTACCAGAAAGGGGGTCGAGCCTCAATTTGCAAAAGGCGCTACACCATAACGGCATGCCGACCTCTATACTGTGGGTATGAAGGAACTTGTGTTCGCGATTGTTGAGATGACGCTGCTCGCCGCTCCCTGGCTGCTGTTGGGCCTGCTGGTGGCGGGGCTGGTGCGCGGCCTGGTGCCCCGGGCGCGCATCCGGCAGTGGCTCAGCGGCGACGGCATCCGGCCCATCATGCGGGGTGCCGTTCTGGGTGTTCCCCTGCCCATGTGCTCCTGTGGCGCCATTCCGACCGCGCTGGCGCTCTACCGGGGTGGCGCCGGGCGCGGCCCGACCACCTCCTTCCTGGTGGGTACGCCGGGCGCGGGCGTTGATTCACTCTCACTCACCTTTGTGCTGATGGGTCCCTTCATGATGGTGGCCAGGGCGCTGGGCGCAGTTGTCGCAGCGATCAGTACCGGCCTGCTTACCGCCCTGAGCCACGGCGGTGCAACCGCCGCGGACCCCGCGGAGGCAGCCTGCAACTCCGGTTGCTGCTCCTCCGGCTGTGACGGCGGCGATGTTATGGCGGACGCCGATGAAACAGCCCCGGGGCTGCGCCACGGCCTGCGCTACGCGTTCACCGAGATGCTCGACGACATCAGCGTCTGGATTGCCATTGGCCTGGCCGTGGCCGGCCTTTTGATCACGCTGACGCCGCCCCAGGGGCTGGCGGTGCTGGGCAGCGGCATCGGCCCCATGCTGCTGATGGCGCTGATCGGCGTCCCCCTTTACCTGTGCGCCGCCGCAACTACCCCCATTGCAGCAGCCCTGATGCTGGAAGGGCTATCCCCCGGCACCGCACTGGTTCTGATGCTCGCCGGCCCTGTAACCAGCCTGGCCACTCTCAGCATTTTCCAGCGAGAAATGGGCACCGGGGCACTGCTCCTCTACCTCACCGGCATCGTGGTGAGCACCGTTGCAGCGGGGCTGGCGACCGACGCCGTCATTGCCGGCTTTAACCTGGACATCCAGGGCTCGGTCCAGGGGGTTCAGGAATGGATTCCCGCCTGGCTGGAATGGAGCGCTCTCGCCCTTCTGGTGATAATGGCCGTGCCCTGGCTCCGGCGCACTCTCATCAGGGAGACCCACGATGACTGAACCTGAAGAAACAGACGCCGTACCGGCGCAACAGGATGAAGCGGAGCAGCGACACGAGCCGCGGCGCTACCAGGTAAGCGCCAATCGCGGTCGGGCCCGCCACCGCCTGCGCTATGTTGAGAGCGGTGGTGCAACCGAGGAACAGAGTGAGGGGGAGTGCGGCCTGTGCCGCGACCTCCCGGTCAGATGACGGCTTTCGCCGCGGCCCGCCCCGCATTACGGCCCGAGAACAGGCAACCACCCAGGAAGGTGCCTTCCAGCGCACGGTAACCGTGCATGCCGCCGCCACCGAAGCCGGCCGCCTCCCCCACTGCATAGAGGCCGGGGATACGCTCACCCTGTTCGTTGAGAACCTGGGCCTCCAGGTCCGTTTCCAGGCCGCCCAGTGTCTTGCGCGTCAGGATATTCAGCCGCACCGCGATCAGGGGGCCGTGGGCCGGGTCCAGCATCCGGTGCGGCTTGGCCGTGCGCACCATCTTGTCACCGGAGAATTTCCGGGCATTGTGCATGGCCATGACCTGGAAATCCTTGGTGAAGGGGTTAGTCAGCTGCCGGTCGCGCGCCTCGATCTGGCGGCGGATGTCCGCCGGGTCCAGCAGGTGGTCGCCACTGAGTTCGTTCATCCCCTTAACCAGATCCTCGATATTGTCCCGGACCACGAAGTCCACCCCGTTCTCCTTGAAGGCCTCAACAGGGCCAGTACCTTTCCTGCCGAAGGGCCGCTTCAGGGTCTGTGCCCAGCTCTTGCCGGTAATGTCCGGGTTCTGCTCGGAACCTGAAAGGGCAAACTCACGTTTGATGATGCTCTGGTCCAGAATGAACCAGCTGTAGTCGTAGCCGGTGGACTGGATGTACTCCAGTTGCCCCAGGGTATCCGAGCCGGGATACAGGGGCGCGGGGAAACGCCGGCCGGTGGCATCGAACCAGAGGGAGGACGGACCGGGAAGGATGCGGATGCCGTGGTTCGGCCAGATGGAATTCCAGTTCTGGATGCCCTCAACGTAGTGCCACATCCGATCCGGGTTGATCACGCGCGCGCCGGCAGCCTCGGTGATATCGATCATGCGCCCGTCCACATGGGCCGGCACCCCACTGACCATACGCTGGGGCGGGCGCCCGAGCCGTTCCGGCCAGTTGCGGCGCACCATCTCATGATTGCCGCCAATGCCCCCCGAGGCCACGATCACGGCCTGGGCCCGGAACTCGAAGTCATCCTTCTCCTCCCGGTTGGTCTCAACGCCCCGCTCGGCCCGGTCATCAGCCAGCACACTGCCACGCACACCATCCACATGGTCGCCAGTGGTCAGCAGCTCGTCCACACGATGACGCCAGCAGAACCGGATCAGCCCCCGGGCCTCCGCTTCCCTGGCCCGCCTTTCAAAGGGCTCGACAATACCGGGGCCTGTCCCCCAGGTGATGTGGAACCGGGGTACGGAATTGCCGTGACCGCAGGCATCATAACCACCCCGCTCAGCCCAGCCCAGCACCGGAAAGACACGATGGCCCATCTCGCGCAGCCAGGCGCGCTTCTCACCCGCGGCGAAGTTCACGTACGCCTCGGCAACACGGCGCGGCCAGTAATCCTCGTCCCGGTCAAAGCCGGCCGTACCCAACCAGTCCTGCCACGCCAGTTCCGGGGAGTCCTTGATACCCATGCGCCGCTGTTCGGGCGAATCGACGAACAGCAGCCCACCCAGCGACCAGTACGCCTGGCCTCCCAGATTCTGTTCGGACTCCTGCTCCACAATCAGAACACGCCGGCCCGCATCGGCCAGCTCGGTCGCCGCCACCAGTCCCGCAAGGCCGGCGCCGACCACAATGACATCCGCATCCTGAGCCATAACTACCTCGTTGTTGTGCTTATTGTTGTGCAAAACTGAACGAAAGCAGCAACAGATTCAAGACACTTCAGGAGACGGGGTCAGCTGCTCGAGTGCTGAAGACTGTCCGGATCGATGGATTCCGCCTCGTCCGACTGGAACAGCCCCTCCAGTTCGTCGATGATTTCCTGGTCACTGGGGTTACGGCTGCCCTTCTCCTGGTGGATGGCGTAGTACTTGCGCAACTCCTCCTCATCGTGATCCCGGAAGACCTGCACCGCTTCGCGGGCCTCATCCTCATCCCAGCCGAAGATCTGCAGCAGCTGCTCGCCCATGTGCATGCTGCCCGACAGGGTCTCGCGAGTGATCACCCGGCAGCCGAGATCCATCAGGCGCCAGGCGTGCTGGCGGTTGCGCGCGCGGGCGTAGACCGGAACGGTCGGGAAGTTGCGCCGGACATGGTCCACGATGCGCATGGAGTACTCCGCATTCTCCACCGCGACAATGATGGCCTGTGCATCCCGGGCGCCTGCGGTTGTCAGCAGGTCCACGCGTGCCGGGTCGCCATAGTAGATGCGGTGCCCGTAACGGCGGATGAAATCAACCTGCAGGGGGTTGGCATCCAGCGCGGAGAACGGGATCTCGGCGCTGTGCAGCAGTCGGCCCACCATCTGGCCAAAGCCCCCGAAGCCGCAGATCAGAACCTTGGGCTTTTCCTCATCCTCTCCCACCGAATCATAGGGCCGATCGTCGATCTCCGAGGTGGCCAGCATCGGATCCAGAATCCGACGATTGAAAAGGAAGGTGAAGGGCGTGGCGGCCATGGTGAGGATCACCACCGCAAACAATACGTCGGTCACGGACTCGCTCATGACCCCGTAGGTCATGGCCATGGAGAACAGCACGAACGCCAGCTCACCACCCTGGGGCATGAGTGCGGCGAGTGCCCTGCTGCCCTTGTCATCGAGCCCACCAAGCCGCCCGACAGCATAGAGAACGGTGATCTTGAGCAGCAGCACCCCGCCAGTGATACCGAACACCAGCCCGGGCATATCCGCCAGCATGTGCAGATCGGCCGACATGCCCACGGACATGAAGAAAAGCCCCATCAGCAGCCCCTTGAACGGCTCGATGGAGAGATGGATCTCATGCCGGTATTCGGAGTCCGCCAGCAGTACGCCGGCCAGAAAGGCCCCCAGCTCCATGGGCATGCCGGCCATCTTCAGGATCTGGGACACCCCGAGCACCACCAGCAGCGCGGTAGCGGTGAAGGTCTCGCGTGCACCGATGCGCGCCACCGTGCGGAAAACCGGCCGCAGCAGGTAGTGGCCGCCAACGATCACCGCGACCAGCACCACCAGGGTGCGGGCAATGGCCTGGGCGATTCCGAGCGGGTCCATGGACGCGGTACTGCCCTCACCCATGAGCGGAATCGCAGCCAGCAGCGGCAGCAGCGCAATGTACTTGAACAGCAGCATGGCAAAGGCGCTGCGGCCATGGAGCGAGGAAAGCTCATTATGCTCGGAGAGCACCTGCATGGCGAAGGCCGTGGAGGAGAACGCCAGACCCAGCGCGATGATCAGCGACGTCTGCCAGTCCAGACCGAATCCGGCCCAGGCGACTACGCCCATCGGGATGGCACACACAAGCACGCCGGCCATCCCCTGACCGAAGATGTTCCTGCGCATCACCCAGAGCCGTTGCGGCGCCAGCTCCAGCCCCACGAGAAACAGCAGCAGCACCACCCCGATCTTGGCGAAGCGCAGCATACTCTCGACATCGTCGATCACACTGAACAGTGACGGGCCCATGATGACACCGGCAACCAGGTACCCGAGCACGGCTCCGAACCCCAGCCACTGGAAAATGGGCACGGCAATCACCGCCGCCAGCAGGAACAGGGTTACTTCCAGCAGGAAATCCAATGCACGCACTCCTTAAAGCCGGTTCGATCGGGGCTCACTCGGGCCACGCTGGAAAACAGGGGCATACTACAGACGCTGAAGGCCGTTGCGAAGCCCGCCGGCAACCCCGTATTGCCGGCAACGGTACCGGCTCGCTACTGTGTGACCTGAACCCGTATCAGGAGCGACCATGACGCGCTATTCCCTGCTCGATCTCGCCCCCGTGAATGAAGGCAGCACGCCGCGGCAGGCACTGCTCAACGCGGCCGACCTGGCCCGGCACGCCGAGTCCCTTGGGTACAGCCGGTTCTGGATGGCGGAGCACCACAACATGACCGGTATCGCCAGCGCGGCAACGCCGGTGGCGCTGGGCCACATCGCCGCCAATACCAGCAGCATCGGAGTGGGAGCCGCCGGAATGATGCTCCCCAACCATGCGCCGCTGGTGGTGGCGGAACAGTTCGGCACCCTGGAGAGCCTCTACCCCGGGCGCGTGGACCTCGGCCTGGGGCGCGCTCCGGGTACCGATCAGGAAACCCTGCGCGCCCTGCGCCGGGACCATCATTCGGCGGCCAACCGCTTCCCGCAGGAAGTACAGGAGCTGCTGCATTTCCTGGAACCAGTACAGCCGGGCCAGCGTGTTCAGGCCGTTCCAGGCGCCGGTACCCGGGTGCCCGTCTGGATCCTCGGCTCCAGCCTTTTCGGAGCCCAGCTGGCGGCGGCGCTGGGGCTGCCCTATGCCTTTGCCTCCCACTTCGCACCGGACATGCTGGACGAAGCCATCCGGGTCTATCGCGAGCAGTTCCAGCCATCGGAACGCCTGGCCAGGCCCTATGTAGCGGCCGCCGCCAACGTTTTCGCCGCGGATACGGACATGGAAGGCCGCCGGCTCATGACCTCCATGGAACAGCAGTTCATTGCCCTGCGGCGGGGGACCCCTGGACCACTCCAGCCTCCAGTGGATGACCCTGACAGCCTGGGCAGCCGGGCCGAACTCGGCACTGCCCGTCACGCCCTGAAAGAGTCAGCCGTCGGTTCGCCGGAGACGGTGGAGCGCTGGCTGAAGGCCTTCCTGGAACGCACCGGCGCGGACGAGCTGATCCTGACCGGCCAGATCCACGATCACGACGCCCGTAAGCACTCATTCGGCATCGCGGCCGACGCGCTCGGGAACCTCTCCACCTGAGCGCCCAGCGCATCGGTGACACAGTGTTACCGATGCTCAACATCTGTTCAGTTGCACCTTCCGCCCCGGTAACCTAGCTTGAAGACTGTGACATTCATCAAGCTGGATGACCCTGTCAGGTCTGCGTTAAAACAACAAACAGGGAACCAGAAGGAGAGGCACCATGGGAGCACCGGTCGATGCACTGGAACAGCGCGTCAGGGACCCTCAGGACCCGCTCGAGGAGGTCCTGCCCGCCTCGATCACTCTGTCGCTGATGCTCCGCAATCGCAGGATGGGAAGCTGGCTCCAGAACGAGTTTGCCGGTTACAGCGAGGAAGTGGACCTGCCTGACTACCGGCGCAATCTCCCCGGCCACCTGATGACACGGTCGCCCCAGTACGGCTGGATTCCCGCCCCCGTCAGCGAGGAACAGAACCGCAGGGAAGCGCATATGGATCTGAGGGACGGTGTCCGCAGCCTGGAGAAAACCTGCCTCCGTTACCGCAAGGACAGCTACATTCAGCATGCTCTCTCCGCGGAAGCGATGCGTGAACTGCAGACCCGGGTCAATCTGACCACCGACCTGGCGCTCACGATCAACCGCGAGACCTACTCCGACCTGTTGCGCCTGGTCCGCTCAACGATCTACCTCTGGACCCTCGACCTCATCGAGGCGGGCTTCAGTGGCGAGCATAACTCATTCAGCACGGCCGAACGGGAACAGGCAGCCACCATGGACGACCCCGAGCACTACTGGCGGCGCGCGATGGACGAACATGCCAACCTCCCGGTTCCGGGATTACGCCAGGCCGGTGTACTGGAGCGCTTCTTCGGCAGCGCCTGAGGCCGAGAACACCTCGCTGCTCGCAGCAGGACTCAGGGCAACTCCACATCCGGGTAACGCCGCCGCATCCGCTGCAGGCGCAGGATAGTCACAAAATTGGTGACCACCACAAGAGCCTCCGCGAGCGTTGCGCCCACCGAGCCGATGGCGATGTTGTTGCCCATCCAGGCCAGCCCGGCTCCGGCCAGAAAAAGCCGCATGGGAATGCCCCGGAGCATGAACATGCCCACGGTGCCCAGCACCATCGCCGTCATCGGGAACAGGTCGATCCAGCTCTGCCAGGTGAGCACCGCTGCCACGCCACTGACCGCCAGCATGCCCAGCATCACGGCGACATTGCCCTGAAAGCGCTGTGCCAGATGGATGCGAAGGATCACCAGCACCGTCAGTGCCGCAGCGGTCCAGCTCTGGAAAAGCGCGTACTGGAGGGCGAAGGCCACGTTGGCGCCAATCAGCAGCAGCATCAGGCGATCATCCCGGGTACTGGCAAACCCGGCGATGCAGAAGCCCAGTGAGACCAGCGCGACAATCTGGCCGGCGATCTCCATTGCAGTCATATCCGCCAGCATAGGGCCTCCACAGCCTCAAACCGTCAGTATAGAAGCCAGAGCACCCCGCGTCCCTCCGTGATGGCCGCGATGTTCTGGTTTACCCTGTGCGCCATGACCCACTACGCCCTCGGCTGCCCGCAGTGGCAGGATCCCAGCTGGAACACCCTGCTCCCACCGGGAGCAACGCCACTTGCACGCTACAGCCGGGTGTTCGGCTGCGTCGAGGGCAATACCACTTTCTACGCCACACCCACCCGGGAACAATGTGCCCAATGGCGCTCCCAGGTACCCGACGACTTCCGGTTCCTGTTCAAGTTTCCACGTGAAATCAGCCATGACCGGCTGCTCACCGGCTCAGAGACTGCGGTCCGGGAGTTCCTGGCAACCCTTGAACCGCTTGCAGACGTGCTGGGCCCCTTTCTGCTCCATTGAGAGCAATCGTCCTTTCCTGGCGATCAACACGGAACCGCCTCAGATCGGGTTGTTCTAGGACGGCTCCCTGCCTCGGGACCAAGGGCTGGCACCCATGGCAACTCCGAGAGTGCCAATAGCCAGGGGAGCCACGACCGCTCCCGGCAGCCAGCCACTGACCCACCAGATCACACTGCTGTAGACCAGCCAGAGCACGGGGATCACCCCCGTCACCCAGCTGATGGGGCGTGCCAGGAGCAGCATGCCCAGCGTTACCAGGGCCGTGGGTGTTGGCGCCGTGCCGGCAACCTCGAACGCCGCCCAGCTGCGCCCCGTCAATGGGCCGGTCACCGGCAGTACAACGATGCCTGCCAGCACCAGAACGACTCCCAGCTTCGCCCGCAACCCGCCGCTGAACCGCCAACCGCCTCCAAGGCCCACCAGGAACACCAGCACCGCCTGAACCATAAAGGCCCACCCCATGAGGCTGGCTGCCCAGTTCAGAGGTGCGTGCAGCAGAAACTGGAACTGGACGGCGGACCAGCACCAGCACGCCGCCAGCGCCAGCCCAGCGGTGGCGCTGCCGCCCCGGTGGAGCCGCCAGAGCGCGAAAAGCATGAACAAGAGGAACAGGCCCTGCCATGGCCACACCTGCCCGTTGAGGCGCTCGAACAGACGGGACCACACTTCGGGTGTGACCGGCACGAAGTCCCGCAGTGCGTAGGTATCGAGCGCCCCCAGCATGGGCTAGACCTCTGCCAGTGCTTCAATCATGCGTTGGCGTTGCGCGGCGTCCGGCATGATCCCCCGCCCGGCTGCCATGTTCTCTCGTACATGCTCGACGCTCGTGGTGGCGGGAATAGCGCAGGTCACCGCCGGATGCGAGACGATGAATTTGAGCAGGAAGTCCGCCCAGGTACGGCAGTCGATTTCGCCCGCCCAGTCTGGAAGGGGCGTGCCCCGACGCTGCACGCCCCTGATAAGCGAGCCTCCCTGGTAGGGCCGGTTGGCAATAACGGCAATGCCCTTTTCCCGGGCCAGCGGCAGTATCCGGTCCTCGGCCCAGCGGTCGCGGATATTGTAGGTCAGCTGGATAAAATCCAGCTCGTGGCGCTCCATGATCCGCTCGAACTGGTCGCGCCGGCGCCCGTGCGAGGTGGTAATGCCAATCGCACCCACCTCCCCCGCCTCCTTCATGGCCTGGAGGGTTTCCAGGTGGGCCTCCCAAGCCAGCAGGTTGTGCACCTGCAGCAGGTCGAACCGTTCGAGACCCCAGTTAGCGGACGACTCCGCCGCCTGCTCCCGCGTGGCACCGCCATCCCGGGTCCAGACCTTGTCCGCGGCAAACAGCGAATCCGGGTACCCCAGCTTTTCGAGCCCATGCCCGAGCACCGACTGCGCCGATCCGTACATGGGCGAGGAGTCAATCAGCCCGCCACCCTCCTCGAAGAACGCCGCCAGTACCTGGGTGCGTGCCTCTCGAAGTTCCGGGTCTCCCCCCACATTGAAGGTGCGCCAGGTGCCCATGCCGATCACCGGAATGGAACCACCCCCATTCGGCAGGGCAGCGCGATTCAATGCCTTCCCGGCTGCAGCCGCCAGCCCTGGCCATGCAGCAACCGCCAGCCCTGCGCCCAGGCCGCCAAGCACCCTGCGCCTGGAGTATCCCACCATGCTGCCCTCCGCTTTTCATGGCCTTTGTTCTTTATACGTCACGCCAATCCGGTTCGTTTGACAAGGGATACCCCACTGCCTCCGGCTGAACCCGGATTGTCACGGCACTGCCCCTGTACTCTAATGATGACAATCTGAAGAACCCCCTAGCCGATAACCAGTCCCGGGAGGCAGCAGCGAATGACTGTAACGCTCGAACGTATCAGCGGTGAAACCATCCGGCCCTGGGTCAGCGAGGTCGCGAGGCTCAGGATCCAGGTTTTCCGTGAATGGCCCTACCTGTATGACGGCGATATGGATTACGAGCAGCAGTACCTGGAAACCTACATCCAGTCGCCACGCAGTGTCTTCGTCCTGGCCCGGGACGGTGATCGCGTTGTGGGTGCCGCCACGGGACTGCCGCTGGAAGACGAAGAGGACGCCTTCATTCAGCCGTTCATTGACCAGGGCTACAACCCGGCGGAGATCTTCTATTTCGGGGAATCGGTGCTACTGCCGGAATACCGGGGTCAGGGCATTGGCGTACGCTTTTTCGGGGAACGTGAAGCCCACGCCAGTGAACTGGGCGGGATCCGGTACTGCTGCTTCTGTGCGGTGGAGCGGCCAGCAGATCATCCGTTACGACCGGCTGACTACCAGCCACTGGATGATTTCTGGAAAAAGCGGGGGTATGAGCCCGTGCCGGAGCTGCGGACCCATTACCCCTGGAAGGACATCGACCAGGCCGAGGAGACGGCCAAGCCGATGAATTTCTGGATGGGCAGGCTGGCCTGATCAGGCCGCCGCTGAGAGCGTACTGCTCACCCGGTTACGCAGGCGGCTGACCAGGGAGGTGCTGGTGGTCCTGTCCGCCACCTTGCCCTGCTCGTCCCGTTCATTGAACTCGGGGAACAGCCGCTCACGCATCCGGTCCGGCAGCGAGAAGGCCGTCACACGCTTGAGCACGGTCGCGTACTGGCGTGGAAAGCTGTCCGCGTTGTAGTGCAGGCCGTACTTCTCGCAGACGGCCTGAACCTGGGGCGAAATCTCGCGATACCGGTATGCCGGAATGTCCGGGAACACGTGGTGCTCGATCTGGTGGCTCAGGTGCCCGCTCAGGGTGTAAACCCAGTTCGGACCGGTAAAGTTACTGGAACCGGTCAGCTGACGCAGGTACCAGTGACCACGGCTCTCGTTCTCGCACTCTTCCTCGGTAAAGCTTTCCGCGTCTTCAGTGAAGTGACCGCAGAAGATCACGCTGGAGGCCCAGAGGTTACGGATCAGGTTCGCCCCGAAGTTGCCCGCGATCACGACCGGAGCCACCGGGAGGGTCAACGCCGGGTAAAACGCGTAGTCCTTGAACACCTGACGGCCGCCCTTGCGTGCGAAGTCCCGCAGGAACTCTGCCTTCTCCCGGAGCGTCACCTCGCCACTGCGCAGCTTCTCGAACTCCAGCTCGTGAACGCCCACACCCCACTGGAAGAAGACACTCAGGTTGATGAAGTTGATCATCTGCAGCAGGTGCATCGGTTTCCAGGGCGTCTCATCCTCAAGGCGCAGCACCGCGTAGCCGTAGTCCCGGTCCTTGCCGATGACGTTGGTGTAGGTGTGGTGCTCGTAGTTGTGGGTCCGCTTCCAGGAATCCGCGGTGCAGATGGTGTCCCATTCGTAGGTCTGGGAGTTGAGCTCCGGGTCGTTCATCCAGTCGTACTGGCCATGCATCACGTTGTGGCCGATCTCCATGTTTTCCAGAATCTTGGCGATCCCGAGGGAAGTCATGCCGGCCAGGAAGAACGGCGGGATGAAGCCGAGGGGCATCAGCGCCCGGCCACCAAACTCCAGCGTCCGGTGCAGGCGGATGATGCCGCGGATGTAGTCGGCGTCCTTCTGGCCCAGATCCGCCATTTGCTCATTACGGATGGCGTCCAGGTCCTGTGCAAGATTTTCGAGCTGTTCTTCGCTGAGCTTCTGCATGGTGATTCTCCTTGCAGTGTCGATTCGATGTTCGGTTAGAGGTCCAGTTCAACGGCGCCCTGGGGCACATTGATACAGAGCTGGATGGTTTCCTCGCCATAACCCGATGGCTGTCCGGTCTGCTGGTTGATGACAATGCCGCTTGTCTTGCGGCAGCTGCACTGGTGGCAGATGCCCATGCGACAGCCATAGCGCGGGTTCAGGCCGGCTGACTCGGCTTCCTCAAGCAGTCGACGATCGCCGGCGCTTTCCACCGTGATGTCGCTGCGGCTGAAGTGAACGGTCCCGCCGGCGTCTTCGGTCACGACCACTCCCGGCCCTACCGCAAACAGCGTGCTGCTGACCTTCTCCTCCGGCACACCGGCGTCCGCCAGCAGATTCTGGGCGTGTTTCATGAGCCCAGGCGGGCCACACAGAAAGCAATCCCGCTCCGTAAGCCCTTCAACCGCCTGCAGATGATGCGGGCCGAGATGGTCCGGGTTCTGCGGATCCTGCTCCGCCGCCACGATGCGCAGCTCCAGGTTCGGCAGGCGCTCGGCAAGCGCTTCCAGCTTGCGCCCCCCGATGACGTCCGCGTCGGTACGCACGAAATACAGCAGCGTGACCGGGTTGCGCAGGTGACGATCCGCCATGGCTTCCAGCTGGCTCAGCACCGGGGTGATGCCGCTGCCGCCGGTGATGAACAGCATCGGACGACCGGGCTCGGGGGTGTGATCCTCACCGTAGGCACGGCTGATCCCGATCACATCGCCGGGTTCGAAGTGTTCGAGCAGCCAGGGCGTGATCTCGCCATCCGCCACTTTCTTGATGGTGACAGTAATGGTGCCGTCCTGTTCCCAGTGCGACGGTGAACAGGAGAGGCTGAAGGGCCGGCTGTACCAGCGACCGTCCTTTTCCACTTCCAGGTTCAGGTGCTGGCCGGCCCGGAACCCACCCCAACGCCGTGCCGGGCGCAGGGTCAGGGTCTTGCTGTCATGGGTCTCCGCTTCAATCGCTTCCACCCGCGCCGGGATGTAACGCTGGGCCCAGAGCGGGTTGATGCTCTCGAGCAGCGGATCGAAGTACATGGCCGGGTTCTCCCGGTTGAACAGCTGCTGCCCGAGCCAGCGCCAGGTGTCACGCCCCGGCCCGACCCGTGCCAGCACGCCCCTGTAGGAGCGGCCCTGACCGCGATCAACACCCTTTTCCATGTTCATTGACTCCTGCATGACAGGCCTCGTGTGTACGGTTGTTCACAACTTGTGTACGAATGTACACAAGGGGCTCTGGGGTGTCAACAGGTGATCAGAGCCGGCTCACACGTTTCGATTCCGCCAGCAGGTCGGTACACTTCCGGGATCAGCCCGAACGCGCCCGTAAAGGTATGACAACACAGAAACGACGCCGCCCCGGCGAGACCCGGGACATGCTCATGGAGGCCGCGCTGACCCTGGTGGGCCGAGGCCGCCACTTCGCCAGCCTCGGCATCCGGGAGGTCACCCGGCAGGCCGAGGTGGTGCCCACATCCTTCTACCGTCACTTCCGCAACATGGACGATCTGGGACTGACGCTGGTGGATGAGCTGGGCGTGGTCCTGCGGGGAATGATGCGGGAAGCGCGCGCCAATGTGCTGCATGCGGACAAGCTCATGGACGAATCCGTGGCCATCTTCGTGAACCACGTTCAGGCCAATCGCAACTTCTTCACCTTCATGGCACAGGGGCTGGCGGGGGAAAGTCAGGCGATCCAGCAGGGCATCCGCAACGAGATGCAGTTCTTCGCCAGCGAGCTGGCCAACGATCTGCGTAACCTCCGCCTGCTGACCCACCTCAGTGATGAGGATCTGGACATGGCCTGTGAGCTGGTGGTGCGCACGGTGGCATTCAGCCTGACCGACATCCTCAGCATTTCACCCGAGGACGAGGCAGAGCTGGCCCGGATCAGGCGCCGGACCACCCGCTTCCTTCGGATGATCTTCATTGGCGCGGATCACTGGCAGAGCAGCTGACCCATGCCGGTGGCCGTGGCTTATTCCTGATCCGGATCCAGAAATGCATTCCGATGAAAGCGAGCCGCAGCCTCGACTTCTGCTACCCCGGCCGCACCGGGTTCCGGAAAGCGCTCTCCAGCCAGTGTCCGCAGAACGGTATGCACTCCGTGGGAAAGAGACTCCAGGTTGTAGCCCCCCTCCAGCACGAACACCAGCCTACCGTCGCAGTGGCGTTCCGCCACGGCCTGGATGATCTCCGTCATCACCGACATGCCCTCATAGGACACATTCAGCGCCAGGTCATACCAGTGGGTGTCAAAGCCGGCCGAGACCAGGATGATGTCCGGGCGGAAGGCATCCGCAGCCGGCGCCACGATCTCGCGCATGGCCTTGAGGTAGGCGACATCCCCAGAGCCTCCGGGCAACGGCACATTCACGGTCGATCCCTCAGCCATGCCCACGCCAACCTCCTCCATCAGGCCGGACCCGGGATAGAACGGCGCCGCACGGTGGATATCAATGAACATCACGTCAGGATCCGCCCAGAAGATATCCTGGGTGCCATTACCGTGGTGGGCATCCCAGTCCAGAATCATCACCCGCTCGCAGCCAAGCTCGCTGCGTGCATGCGCCGCGGCCACCGCCACATTGTTGAACAGGCAGAACCCGCGCGCCCGTACCGGCTCCGCATGGTGGCCAGGCGGGCGGACCAGCGCAAAGGCATGGCGATAGCGTTCCTCAACCACCGCCTCGACCGCCGCCAACGCCGTTCCGGCGGCAACCTCGGCAGCCAGAACGCTGCCCTCGGAAACCGCAGTGGTATCCACGTCAAGCCAGGCGTTCTTGTCACGCAGCTCCTCGATCAGATCGAGATAGCCAGTGGTGTGGACCCGCCCCAGCTCCTCCCGGGTGGCCGGTCGGCCAGCCTCCATGGCAAGCCCCGGAATCGGCTGGGAGGCCAGCAGATCCATCACCGCCCGCAGACGTCCGGGGTGTTCCGGGTACTTCCACTGGGCATTGAGACCAGCCAGGATCTCGCGGATGCGCCGGTCAAGGCGACCGGGCAGGAAAGGAACGTCCACATCCGGCTCATGTGCCAGCATGCGGTCATCGTGAAAAAGCGCTATGGTGCCGTTCGGCATTGCCGCCTCCGTGTGCTCGCGGCGCCACAGTCCTGCCGCGTTCCTCCACTATACGCCGCCGGCGAACGCAGGCAAGTACCAGAGACTACTGGCGAATCGGCTCAGCCGGAGTATTTCACACGCCGGTTCAGCCAGTGTCCCAGCACCCCGTAGCGAGGGCTCAGGACGAAGGCCAGGACCAGAAAGCCCCCCGTCATGGAGGCCATTGTGCCGCCAATGGAGACATCCAGCCTGACCGCCAGCGGGTAGCCACACAGCGTCGACGCCACGCCCACCAGCACCGCCAGGAGCAGCATCAACGAGAGCCGGTCGGTCAGCAGGTAAGCCGTCGCGGGCGGCACGATCACGAAGGCGATGAACAGTACCGCGCCCACGGCATCAAATGCCGCTACGGCCGTCACACTGGTCAGCCCCAACAGCAGATAGAACATGAGCGTGGGCGCCAGCCCCAGTGCGGCGGCCAGCTGCCAGTCAAAGGACGCCAGCTTGAGCTCCTTGTAGCAGGCAAGCACGAAGCCCAGGTTGACCAGCGTCGCCACCGTCATCCAGACCACTGCCTGGGGAATCTCAAGCCCTGCCAGCGGCATGGTATCCAGCCAGACAAATCCGATCTCACCCAGCAGCACCGTGTGACTGTCGATATGAATATCCCGGGCATAGAGGTTGAGCAGCAGCACACCCGCCGCAAAAAGCGCCGGAAACACCAGACCAATGGCCGCGTCACGCTTGACCCGGCGCGTGCGGGCGACCATTTCGGTCAGGAAGACGGTCAGCACACCGGTCAGCGCCGCCCCGGCAATCTGAAGGGGCCCGGACTGGGCATGGGTCAGCAACCACACCACCACAATACCGAATACGATGGAGTGGCTGATCGCGTCAGAGAGCATGCTCTGGCGTTGCAGAACCAGAAACGTCCCGAGCAGGGCGCCCGAGGTCGCCACGAGGGCCCCGGTCAGCAGGATCATGGCCATGGGATCGTCCAGAAACGCCTGCATCATACCTCCGCCTGGTTCCAGTCCATGCGCTCCAGCTCCTGCCTGGCCTCATTATGCCCTGCATCCGTCAATGCCCAGTGGGGCCCCTCCTGACGCATGTGGCTGGCGGGCACGACAAAGCCCCGGGCCTGCAGGCGTCTTAGAATATGGCTGGTGGCCACGCCATAGAAGCTGTCCAGCATGCTGCGTTCCACCGGGTAATAGGGATCCTCGTGATGCTCCGCCAGCTTATGCAGCGTCACCAGCATCTGGCGCTGGCCGATGGAGCGCTGTTCCCGCCAGAGTTTCAGCCAGCTCCACAGCACGCCGCGCCCGGGTGCCAGCAGCAACGACAGCGCCACCAGCGCCGAGGCCACCAGCACTACCACCGGCCCCGTGGCCAGATGGGCAACACCAGCACTCAAAAGCACGCCCACAACGCCGGAAATCACTCCCATCAGCATGGCCAGGAAGACCATGTGCTCAAGCCGCGACACCCATTGGCGCGCCGCCACTGGCGGCGCGATCACCATGGCCGTCATCAGGACAACCCCCACCATCTGAAGCCCTACCACAACGGCCAGGGCAATCATGGCCGTCAGCAGCGTCTCGAGAACCCCGACGCGCAATCCGATGGAGCCCGCAAACAGCGGATCAAAGGTCACCAGTTTGAGCTGCTTCCACATCAGGGCGACCAGTGCCATGGCGGCAAGGGTAACCCCACCCATGAACCACAGATCGGAAGGGCGTGTGGCTGCGGCCTGCCCGAACAGGAAGGAATCCAGTCCACCCTGGGAGGCACTGGCGTGGCCCTGGATGTAGGTCAGAAGCACCACGCCTACCGCGAATGAAACGCTCAGGGCCGCCCCCAGGCCTGCATCCATCTTGATCCGGCTGTAGCGCGTGACCACCTGTACGAACAGAGCCGCGATCACGGCGGTGACAAGCGCTCCGGCCATGATCCAGCCCAGATGACGGGTACCGGCAATCAGGAACCCGATACAGACGCCGGGCAACGCGGCATGGGCCAGAGTGTCGCCCAGAAGGCTCTGCTGGCGCAGGACGGCAAAGGAACCCAGAAGGCCGCTGACCATCCCCAGCAACACCGCGCCCAGCGTGACGGTCTGGACCGTATGGTTGCCGAGCAGCTCCAGCATCAGTTCACAACCTCCCTCGGCACCGCATCCGGTGTCTCGCCAGAGGAATCCGGATCCAGGAGAGCGATACGGCCGCCGTAGGCCTTACGCAGGTTCTCACCGGTATACACCTCAGGGATCGGCCCCTGGGCCACAACCCGCACGTTCAGGATCACCAGCCAGTCGAAGTAGTCGCGCACGGTCTGAAGGTCATGATGCACCACGATGATGGTCTTGCCCTGATCCCGCAGCTCCTGCAGAAGCGCCACGACCGCCTTCTCGGTCGTGGCATCCACGCCGGCCATGGGCTCGTCCAGGAACAGCACATCCGCGTCCTGCACCATCGCCCGTGCCAGAAAGACCCGTTGCTGCTGACCGCCGGAAAGCTGGTTGATCTGCCGGTTGGCGAATGCCTCCATACCAACAGCTGAAAGCGCATCCATGGCGCGCCTGCGCTCACGCTTCCCGGGCCAGCGGAACCAGCCCAGATGGCCATAGCGTCCCATCATGACCACATCGACAACGGTGGTTGGAAAGTCCCAGTCCACCGAGGATCGCTGGGGCACATAGGCCACACGCTTCAGTGCCTGACGCGGTGGGTAACCATGGATGCAGATATGGCCGGCTGTGGGCTTCACCAGCCCGAGTACCGTCTTGATCAGCGTACTCTTACCGGCACCGTTGGGCCCGATGACCGCCGCCATCACCCCCGGGGGAATATTCACATCAATGTCCCAGAGAACCGGCTTGCCCTCGTAGGCAACGGTCAGGTCCTCTATATGCAGCGCCAGGTCCGGTTCGTGGCGTTTCTCCCGTTTCATGGCAACTCCAGTCTCATTCTGCCGCGTTGCTGCGCCCGCTGCCCGCAAAGGACGGCAGGCTCCCGGGCCAGGACTCAACTGAGCCACCCAGGGACTCAACAATGGTCCGGGTATTGTGCCGGATCATACCGATGTACGTCCCTTCCGGCGTACCGCGGGCGCCCATGGCATCGGAATAGAGCTCACCACCGATTGTCAGGTCGTGCCCCCGGTCCCTAGCGCCATCGACCACCGTCTCTACTGTCCGGCGGCTGATGGTGCTCTCCACGAAGATAGCGGGCACATTACGGCTGACGACCCGGTCCACGACCGAGCGGATATCCGCGATTGCCGCCTCACTGTCGGTGCTGATGCCCTGGATGCCGACCACTTCAATACCGTACCCCAGACCAAAATAGCGGAAAGCATCGTGTGCGGTGACAAGGATACGCTGCTGCTCCGGAACGCTGGCTGCGCTGGCACTCACCCACTCATCCAGCGTCAGGAGCTGCTGCCGGTAGTTCGCGGCGCGCGAGCGGATGCCGGATTCACAATCGGGGGCGACCCTGACCAGAACGTCCGCCACCGTGGGCACGATCCGGGCCCAGAGCGAGGCATCCATCCAGAGGTGGGGATCCACTGCATAGCCCCCGGCCCCCTTGATCAGATCGTCGTCTTTCATCGACTCAGGTCCCACCGCAACAGTAGGCCTGCTTTCAGCCATCCTGGCGAGAACCTTACCGAGCTGGCCCTCCAGATTGAAGCCGTTGTAGAGAATCGCATCCGCGTTGCGCAGAAGCGGGATATCGCTGGGGCGCGCTTCATAGAGATGAGGGTCAATCCCCGGCCCCATCAGGGGTTCCACGCTGAGGCACTCACCCGCGATGTTGGCAGCCACATCCGCGATCATCCCCGTGGTGGTCACAACATCAGCGGCGCGCGCACCGGAGGCGCCCATCACGAGAACCGCCGAGAAGCTGAGAGCAACAATCCATCGCTGAACCGCCTGCGTCACCATTCCTCATGCTCCTTCAATCGGGTTGCGTAGTGCCTTGTAGTTTACAAAAACTTTTGACACTCCCGCAAACTTTTTTAGCCAAGGCTAAACTGTGCAGCATAGCTATTGTCGAGACTCGGGGAGTTGGTTAGACTGGCCCTATGCCAACCTACTCCGACAACGGCCCCGACCCGTCCGAACAGGACACGAACCTGCCACCCCCCGAGCAGCACGCGCGCCAGTATGCTGCCGTGAGAGACGCCCATGAGACCGAGCTGATCGAGGATTACGTCGAGCTCATCGGGGATCTACTGGATCATGCCGGCGAGGCGAGGGCCACGGACATCGCGGCTCGCATGGGCGTTCGCCAGGCCACTGTCGCCCGTATGATCAGGCGGCTTAACGATCAGGGGCTGGTCACCAATGAGCCCTACCGATCGATCTTCCTCACTGAACGCGGCCGCACCATGGCCGAGGAATCCCGCAAGCGCCACGGTGTGGTCCTCCAGTTCCTGCGAAGCCTGGGGGTGGATGACGCCACGGCCCGTATTGATGCCGAAGGCATGGAGCATCACGTCAGCGAGACCACCCTGGGGATCATGCATGAGTTCACCCGCAGACAGAATAATGGTGGCGACTGAGCGGAGGTCGTGGTAGGGTACCGACCTGCGTTGTTCCCTCCGCCTTCCCCGGTCGCACACACGACCCCAGTTTCGCCGGTTGGTCTCCGCACGCTTATCGCGGACTGCATATTGCCAGGGCCATTCCCGACAAGCCGACAATCTGCCCTTCCCTGTTTACGGGGGCATCGGGCAACACCCGCTCTGGCGTATTGAACAGGAAAGACTGAATGTCCTTTGACTCCCTCGGCCTGCGGGCTGAACTGAACCGTTCCATCAAGGAACAGGGTTATGACCAAGCTACCCAGATCCAGCAGCAGGCTATTCCGGCCGCCCTTGCTGGTCGCGACCTGATGGCCAGTGCCCAGACCGGCACCGGCAAGACCGCCGCTTTCACACTGCCGCTGCTGCAGAAGCTTTCCGAAGGCAAGTCACAGGGCGGCCGGCCGCGTGCCCTGGTGCTCACCCCCACCCGTGAGCTCGCCGCTCAGGTGGAAGACAGCGTGCGCACCTATGGCCGCCATCTGCCCCTGCGTTCCGTCGCGATCTACGGTGGCGCTGGCATTGGCCCGCAGATCCGTCAGCTCAAGAGCGGCATGGATATCCTCGTGGCCACACCCGGTCGCCTGATGGATCACATGGAACGCGGCACCGTGAACCTGTCCGACATTGAAGTGCTGGTTCTGGACGAAGCGGACCGGATGCTGGACATGGGCTTCCTGCCGGCGATCGAGAAAATCGCCCGCACACTGCCGGATGCCCGCCAGACCATGCTGTTCTCCGCCACCTTCTCCGCACCCATCCAGAAGCTGGCGCAGAAGTTCATGAACGAACCGGAACTGATCCAGACCGGCGAACGCAATGGCACCGCCGAAAGGGTCGACCAGAGCGCCTATATGGTCGACGGTGGCCGCAAGCGGGAACTGCTGACGCACCTGATCGGCACCCAGAACTGGCGTTCGGTTCTGGTCTTCACCCGCACCAAGCGCGGCGCGGACCAACTGGCCAAGCAGCTTGAGACTGACGGTATCCGCTCCGCCGCAATCCATGGTGACAAGAGCCAGGGTGCCCGCAACAAGGCCCTGAAAGAATTCAAGCACGAGAACGTTCGCGCCCTCATCGCCACGGACGTGGCAGCCCGTGGCATCGACATCGACCGGCTGGAATACGTGGTCAACTACGACCTGCCGGACAACCCGGACGACTATGTGCACCGGATCGGCCGCACCGGCCGTGGTGGCGAAAGCGGCTCCGCCGTGTCCTTCGTCAGTGGTCAGGAAAAGGGCCAGTTCAACAGCATCCGCAAGGTGGTCAACCGGGAGATCCCCGCAGGCGTGGAAGCCGGTTTCGAGCCGGTCCAGAAGAGCGGCCCGGCCCCGAAACGCGGTGGTGGTGGACGCCCTGGTGGCGGTGGGCGCCCCGGCGCCGGCCGTAACGGTCCCCCGCGCCGTCGTTAAACCCGGACCTGCTCCGGTGTAGGAGCGAGCCCCGCTCGCGATTCTTTCCCATCGCGCGCAGAGCGCGCTCCTACAGGGTGACGCCTACGGCCACGTAGGCGCCATACCCCATCAACAGAACCACCCCCTCCAGGCGACTCAATCGCCGTCCGCTGACCAGGAACAGCGTCAGCAGTACCGCCGCACCCAGCATAATCCACTGATCGAACCACGCCATGCGCGATGCCAGCGGCAATGGCTGCACCAGCGCGGACACCCCCAGAATACCCAGAATGTTGAAGATGTTGCTGCCCAGGATGTTGCCAATGGCCACGTCCGCATGGCGCCGGATTGCCGCCATCACGGACACCGTCAGTTCCGGCAGTGAGGTGCCCACCGCCACCACGGTCAGCCCGACCAGCGCCTCGGAAAGACCCAATTCCAACGCGATACCGGTTGCGCCTGTCAGCAGACCCCGGGAGCCGGCAATGAGAAGGCCCAGACCAGGTAGCCAGCCAGCATTACAGAGCCCGTAACCTCCCTGCATATCCGTGAGACTCCGGTATACAGGCCGGAACGTCACGTAGCAACCCGCCCGGGACTGATCCATACTCCTCCCTGCTGAACACCAATAACCAACCAGCAGGAGCAACGCATGTTCAAGCATCAGGTGGTCTGGATCACCGGGGCTTCATCGGGAATCGGCGAGTCACTGGCCCTGGCGTTTGCCGGCCAGCAGGCGCGGCTGGTTCTCTCCGCCAGGCGCGAGGAGGAGCTGGAACGCGTGGCCCGGCGCTGTGAAAGTGAAACCGGCCTTCCTCGCAGCTCCATCATGGTGCTGCCACTGGATGTCGCCGAACTGGAAACAGCCTCCGGCAAAACCAGTCAGGTTCTGGAGCACTTCGGCCAGATCGACCTGCTGATCAACAACGCTGGCGTCTCCCAGCGTTCGCTCTGCCAGGAAACGGACCTCGCCGTCTACCAGCGGCTGATGGATGTGGATGTCATGGGCCAGATCGCCCTGACCAAGGCCGTCCTGCCCCACATGCTGGAACGCGGCCGGGGCCATATCGCGGTCACCTCCAGTGTGGCCGGCAAGGTCGGCGTGCGCCTGCGCACCGGCTACTGCGCGGCCAAGCACGCGGTCATGGGCTTTTTCGATGCACTGCGGGCCGAGGTGGAAGACGAAGGCATCCAGGTTTCCACCATCGTGCCGGGATTCGTGGCGACCGCCGTGGCGGAGAACTCACTGGCGGCGGACGGCAGCGCCTTTGGTCAGGCGGATGGGGACAATGCCGGTGGCATGGACTCCAACAAGGCCGCGGAAGTCATCATCAATGGCCTCGGCCGGGGCAAGCGCGAGATCCCGGTGGGCGAAGGCAAGGAAATGATGGCACTGTGGCTCAAGCGGGTATCACCGGAACTGGTATTCCGGCTGACCAAGAACCGCAAATAACAGCGGAGCACCAAAGGAGTTATGGAACATGAGCGCGGAACGGGTACTGACGCTGATACGCCATGCTAAGTCCGGCTGGGACGACCCCAGCCTGAGCGACTTTGACCGCCCCCTGAACGAACGGGGCGAACGGGACGCACCGGAGATGGCACGGCGCATGGCCGCACGCGGCGAATACCCGGACCGTTTCATTGCCAGCAGCGCGCGGCGCGCCCGGGAGACGGCGCTGGTACTGGCCCAGGGCACGGGCTTTCCGGAGGCGGACATCCGCTTCGAACGCAGCCTCTATCTGGCGGATACCCACCGACTGCTCGACACCATCCGGAACCTGCCGGATCGGGCACGGGAGGTCTGGCTGGTCGGCCACAATCCGGACCTGACGGACCTGGCCAATCTGCTGGCCGGCCCGCACACCGACAACCTCCCCACCTGCGCGGTCTTCCGGATGGCGTTTGATGGAGGGTCCTGGCGGGACGTCAGGGAAGGCACGGGGCGCCTTCTGGTCTACGACACCCCGAAGAAGCCCTGGCAGGCTACCTGACACCTCCAACCTGGATCAGGCCAGAGTCACTGTCCTGGGCAACCACCAGCTCATAAAGCCCCTGCGCCTGCAGTGATACGGAATCCTCACAGAGCAACTGCGTACCGGGGTCATCAGGTTCCGTTACGACCAGCTGATAATCACCGGGCCGCACCGGCAGCATTGAGCTCCTGTTTGAATAGGCAAGGCTGCCGACAACCGGCTCGGGCACAACGCCATCACCGGAAAGCGGGTTCTCACACCCACTGCCTTCCACAAGGTAAACGTCCACGGGCTCGGCGTCGCCATCGTTATCGGGATCGTTAGGCCAAGTATTCAGAATACGGGCCCTGGCATTGGTTGCGACAGAGCGGGCATCATTGATCAGCAAACTGGCCTCCGTCGAATCGGAGGGAGGCCAGGATCTCAGCACAACGGTGCCTGCGCTCCCCTTGGCAAGACTGAAACCATAGGAGCCAGCCGCTCCTCCATCCGAAGTGAAATCCAGCTGATAACTTCCTCCTCCGACGGGGTCATATCCATCCACGGGTGCTTTACTCAGAGAATCAACATCCTGCCAGGTGATTGTGCCATCACTGCTTTCAGCACTGACTTTGCTGGCCGAACCATTGACGAAAGCAATCTCAGCTCCCTGCCCATCACCAGGAATCCGCCGACTCTGCTCCCCATCCACCTCGATCAGCGACAGGTCACTGTCCTCCTGAACACCGATGGCGGGCGTCACGGCCAGCAGCAGATCATCCCCGGTATCCCAACCCAGAACCGAGTCACTGTCATAAATGGGGTCGCTTTCTCCGGCCCGGGTGATCAGAAAACGGTAAACGCCCGACTCAACCCGGATAGCCTCGCTGACGTCACCGTAAGAGAGGGTCGCATCCGGGCTGCCAGAGGTATCACCGCCCAGATACAGATCAACAGCCCCGGTATCGGGGGCAAGGTGGGCCGCCCGGAACCGCACATCCCTGTCCGGCTCATCCTCGTCTGAACCCGCCTCACCGTCGTCTTCCCCGTTGTCTTCTTCGTCCTCTTGGTCCTCGGGATCAAAGGGCTCGTCATCCTGCTCAAGCAGGATCGCGCGGGCACTGTCATCGGCCAGGGAACCCGCCAGCAGCAGGTCGTGGCGCATGCCCTCGGTAAGGTTGCCCTCAAGGTTGTCCAGAAGGGGCTCAGGCGCTTCCCTGCCGGTATAGCCCGCCGCCTCGAAACGGTGGTGATTGGCCGGCAGGCTGAAGGTAGCGACCTTTCCGTAGTCCAGTGTCTCCGCCCGCACCTCACCACCCGCTTCCAGGCGGAGGGAGGGCGCATCCGTCACGGCATGAAGCACACGGACATCCACGTCATCACCGACGACGGTATCATTGAAGGTTTCATCTCTCTGGCTCTCAAAGCAGCCGCTCAGCCCCAGCGTCACGGCTACCAGCAGTGCGGCCCTGGCAGGCGATTCCATGGTGTTCATCCTGTTCCATGAAGGTTCAGCGGCGGTTTTAACAGGATGCGGGAAGCGGCAAAAGCGACCGCCTCACACTACGGGCATGGGATCAGTCACAGCGTTCGAGTAGGCGGTTCCAGGCAGCGGCGTGGCGTGCCACCGCCTGGTCGAGATCTTGCCAGACACTGTCTGAGCGCCGAATACGGAGGTTGCGGTTGATGAAGGGCATCATGGCGTCCGGCGGCGACGCGCCGGTAGCCTCTACCAGCGCTTCCAGGGCCCGGGCCATGCGGCGACCGTATCCCTGCACCTGCCGGATACGGGGCACCAGACCATCCAGATAATGCTTACGGTAGAGCGCCACCGCCCCCGCGTCCGTGGGGCAGCCCTGCGCCGAAGCCAGGGCACGGTCCAGGATACCGGCACTGTCGCCAAGACGGGCCTGCAGGGCCTCGGCACTGCGCAGCAGCTGCCCGAAGCGCGGCTCCCTGCGCCACTGGCGATAGTGCTCCGTCATGGCCGCCAGCCCTTCAGGCACCCTGCCCGGCTCCACGGAGGCCAGCATCGACGCGGTCCCGGAGAGGCTCTCGATAAGCCGATCCAACGCCTGCTCCGGCACAGCTTCCGGCACGCGACCGCCGGAACGGCTGACCAGCCGCGCCATCTCATCGCTGCCCCAGACGCCGTTCCACAGTGCCAGCGGGAGTGATTCCGCCCGCGCATCATACGCTTTCTTCAGGGACTTGGTTCGGGATTCGCTGTCGACCTTGGGCAGGCACGCCTCCACGGCGGCAAGAAAGCGCAGATGGTATTCCATGCGTGTACCCGGATGCGCCACACGCCCCAGAACACTGGTCCGCTCACCGATCACCACCTGCAGTTCACAGCCGTAGAGGGACAGGAAATCCACCAGCCCCATGTCCAGTTCCGGCAGTTCCAGCCGGCGTTCACGGGGGCGCGGCAGGGGCTCGACCGTGGGGATGCGGGAAGGTTCGGGCGCCACACCGAAAGCCCCGGCAAGGGCGTCAACATAGGCCTCTGCCCGGGCATCATTCTCCCCACCCGACCAGCAGCCCGCCAGGACCAGGGGCAACAGGGCCGGCAGGAGAACGCGGGCCAGCGGCCTAAACGTCATACCGGCTGACCCGGTGGAGCAGCCGGTAGCGCTCGGCCAGAACCTGCGCCATGGTCGCCACGGCGATCTCCGGCGGCGCCTTGCTGCCGATACTGAAGCCAATGGGCGCATGGATACGCCCCATGCGGGAGTCCGTCACGCCCAGCTCATACAGGCGTTCCCGCCGCTGGGCGGCGGTGCGCTGTGACCCCATGGCGCCGATATAGAACGCATTGCTCTCCAGGGCGGCCAGCAGACCCATGTCGTCAATGCGTGGGTCATGCCCAAGCGCCAGAATCGCGCAGTGCGCATCATTGAAGTCACGCTGGATAAGATCGTCCGGCAGGCAGGCATGGCACTCGATACCCGGTTCCTCCCAGCCTTCCAGAAACAGCGGGCGTGGTTCGCAGAGCGCGACACTGAAACCATTCATCAGGGCCATGCGGCCGACGTAGCGAGCCACTTCCCCGGCCCCGATCATCAGCATGCGCGAGCTTGGACCGATGGTGTGCAGGAACTCCTGTTCATGCTCCTCAACGCGCTCAGGCACCGAGGCACCGGCGAACTGCCAGTCGCCGCTGGCCCAGTTCACACGCCGGGTCACCGCCCGGCGCTCGGCCAGATCATCCAGCACCCGGGCGACCGGGCCGGCATGGCGATCCGGATCCAGAACCTCCACCACCAGCCGCATGCGGCCGCCGCAGGGCAGCCGCCAGCGCTCCTGCTCTTCTTCGGTTACGCCGTGGTCCACCAGCCTGGGGGCTGTGGAAAGCGGTTCCCCCCCTTCCACTACCTCCCGGATCAGGGATTCCTCCAGACAGCCCCCGGAGACCGAGCCCGACCACTCACCGGCGGCGTTGACCGCCAGCATGGAGCCCGGTGGGCGCGGCGAGGATCCCCAGGTGCGCAGAACGGTGCACAGCCAGGCCCGCTCGCCGCGGGCCAGCCAGCGGCTGACATGCTCTATGACCGAAAAAGCCGGATCCTGATTCGCTTCAGGCATCGGCGCTCCCTGCCTGGAAGGGGGTACGCCGCTGGCGTTCACCAGTGAGTGCAAACAGAGCGTTGCCCAGGGCCGGAATTGCCGGCGGTGTTCCGGGTTCACCCACGCCCTGCGGATCCTCATCACTTTCAACCAGAAGGATGTTAAGTTCCGGTGTCTCGTCGTGGCGCATCAGTGTGTAGTCGTGGAAGTTGCTCTGCTGCAGGCGGCCGTTCTCATCCCAGTCCACCTCGCCATAGAGGGCTGCCGTGAGGCCGAACAGAATGCCGCCTTCCATCTGCATCCGCACAATATCCGGATTCACCATGCGACCACAGTCCGCGGCACAGGTCACCCGGTGAACACGGATAGCGCCGTCTTCAATACTGACCTCCACCACCTGCGCCACGAAAGTGCCGAAGCTGCGGTGCAGGGCCACGCCCCGCGCCCTGCCCTCGGGAAGGGAGCCGCCCCAGCCAGCGGCTTCCGCCGCCCGCTCCAGCACCGCACGGTGCCGGGGGCTGTCCTCCAGATGACGCAGGCGGAACGCTACCGGATCCTCGCCGGCCCGTTGGGCCAGCTCATCCATAAAGGTCTCCACCGCGAAGCCATTGTGGGAATGGCCAACGGAGCGCCAGTAGCTGGCCGGCACCCCGGCATCGGAGTGGGTATGGCGCACCCAGAGGTCCGGGACGGCATAGGGCACATCCACAGCGCCCTCAATGGCGGAATGGTCCTTGGGGGTGAGGAAGGTATCCTCGGTCATTCGCCCCACCGACGCCAGGGTGTTGTAGAACATGCGTGGTGCCCAGGGGTACTGAGCGGCGGCCGCGTTGCGGGCGAACCAGTCGAAGATGAGCGGGCCCGTGATCTGGTGATCCCAGGCCGTGACGCGCCCGTCAGCCAGAGCGCCACGAAAGCGGTGCAGCATAGCCGGGCGGAAGACGTCATGGCGGATGTCGTCCTCCCGGGACCACACCAGCTTGATGGGTTCCTTTCTGTGGCTGGCGATCTCCGCCACCTCTTCCACATACTCCTGGGTCAGGCGCCGACCGAAACCACCGCCCAAAAAGGTGGTGTGCACCCTGATCTCACCCGGGGAATAGCCACTGGTGCGTGCTGCCGCAATCCGTGCCAGATCGGGCCCCTGGGTGGGTGCCCAGACCTCCAGCCCCCGGTCCGTGACCATGGCGGTGGCGTTCTGGGGCTCCATGGTGGCATGCGCCAGGAAAGGCGCCTCGTATTCGGCCTCCAGCACCTCATCCGCGTTCTCAAGCACACCGGCGGCATCGCCCTCACTGCGCTCGGTATCACCGGCGCTGTCATCCGCCGCCTGACGATACTGGCGGAAGACCGAATTCTGGGTAACCTTCACCGCATCGGACTCGTCCCACTCAATGCTCAGCTCACCCCGCGCCTTCATGGCCTGCCAGTAGCTTTCCGCCACAACGGCAACGCCACGCTCAATGGCCAGCACATCGATCACACCGGGCAGCCCCCGTGCCCTGGAATCGTCAAAGGCCACAAGACGCGCGCCGATGGCCGGTGGCCGTGCCACCACGGCATAGCGCATCCCCTCCAGCTCCACATCGATACCGAAGCGGGCCTGGCCCGTGACCTTGGCCAGGGCATCCAGGCGACGGTTGTGTTTACCAATGTAGCGGAAGTCTTCCGGGCGACGCAGTGTGACCTGTTCGGGCATGCTCTGGCGTGCCGCCAGTGCCAGCAGGTCCTTATAGGCTATCCGCTGGGTACCGTCCGGGTGCAGCACATGGCCGTCTCCGGTGGTCAGTAACGCAACCGGCTCCTGCCAGACCTCCGCAGCCGAGGCCAGCAGAACCGCCCGCACCCTGGCACCGGCCTCGCGCACCCGCTCCCAGCTGGTACGCACACTGGAGCTGCCACCCGTTACCTGCAGGCCGTACTGGGGGTTGATGTAGGCATCACCCACCGGGGCGAAGACCACCTCAATGTTCTGCGGGGCCACATCCAGCTCTTCCGCCACCAGGGTGGTAATGCCGGTCACCGTCCCCTGCCCCATCTCCACACGGTCCAGGGTGAACGCCACCCCGCCGTCAGGATCAATCTCAAGCCAGGCGTTGGGCGCCCAGGCCCCGACACGGGTTGGTTCCCGTTCACCCGGGGCAGTGGCACAGCCGGGCAGCACCATGCCCAGTACCAGAGCGCCGGAGCCAGCAGCACCCAGGCGGAACAGTTCACGTCGGGATACTTCACTCATGAGGCACTCCCATCCGCAACGGAGCGGATGGCGGCATGGATCCGGGGATAGGTGCCACAGCGACAGAGATTGCCGGCCATGAACTCACTGATCCGCTCATCATCCGGGTTCGCCTCCTGGTCAAGCAGCGCCGCAGCGCTCATGATCTGACCGGACTGGCAGTAGCCGCACTGGGGCACATTATGCTCAAGCCATGCTTCCTGTACCGGATGCAGGCTGTCTTCGCCGGCAAGGCCTTCAATGGTGGTAACCGACACCTCGCCACCGGCTACCCTGGCAACCGGCGTGATGCAGCTGCGCTGCGCACTGCCGTCAATATGCACGGTACAGGCTCCGCACTGGCCGATTCCGCACCCGAACTTGGTGCCCTTAAGCCCCATCCAGTCACGCAGCACCCACAGCAGGGGCGTATCCTCCGGGGCATCCACCGACTGCTCGGCGCCATTCACCCTGATCGTTATTGTCATTGTTCACTCCTGTCACAATGGCCCTTCAACCACTGAACCGCTCTCGATTGCGTTCCCGTTCCTCCGGGCTCTTGCGCAGCATCACGTAGACCGCTCCGGTACCGCCGTGCTTCGGCTGCGCGGAGTGGAACGCCATTACATCCTCCAGCTGGGGCAACCACTGGTTAACGTAGCTCTTGATGGTAGCGATACGGTCCGGATTGCGCTCCCCCTTGCCATGCTTGATCAGCCCCGAGCGCACGCCACGGCGCAGACATTCGCGGATGAAGTTGAACACCTCCTGGCGGGCTTCATCCACGGTCATCCGGTGCAGGTCCAGCTGTGCTTCAATGGGGTACTGCCCCAGGCGCACCTTCTTGAAAACGCCATGCTGGATACCGTCGCGCTTGAAACTCAGCTCATCCTGGGGGCCCAGCCAGGCCACATCCGTGGCGGTCAGCGGGTTACGGTCTCGGGTTTTCTCGAGCACGGCGGCGCGCTGGCGTTCCAGCTGCCCCGGCGTAACCTGACGCCCTCCATCGAGATCCGCACGATCCGGCTTGCGGATCGGCTCAACATCCCCCATGGCCTCAAGGAACTGAAGGCGCTCATCCTTCGTGGTCATAGCAGCCTCTCAACTGGAAACAGGCTTCGCCGCTACTCTACCACCCGCCCTGAAAGCAGGGAAACGCCGCCAATGGCGTTATTTTATGTCAAGGGGGTGCATGATCTGTTGAGGGATGGTCGGGGGTCGACTAATTTGAACAGCACCCCCTGTGTTGCCACCACTGATTACGGGCCCAGAGCCGATGGATGAGAACGAGCGCTATCACCTTTACCGGAAGCTGCGGTTTCTGATCACGGATGACTTTGAGAATTTCCGCAAGTCCATGCGTCAGATGCTCAGCAGCTTTGGCGCCGAGAAGATCGACATGGCGGCCAACGGCAACGAAACCATTGCCAAGTGCACCAAGGATCATTACGACGTACTGATCTGCGACTTCAACCTGGGCTCCGGTAAGACCGGCCAGCAGGTGCTGGAGGCACTGCGCCACCACAAGCTGCTGCGCCACACCTCACTGTTTGTGCTGGTGACCGCGGAAACCTCGCGGGAGATCGTGATGGGCGCCCGTGAGTACCATCCCGATACCTACATCATCAAACCCATCACCCAGGCCGTGCTGCAGAAACGCATGGATGCCCTGATGGCCCAGCGCCACGCTCTCTACCCCATCAACCATGCCCTCGACCAGGAGGACCTGCCGGAAGCCATCAGCCAGGCGGAACAGCTCCTGCAGACGAAGACCCGCTACCGTAATCGGGTCATGCAGATCCTCGGTGACCTCTACCTTCAGCGCGGCACCCCAGATCTTGCACGTGGCATCTATGAGCAGGTTCTGGAGGGCCGCGAGCTGGCCTGGGCCCGCATGGGCATGGGGCGGGCCGCGCTGGCCCGCAACGCACTGGACGAAGCCATCAGCCACTTCGAGACGCTGATCGAGAGCAACCCCGACTACATCGAGGCCTACGATGCCCTGGCGGACGCCCTGCAGCGCAAGGGCAACAGCCGCAGGGCCCAGGAGGTCGTGGAAAAGGCGCTTGAGATCTCACCGCTGGCCATCCTGCGCCAGAAACAGCTCGCCAGCATCGCGGCCAGCAACCAGGACATGGAAACCGCCGCCGACGCCTGGCGCTCCACCGTGAAACTCAGCGACAACTCCATCCACGACAGCCCGGAAAACTACCTTGGCCTGGGTCGCACCCTGTCCGAGCTCAGCGACGGCAATACCTCCAGCGAAGGCAAACAGCTGGCGGACGAAGCTCTCAAGGCCCTGCATAACGTGGGACGTCGCTTCAAGGACGACGAAAGCGCAAAAACCCGGAAGCAGCTGGTAGCCGCCCGGGTCTACGCCGGCCAAGGACGGATGAACGAAAGCCGCAAGGCGCTGGACAGCATCAGTGATCAGCTGGATCCGGAGACCCTGAGCCCGGAGGAAACCCTGGATTACGCCCGCGCGCTCTACACCCAGCAGGAGGATGGGGCTGCCCAACGGGTTCTCAACCAGCTGGCCGAACGCTGTCAGGATGACCCGAAAATCATGAAAGCCATCGAGGAACTGATGGATGAGCCCGTGAGCTTCCATAAGAAGAACCAGGCCCGGGCGCTTAACAAGGAAGGCATCAAGGCCTTTGAGAGCGGCGAGCTGGGTCAGGCCGCGGATTCCTTCAGCCAGGCTCTGGAGCTGGTGCCCCAGCATCCGGCTCTGAACCTCAACCTGGTCCAGGTGCTGCTCAAGAACGCGGAAAAGGAAGGAAAAGGGTCAGACCCGAGCATGCTGCGCCGCTGTGAGCGGTGCCTTGATCAGCTCAGCCACCTGCCGCCCCAGCACAAGCAGTACAAACGCTACCAGTTCCTGAAAAAGAAAATTGCGGATCTCACATCCGGGAGCAACACATGAGCAATGATCTCGACTTTTCCACGGTGCTCGCCTCAACCGTCCATGACATGAAGAATTCCCTGGGGATGCTCTTGAATTCACTGGATGAGGTGCGTGACTCAGTCGGCGAGGAGGTTCGTGGCGCCCGCCCCTTCACCACCCTCGAGTATGAGGCCCAGCGGGTACATGGCGACCTGGTCCAGCTGCTGAGCCTTTACCGGCTGTCCGAGGAAAAGCTTTCCGCGACCGTGGAGGAGCAGCTGGTCCACGACTTTCTTGATGAGCAGCAGGCCCATCACCGGCGCCTGCTGGAAGGGCTGGGCATAACACTCGAAGTCCACACCGAGCCGGATGCGGAGGAAGGCTATTTTGATCCCCAGCTCGTCAGTGGCGTCCTGACCAACGTAATCAACAACGCCATCCGCTACGCCGGCAGCCAGCTCCAGCTGAACGCCCGTGCCGAAGATGGCTGGCTGGTCCTGAGCGTGGAGGACGACGGGCCGGGCTACCCGGAACACATGCTGGAGGTCGATTTTTCCGGCACCGAACGCATCGACTTCAGCACTGGCAGCACCAACCTCGGGCTTTACTTCGCCGAACGTATGGCTGGGATGCACACCGCTGGCGACCGCCAGGGCTTCACCCGCCTGCGCAATGGCGGTGATCTGGGAGGCAGTGTGTTCGAGCTGTGGCTGCCGTAGACCCGTAAAGGGGTTACAAGTGCCTTGGCTAAGGGGGAGGCGGCTCCATCCCTGGAGCCGAGGGGATGGAGTTCAGAATGAGCGACTGAGTTCCACGGAAGCGCTCCATGCGCTCAGGTCGTAAGAACCTTGGTACCGCGACTGATCTGCTGCCGGACTTTGCTGCGGTGTGGCGTGTGTGTAGTTTTGTTCATCGACTTTCGCATCACCATCAAAGATGAGCGTCCCCACGGCCGCGTCCACGGTCCAGTCGGTATTGGCCGGAGCAAACTGGGCACCCAGAGTCAGCCAGTGGCGGTCCTGAGACGGAATCCGTGCTGTGGTGTAGCTGTCCACAGGTGATTCGTCCCAGGCATAGCCGGCCCTGAGCTTCCACTGCGGGTCCGCCTGCCAGCTGGCGCCCAGGTTGTACTGCCAGGTGTCCTGCCACTTCTCGGTGATATGGGTGATCGGGTTACCAACCTGGCCTTGGGCCCTGAGTGCGCTGGAAACTTCTCCTGTACCACCCTCACCGGAGTAGATATCGAGTTCCTCAAAGTCGCTCCAGCGTGCCCAAGTGGCCCCGAACAGCAAGGTAACGTCATCATTTAGCTGATGCCGGGCACCGAAGGTTACACTTGGCGGGATATCCAGAGGGACCTCGGCATCTTCTTTGAGAGTTACAGGGCCTGCCTGGGTCGGAAAGTCGCTGATGGTGATGTCACCATCCAAAGAGGCTTCAGTACCGGACTCTACAGTCAAACCGAACTGGGTCTTGTCGGACAGCTCATACATAGCACCAATGCGAAGCGTGTACTCAATGGAATCACCTTCAACGTTTGAGTAGGTCGGCGTTGCACTGGCTGCCCGCGTTGCGGCGGCAGGCGTATTGAAGCCATTACTGGAATCCTGAAGTGTTGCGCCTGACGTATCCGTAAACTTGGACAACTTGCCATCCAGATACATGACATTCACACCAAAACCGAGCGACAGCCCGTTACCGGAGTCCACTGCGATGGATGGCGTCAGGGCAATCCCGGTAAGCTCCGTCTCGTCCGCGAAGTAGCGCCCCTTGAAGTCATCATCATAGTCCGCCGCCAGGCCATAGGGCGCATGGAGACCGATACCCACTGCGACGTTATCGCTCATCTCATGGGTCAGGAAGGCATTGGGCAGATAGGCAGGGTCAGCAATGTCGCCGCCATTCGAGCCCCGAACAGGTTCACCGACCTGATTGGTGGCGGATGCACTATCGGCTTCAGCATCGATATCCAGAACCGCAGCACCAAAGGAGAGATTGGTACCGGAAAGCTGGGTCATACCCGCTGGGTTGAAGATCACCGTCGAGGCGTTCTGCGGGTTGGCAGCGGCGCCGGCATTGGCGGTGCCCATGGCGCTCGCGCTCTGCTCGTTCAGGGAGAAGCCACCCGCCATGGCCATACCGGGAATCATTGCAGCGGTAAGAACAACTGCGCCTTTCGCATCAAAGACTGTACGCATCATTACCTCTTTGTTGTGTCTGTCGATGCGGATTCTAATGCGCTTTTAGCTCACATCACAAATTACAGTCCCCAATCAGTGGCCGGCCGGCCATAGCAGAGCGGTTTCTCCACCCGGATCCGGGATATGCCCCCGGGGGCACGAAGCGCGACTGACGCCCAGAACGCCCGCTTCCATGCGGACGTTCTGGGTTCAACGGTTATGAACCCCGGACATATCCGGAAGCTCGTGGGCGATGCCCTTGTGGCAGTCAATGCAGGTGGCCTCACCGCCAGCCAGGGCAGTGGAATGGGCTTCCGCAGCCCGCGGGCTCTGGCGTGTGAAGTCCATGGACTCAAACTCGTGGCAGTTGCGGCATTCCAGTGAGTCGTTCGCCTCCAGGCGGGCCCATTCACGCTCCGCGAGCTCCCGGCGCTTGGCCTCGAATTTCTCGGGCGTATTGATGGTGCCGAAGAGCCAGCCCCAGACCTCCTTCGAGGCTTCCATCTTGCGCGCCACCTTGTCCGTCCATTCGTGGGGCACATGGCAGTCCGAACAGGTCGCCCGAACCCCGGAGCTGTTGCTGTAGTGGACAGTGCCCTTGAGCTCCTCAAAAACGTTGTCGCGCATCTCGTGGCACGAGACGCAGAACTGTTCGGTGTTGGTGGCCTCCATCGCGGTGTTGAACCCGCCCCAGAAGATGATCCCGGCAATAAAGCCACCCAGCACCAGCACGCCCAGGCTGATGGTGGCCGCGGGCCGCCACAGCAGACGCCAGTAGTAGCACAGCCATTGTTTCATTCCGCGCCTCCCTGGCCGTCACCGTCTTCGGCCAGCCGCCGCAGCACTTCATCCACCGTCTCAAACTGGTTCTCCACCAGCGGATCCACGTCCGTCTGCGGCACATGGCACTGGGTGCAGAAGTAACGGTCCGGTGAAACCGCCGCCAGTACCTGTTTGTTGCGATCCATGAAGTGGGTGATGCTGACCATGGGTGCCCCGCTCTCCGGTGAGGCGCTGCGGCTGTGGCAGTCCAGGCACTGGTTGAAGCGCTTGTCCAGCTGGTAGCCGTCAATGCTGTGCGGTATCACCGGCGGCTGTTCCGGGTAATTGCGTTCCTCCCGACCCTTGCGGTCGGTGACACCAGCAATGGGCGGAGCAGCCGGCGTTGCGCTGTAACCGGCACCACGCAGGCCATCCGGCCTGGGTGCGTCCGTCGTCTTCTCAGCCGCCACGCCCATGGCCAGAACGGTGAGCACCAGAAGGGTTACAGTCGTGATGAAGCTTTTCATGATGGGCCTCTCTGTTCCGGTGCCTTAAGCCAGGTCCACAAGTTCCAGGCGGACCGCGCATTTCTTGAAGTCAGTCTGCTTGGAGATCGGGTCCGTGGCGTCCAGTGTGACCTTGTTGATCAGCTTGCCTGCGTCGAAGAAGGGCACGAAGATCAGTCCCCTGGGTGGATTCACGCGGCCCCGTGTCTCGACCCGGGCGCGGATGGAACCCCGCCGGCTGACCACGCGCACCTCGCTGCCACGACGCATGCCCTGTTCCCGGGCATCGTCGAAGTTCATGTAGACCAAGGCATCCGGCACGGCCTGGTGCAGCTCCGGCACCCGGCGTGTCATGGACCCTGTGTGCCAGTGCTCCAGGACCCGGCCGGTGCACAGCCACATGGGGTATTCATCATCCGGGCTCTCGGCCGGCGGCTCATCGGGCACCGCGAAGATGCGGGCGCGGTTGTCGTCGTTACCGTAGAACTGCCAGCCGGTGCCCTCTTCCACGTAGGGATCCAGTCCCTCGCGGTAGCGCCAGCGGGTCTCCTCGCCGTCAATCACCGGCCAGCGCAGGCCGCGCACCTCGTGGTAGGTATCGAAGGGCGCCAGGTCCTTGCCCTTACCCTCGCCGAAGTTGCGGTATTCCTCGAAAAGGCCCTTCTGGATGTAGAACCCGAAGTCCTCGGATTCATGGTTCGGGTAACCCTCGCGCATCTGATCCAGCGGGTAGGCATCCACGTTACCGTTGGCGAACAGCAGGTCGAACAGCGTTTTATCCCGCAGCTCCGGTGCCTTCTGCAGCTGCTCCTCCGGCCAGACCTCATCCAGCCGGATGCGCTTTGAAAGCGCCACTGTCTGCCACAGATCCGAGCGGGACTCGCCCGGACCGCTCACCAGCTGGTAGAAGAACTGGGTCCGGCGCTCGGAGTTGCCGAAGGCCCCCTCCTTCTCAACCCAGGAGGCGGTCGGCAGGATCAGGTCCGCGCACTGGGCGGAAACCGTGGGGTACATGTCGGAGACAATGATGAAGGACTCCGGGTTGCGCCATCCGGGATAGGTCTCCTGGGCTGAGTTCGGGCCGGCCTGGATGTTGTTGGTCACCTGGGTCCAGTAGACCTTGAGGTTGCCGTCACGCAGCTGGCGGCTCTGCTCCACCGCATGGAACCCCACTTTTGAGGGAATGGTTCCTTCCGGCAGTTTCCAGATCTTCTCTGCCTTCTTCCGGTGATCGGCGTTGGCCACCACCATGTCCGCCGGCAGCCGGTGCGCGAACGTGCCCACCTCCCGCGCAGTGCCGCAGGCGGAAGGCTGGCCCGTCAGCGAGAACGGGCTGTTGCCCGGGGTGCTGATCTTGCCGGTAAGCAGATGCAGGTTGTAGATCAGGTTGTTCACCCACACACCCCGAGTGTGCTGGTTCACGCCCATGGTCCAGAAGGTCATTACCTTGCGATCCGGGTCCGCATAGAGCTCGGCCAGGCGCTTGAGCTGGCTTTCCCGCACCCCGGATTCACGGGCAGCGCGTTCGAGGGTGAACTCACTGACGTGCTCGCGGAATGCCTCGAAGCTCATGTCCGACCAGCTATTGGGGTTGTCCGCGTTCTCGGCGTCCTGCTGGCGCGGATCCTCAGGGCGCAGGCCATAGCCAATGTCGGTCACGTTCCGGACGAATTTCGTGTGGTTGTTGACGAAATCCTCGTTCACATTGCCGGACTGGATAATGTGGTTGGCGATGTAGTTGAGGATGACAATATCCGCATGCGGATGCATGACCATGCCGTTGTCCGCCAGATCGAAGGAGCGGTGCTCAAACGTGGAGAGCACGGCGACCTCCGTATCCGGGAATGACAGTCGCCGGTCCGTGACCCGGGTCCAGAGCACCGGGTGCATCTCCGCCATGTTGGAGCCCCAGACCACAAAGGCATCCGCCTCCTCGATGTCGTCATACACGCCCATGGGCTCATCGGACCCGAAGGTGCGCATGAACCCGCCCACGGCCGAGGCCATGCAGTGGCGGGCGTTGGGGTCGATGTTGTTGGTGCGGAAGCCGGCCTTCATCAACTTGGAGGCGGCGTAGCCCTCCCAGATGGTCCATTGGCCGGAGCCGAACATGGCCACACTGTCCGGGCCGTGCTCGCGGATGGCCGTCTTGAACTTCTCGGCCATGACGTCCAGCGCCTCGTCCCAGGAAACCGGCTCAAACTGGCCTTCCTTGTGGTACTGCCCATCGCGCTTGCGGAGCATGGGCTGTTCCAGCCGGTCCTTACCGTAGAGGATCTTGGAGAGGAAATACCCCTTAACGCAGTTGAGCCCCCGGTTGACCTCGGACTGGTTGTCACCGTGGGTGGCGACGATCTGCCCGCCCCGGGTGCCGACCATGACGCTGCAGCCCACGCCACAGAAACGACAGGCGGCCTTGTCCCATCGCAGAGAGGTCAGCTCCTGGTTGGTGATCAGGTTACTGGCGCCGGCAGGGGTTGCCATCCCCGCCGTGGCAGCAGCGGCCGCGGCGGCATTGGCTTTGGCGAATTCCCGACGTGTCATGGTCATGGCTGGATTTCCTCCGGTTGATCCGCTTCCTGGGCGCTGAGGATCTCGTGGTAGATGAGATTGACGGTGAACACGCCGGGGCGATCCCGGCAGGCATCCATCAGGTCAAGAATGGGCTGGCGACCCTCGCTCTCGGTGATCAGCACCAGCTTCCCGGCCGGGTCCGTGCCGCGGACTTCCACCTCAGGGTGGGCGCCGGCCCACTGGCTCAGATCATCCAGGGACTCAGGGGCCACCTGAACGAGCAGGCTCGCGATATGGATCTCGTCTGTCATGGCTGGGCTCCCACTAGCCTGCCGGCGGGCCGGGCGGGCCCATCAGCTCCTGGAACATCCAGACGCCAAAGCCATAACCGCCAACGACCATGAAGGTCACCAGTGGGAACAGAAAAACGATCAGGAAAAGGAAGAGCCCGATTTCGTGTTTTCTGCGGTCTTCTTCAGGCACCTGAGCCGGGTCCGTCATGAGGGCCTCTCTTGTTATTGCCGCATCGTGGTTCCATCTAATCACCACTGGCTATCGAGGCCATTGCGAAAAATCAACATCCGGAAAGACGCTACACAAGGTTGCGACGCAGTAGCAGTTTGACCAGTCGGATCTGGGGGGTATCAGTGGGGTAGCTCTGCAGGTACTGATCCCGGAAACGGATCATTGTTTCCCGGTTGTGGATGAAGTGCGGGTCTATTCCGGTCAGGCGCCGGATCACCCGACGCTCCCGGGGCGTGAGCCGGATCTGGTCACCATGGACAAGCATGGTCAGTCTCCCGGTTTGCCAAAGTCTGTCCGATAGAATAGATCGAGTGAGCTGGCAAGACCACTGGCGGCTTCCAGATAGAGGTTGCGCGACAGGTCGTAACGCAGCGCCATACGGCTTACGGGCTGGAACAGACCCACGCCGTAACGCAGGCTGAGCCTGTCCGTCAGGTAGCCGGAGGCCACCACACTCGCCTCCTCGCCCCGCCCCTCGGTCTCAAGCTGCAGGTCCTCGATCCCGACACGTTCACCGATCTCGCGGGTGAGCGGCGCGGTGCGGGCCAGCCCGAGATTGATCGCAGCCCGCTCCATGGCATAGCTGTCGCTCTCGCTTTCCAGTGGCCGGCCCAGTGTCAGATACGCCAGCGCCTGCTGCTGGCTCATCGGGGGCTCGGAGAAGATCTCGGAGCGCGGTTCGTCCGCGGGGCCTGTGATCCGTATGCCGGCCGTCACGTCATCCACAATCCGCACCGCCTCGATGTCCAGGAAAGGCCGGTCAATGGGCCCGGAGAACAGCAGCGTGGCGCGGCGGATGCGCAGATCCTGGCCATAGAGCTCATAACGGCCATTACGCAGGTTGAGGTTGCCATTGGCCACCATGTCGTCGGCCAGGTTCAGGCGCCCCTCAAGGTTCCCTGTCACACCGAAACCGTTGAAATCCACACGCTCCTCCCCGATCCGCACGTCCAGGTCCAGGGATAGAGGTATGGGGCCGGCGTCGGGTTCCTCGCCTTCGATCACGGTATCGCCGGATACACCAACGGCAGACTCCGGGAGGGATTCGATCACCACGCTTCCGGAAGGAACACGGACCTGGCCGGAGACGCCAACCCCCTCCTCTCCGTAACGCAGCATCAGATCCGGGAAGACCGTCAGCTCTGCGTAAGGCGGCACACTCACCGGCAGCGACTCAGCCACCAGGGAAATCTCCGCCCTCGGCCCATCGGCCCAGCTGGCCGTGCCTTCAATCCGGCCCTGGCCCTCCTCACCGCTGCGCCAGTTCCCGTCGATCCTGGCTTCTGTGCCATCGATGCGCGCTGTTGCACTCAGTTCAGACAGAGGGAGCGGGAGCCGGGGGTCGCGGATCTCCCCCTCCGACAGGGCCACCTCCCCCTGCATGGAAGGTGATGCCACGGGCCCTCTGACATCCAGGCGCCCCGCCAGCCGTCCTTCCACGGTGTCCAGGTCCAGGAAGGGACGGATCAGGGCCAGATCCAGCGCCTCCAGATTGAGCTGGCCGTCCACTGGCATGCCCTTCTTCAGCGGCCTGAGCGCGGCATTCAGGTCAAGCTGCCCGATCTCCGGGCCAGCCAGATCCGCGCTCAGCCGTGTGCGCTCAGGCCCGAAATCCGCGGCAACCCGCAACCCGCTGTACTCAAACGGCAGCCACTGCCAGGCCTGCTCGCCCTCCTGCTCATCCACCTGCGCGTCCAGATTGTCCGGATCCACGTCACGGCGCAATTCAACCTGGCCGCTGCCGGCATCAATCCATGCCCGCCCGCGTGGCCCCTGGTCATCCAGTTCCAGCGTGGCATGGGCATCCAGGGTGTCTTCCCAACGGAAGGTCGGTGGCAGCAGGGGCCTGAAGGCCCGGGTGGGCAGATCCGCCACACCCAGCTTCAGTGAGGGCGCCGGATTGAGCCGCTGATCACCGGTGCAGAGACGGGCACCGCCCCAGCGCCAGCAGTGGCCCCCGAGGTGGGCCTCGCCATCCCGGGCGAGCGTCAGCCTGGCCGGGGTCGCCATCAGCCAGTGCTGGCCCGGAAGTGCAACACCACCGCCGTTGAGGGTGGCCTGCCAGCCTTCACTCCCCCAGGCGCCTGCTGCGCTCAGGCGCAGACTGCCCTGGCGGTGCATCAGGGACAGACCGAGCTCATGATCGGCCAGGGACCCGTCAACCCTCAGCTGGCCGGATTCCAGCCGCTGCTCCCGGGCTTCCAGTCCCGAGAAATCCACGCGGGCCCGGGCCGCACCGTCGTCGGCCAGACCCGCCTCACCCTGCAGCTGCCTGAGTTCGATGCCGTACTCCTCAATCGCCAGATCCCGGGCGCTGAAGGTCATGCTCCCCTTCGGGTCGCCAAGCAGATGGCGGCCACTGGCACGCCCCTCAAGCTGCCCTTCAAGACCGGACCAGAACTGGGCCAGTACCGGCAGGTTCCATTCCAGCTCCGCCTGCAGCTGCTCCGCCTGGCGGGCGGAACCAGTGAGTCCATTGTCGCCGAAACGCAGCTCCAACGCGGGGATCTCCCAGTGTTTCCCCTCCAGACGGACCCCCGTTTTCAGCCACAGAGCCTGGCCCCGGAGGCCGCCCGCCAGTTCCAGCGAACCATCCCCTTCAGGACCGTTATCCGTCATGCGGCCGCTGCTCCTGAGATGACCACTGAGCACCCCATCCAGCTCCGGCAGACGCCGGCCCGGCAGTAGATTCTCCAGTGCAAGGTCCGTACGCCACTCAAGGCCGCCGGACCACCCCACCCCCAGATCGCCAGCGGCACGCCCCAGTGCACTGGCCAGACCCAGCCCCTCAAGGCGGGCCCGACCGAAGTCGCCTTCAACCGGTGTCCGCAGCCATACGGGCCCTTCCCGTGTGAAGAGCTGCGCATCCAGGCGCCCGGTGTACTCGCCGTCTTCAAGCGCAAAATCCAGGCCGGCATCGCTCACGGCCACCGGCACCGAGGGCAGATCCGGGACCAGCCGTTGCCAGGGGAAATAGTGCCACGCCAACGAACCACTGGCGCTCAGCCCATCACTCCAGCTTACGCTGGCGCCTCTGAGCTCCAGCGAGCGCGACCGCCCCTGGCCGTCCGAGACGGCAAGTTTCTCGATGCTTGCCTGTTTGATGGTGGTATGCCCTTCCAGGGACACATCAAGCCCGGGTTGGGTGGCAAGCACCGCATCCCCCGCGACGGACCAGCCTTCATCCAGATCGCCGCTGGCATCGAGCACCAGATCCCTCAGCGCATAGTGCGGTGGCAGATCCGGTGTTGCCGCGAAATGCTCAGCGCTCAGTCGGGCTTCGGCGGGGACTCCTGGCTCCAGGGGGTTCACCCGCCCCTGCAGGCGCGCCTGCCAGGGGTGGCTCATACGGGCCATCACATCCAGCGCGCTGACCGTTCCGGCCAGCTCCGCCGTCAGATTCAGCTCTCCGGGGAAATCCGTACCCGTTTCATAATCCAGCTCCAGTGCCAGATCCACCGGCCAGTCCCCGCGCATTTCGAGGGACCCTTCGGCCCTGGCATCCAGGCCCTCCCTGATCACGCGCAGTGAATCAAGCTGGAGAGTGCCGCTGCTGAGTGTGGCCCTGGACTCAATCGCTTCGAGGATCAGCGTGTCGTTCCAGCTGATCCGGCCCACATCCAGGTCCGCGATGGATACGGAAAGCGGCAGCCGGATGGCGGGCAGTTCAATGGCGTCACTGGAGGCTTCCGAGGCCTCGCCCTCAGGAAGGGAGAGCGCCACCCGGCTGGCATGGAGTCGGTCCACGCAGAGTTCCAGTGTGAACAGGCACCCGGGGGACCAGGCGAGGTCCACGCCCTCCAGCCGGGCCTCTGTTCCCTGGCCGTCGTCATAGACAACGCGCTCCGCACGCCAGGCACTGCCCAGCGAGCCCTGGTAACCCGCCACTTCCAGGCCGGGGACCTGTTGGATGACCCAGCGGCTCCCGCTCTCGGTGAACAGCAGCCAGCCTGCCACCGCCATCACCACCAGCAGGGCCGCCACCGGCAACAGCATCACTGCCCAGAGAACACGGCGACGCATCATCAGAGTTCCGGCCCCATGGAGAAATGAAGGCGGAAGTTCTCGGGTTCATCCAGCCCCCGCGCAATGTCCAGGCGGATGGGTCCCACTGGTGACACCCAACGGATGCCCACGCCCACACCGGTTTTCAGTGGATCCCCCAGATCATCAAAGGCATTGCCTTCATCCACGAAAGTCGCCAAGCGCCAGCTGTTCGACAGTGGGTACTGGTATTCGACGCTGCCGGTGAGCAGGAAGCGCCCGCCAACATTGTCGCCGTCCTCATCCGTCGGGCCCAGGGTGCGGTAACCGTATCCACGAACGCTCTGGTCACCACCGGCGAAGAAACGCAGAAAGGGTGGTACCTGATCAAATTCATTGGTTCCAATGCCGCCGGCGCGAACCCTTGCGAGAAAACGGTGCCCGTTGCCCACGGTGATCAGCCCACGGGCCGAGGCGACCAGATGGATCACATCAATGTCAGAAAGCAGGTCGCGTTGGCCACCGGAACTTTCAAACTGGAAACGATAGCCCCTGGAGGGATCCACCGGGGAGTTGCGGTAGAGATAGCTGTAGCTCAGGCCCGGCAACACCAGGACCGTACGCTGTTCACGGTCGTCGCCCACGCGGAAACGGACCTCCTCGCGCTGCAGTGAGACCACCTGCTGCCACCCGGAATCCAACTCACTCTGCCACTGGCCACCCAGGCTGATCCGACGGGAACGCGTATCCTCGATGTCTTCATTCTGGTAGGAGCCAGTAAAGCGCAGAGAATCCGTCATGGGTGGATTGAGCGGCAACTCATAGTAAAGGCCGGCATTCTGGCGTGGCCGCGAAACCTCGAACTCCATCCCGCGGCGGTGCCCCTGGGGGTTCACGTAGTGCTGGTCCCAGGTGGCCCGGAGGCGGGGGCCCACGTCGGTGCTGAAGCCCACGCCCGTTCCCAGTGAATGGCGTGTGCGCTCATCCAGGGTGACATCCACCGGAATCTCCCCGTTGTCAGCCGCTCCCGGATCAGCGTCCACCAGAACCTCACTGAAATAGCCGGCACCTCTCAGGTCCTGGGTCAGTTCAATCACACGATCCGAATGATAGGGCGTTCCCGGCTCAAACCGCACGAAACGCTTAAGCAGATCCTGCTCAAAATAGATGTCCTCAGGGAAATGGGCTTCTCCCAGGCTGTATCGTGGGCCGCTGTCATACAGCAGTCGGATTTCAGCCTCGCGCTCATCCGGGCGCACCCTCAGCTCGCGGGTAACGAACTCACCATCGAAGAAACCATGCGTCTGGGCACGCCCCCGCAGGAAGCGCTTCACCTGTTCATAGTGCCCATGATTCAGGACATCACCGACCTCCGGGCGCAACCGCCCGGGCACCTCGAACGCCGCCAGGTCGGCCCCCTCGCCACGCACCTCAATGCGCACACTGGTCAGGCGCACCGGCTCGCCGGGTGCCACTTCAAGACGCAGCACGGGCGGATCCCCCTCCACCACCTGGTAGCGGATGTCGCCGTCGTAATAGCCGAGTGCGCGGATGGCTTCCGTGGCACTGTCCCGGGCATGGGCGGCGAAACGGCGCAGGGAGGCTGCATTGCGGTCCCCGAGATCCCCTACATGGGCACGGATGTTGGACTGGAGGGCGTCGTTTTCCGGCTCAACAATGACCTCGAGTTCCGCCGCACGGACTCCGGCCACGGCCAGGATCAACAGCGGGAAAAGCAGAAGCCGGAGAACTTTCGGGGTCATCATCCACGCATGATATCAGCCCCGAAGCGCACAGCCACGGGCCCGGCGCAGTAAATTCGTCAGCTCTGCCAGGCGGTCAGGAAGCCGTTATAGACGGCAAAATAATGCAGGGCGCCCCCGGCCAGGACAAACAGGTGCCAGATCGCGTGATTGTAGGGAATCCGATTCAGGAGGTAGAAGACCACCCCGACCGTGTAGGAGAGCCCACCGGCCACCAGCAATGCCAGTTCGGTCACCCCCAGGATAGCGGGCAGCTCCGTGGCTGCCACGACCACCAGCCACCCCATCACCAGGAAGGTGGCCACCTCGAGCCCCCTGTAGCGATGGCCGAATACCAGCTTGAACACAATGCCGCCCACAGCCAGCCCCCAGATAATGGCGAACAGGGTCCAGCCCAGGGTCCCACGCATGTTCACCAACAGGAACGGCGTGTAGGTGCCGGCTATCAGCAGGAAGATGGCGCAGTGATCGAACATCTTGAAGGCCCGGCGCAGTGTTGGCCGGCGCGCGCTGTGGTACAGGGTGGAGGCCAGGAAGAGAACCACCATGCTGATGCCGTAAACCGTGGCGCTGGTGATGGACCAGACATCGCCATGGAGGACAGCCAGCGCTATCAGGACAATGGTCCCGGCAAGTGCCAGAACCGCCCCCAGGCCATGGGTCAGGGCGTTCCAGATCTCTTCGACGGGATGGAAATCAGCGTTGCTCATGGCCTGACAATACAGTGAACAGCTGTGCACTGTAAAGGACGGGGCCAGCTTCCGGACTCAGTCGCGCGCAGTCACACACGCCTCAAGTTCATCCAGCGCCTCACCCGTGTACACCGCGAGGCGCTGCATGCTCGGCAGGGTATCCCGGCAACCGGTATAGCCGAAGTTGAGCGAGCCCGCGTAGCTCAGGCAGGTGATGTTGAGCGCACCGCCATGGGTCACCAGGGAGACCGGGTACATCGCCTCCATGCGGGCGCCCTCGTAGTACAGGGGGTCACTCGGCCCGGGGACGTTCGAGATGGTGACATTGAACACCGGCCGCATGCGCCCACCCAACCCGGAGACCAGCTGCAGGATGTAGGGCGACATCAGCATCATGGTGTACTGGTTCAGAACCTGCCGCGGCAGACTCTGGAGATGCTCCTTGGCTTTCTGGGTGGACTCCTTGATCTGCTCCAGCCGCGCCATGGCATCCGGCTCATCGGTCGCCAGGCTGGCGATCATGAAGCTGATCGCCGTACCGGTGCCCTCGTCATCGGCAGGCCTCACATTGACCGGGATCCCCGCCGTCAACGGCTCTTCCGGAAGGGCGTCCTGCTCCAGCAGGAAGCGGCGCAGGGCGGTGCCACAGATCTGCAGTACCACGTCGTTCAGCGACGCATCCGTCCTGCGGCAGATGGTCTTGAGACGATCGAACTCATAGAGCTGGGTCGCAAAACGACGCTGACCGGTGATGCGATTATTGAGGATCGACTGCGGGCCCACGAAGGGCGCGGTCAGCTTGCTGTCCTTGCGCCGCCAGGCGGCACTGGCGAGGCGCCCCACCGCCGCCGCCAGCTGCGGGGTCGAGCCAGCCTGGATGCGCAGCGCCTCAACCGCCTGCTCAAACGCCCCCTGAACCGAGGTAACCCCCTGCCCGGCCTGGGAGCGGCGCTGGCTGGGCTCAACCGCCCAGGGTGGTGGCATGTTGGTACGGGCGGGATCCGTGGTCAGGATCTTCTGCATCAGGCGTACACCACTGATGCCATCGATCATGGAGTGGTGCATCTTGGTGTAGAGCGCAAACCGGTTGCCCTCAAGCCCTTCGATGATGTGGCACTCCCAGAGCGGGCGATCGAAATCCAGCGGGTGCGAATGCAGACGCGAGACCAGAACCCCCAGTTCACGCTCACTGCCGGGCTTCGGCAGGGCCGAATGGCGCACATGGTAGTCCAGGTCCAGATCCTGGTCCTCAACCCAGGCCGGCACCAGACTGCGCCCCAGGCGGCTGCCACTGAACAGCTTATACTTCCAGGGCGCCTGGATCTCACCCGCATTCTTCATGCGCTCAACCATGTCCCGCAGGAAGGTCTCAGGCGCTCCCTCCGGCAACGAGAAGATCTGCATCGTGCCCACATGCATGGGCGTGTCTTCGGACTCGACCTTGAGCCAGGACGAGTCCAGCACACTCATTCGCTTCATCGGGAGCCTTCTCCTTGCATTAACACCGGGATGGTTGCATCAGCGAACGGGCATTCTACCTGAAACATTCTGTTACAGAAGGCCCCTGTAGGACTTTGGTCCGATTTAACACCCCGACAGTCAGACACCACCCTGTTTGGTGGGCGGCTCCTGATCCGGATCAGGCGAATAGCCCAGCCTGTTAAGCGCGGCCAGCACCTGATCCAGAAGCGGGGTGCTGTCGCCCGGCATGTTCTCGTCATCCGCCACCGTCAGCTCACGCGCGTCGTACTCCCAGCGGCGCAGAATCCGGATGCGGTCATCAGTGCTCAGCTCCCCGGCGGTTACAACCTCATCCGGCGTAGTGAACACGGCTGCAGGGTCAACCAGTGCTTTTTTCAGGTCCATGACTCACCTCCTCTTTCCGTCCTTCCAGCGTAGCACCAATGGGGTCACGCTGCCGCCAGGTCGCCGGGCCAGTGCGTGACAGGCTCACCTTTGCTATAAAGAGCCCTCAAGGCACGTCATAAGGATGCAGTGTGCTCACCATCAACCTCCGCAACCTCCGCACCAGCCACCAGACACTCTGGTTCGCACTGGATATGCTGATGCTGGTGCTGCTGGTCATCAATCTTGTCTGGCTTCTGTTTGATTCCCTCTATGCGGTGGATGTTCTGAGAGACCTCCTTACTCAACAGGTGCCGGCCTTCACCGCTTTCTACAACCCCATACACCGGCATTTCCTGTTCTACGACCTGATGTTCATCGGGATTTTCCTGAGCGAGTTCGCGGTGCGCTGGGTGCATGCGGTCTACCGGCGGGAGTACCAGCGCTGGTACTTCTACCCCATCGCCCACTGGTACGACCTGCTGGGCTGCATCCCGGCTTCCGGAGCCCGGATCCTGCGTTTTCTGCGCGTTTTCAGCATTGTCTATCGCCTGCAGAAATACGGCGTCATCGACATCACGAACACACGCCTTTTCGAGTTCCTGCGCTTCTACTACGACGCGTTCATGGAAGAGCTTTCCGACCGCGTGGTTATCAAGGTGCTCAGCGGCACACAGGAGGAAGTGAAACGGGGCTCGCCCCTGGTCCGGCGCGTCCAGGAGGAAGTCCTGCTGCCCCGAAGAGATCTGCTTGTGGACTTTCTCTCCGCCCGGATCACCCGCTACGCGCGGGAAGGGTATATGCCCAGACAGCAGGAACTGCGCGCTTACCTCAATACCCGGGTGATTTCAGCCATGAACCGCAACCGGGACCTGGGCCGCATCCGTGAACTGCCGGTATTCGGCAGCTGGGCCTCGGGCACCCTGGATCGCGCGGTGGGCGACATCACCGCCGAGGTGATTGAACAGATCCTCAATGACCTGAGTTCCCCCGACAATCACGACTTCGTGGAGGATCTGGTCGATGTGCTGCTCACACCCCACGAACGCGAGAATTCCGAAGCCAATACGGCTGTCATACAGGGCGTGATCGAGACACTGGAACTGGTCAAGGACCAGGTGGCCGTCAAGCGGTGGCAGGAAACGCTGGCGGAAAAGGATGAACAGAAGGCAGCCGACAGAGCGACCCGACAAGAGCAGAAGGCATCAACATGAGCGAATGGCTGGATCAACCGGCACGGGACCTGGCCGGTGCACTCCGTACCGGCAGCATAACCAGCGAAGCCGTTACGGCTGAACTGCTGGCACGCATTGACGCACGCAACGCGCCCATCAATGCCGTCATCCACCTCGACCGTGAACGGGCCCTGGATCAGGCCCGGGATCGCGACCGGCAGCGTGAACAGGGCGAACACTGCGGCGTTCTGCACGGACTGCCCATGACAGTGAAGGACGTCTGGGAGGTGGCCGGCATGCCGACCACCGCTGGCTCCTCCTCCCTGCAGGCACACCGGCCCAAGCGGAATGCCGATGCCATCCAGCGGCTTGAGGAAGCCGGCGCCATCATCATCGGCAAGACCAATGTGCCGCTCTTCGCCTCGGACCTCCAGACCTACAACCGACTGTTCGGCGTAACCAACAACCCCAGGGATCTGGGACGGACCCCCGGCGGGTCATCCGGCGGCGCCGCAGCCGCCCTTGCCGCGGGCATGACACCACTGGAGGTAGGCTCGGATGTGGGCGGCTCCATCCGAACACCGGCCCACTTCAACGGCGTATTCGGGCACAAACCCAGCCGCGACATTGTCTCCCTGCGCGGCCACATCCCCGGTCCTCCGGGCACCCTGACGCAGCCGGACCTGGCCGAAGGCGGCCCCATGGCGCGCACGGCGGACGACCTGGCCCTGCTGCTGGAGGTCATCGCCGGCCCCAGGCCCCACGAAGGTCCACAGTGGCAGCTGTCACTGCCGGCGCCCGGTTTCAGCCGCCTGGATCAGGTCAGGGTCGCCACCTGCTTCCATGACCCGGCCTCGCCCGTCGCGGATGCCCTCACACGCCACTACGAGGATCTGGCAACACGGCTGGCGGATGCCGGCACCAGCGTGTCGCGGGCTGAGCATGAGTGGCTGGATCATCGCCAGCTGATGCCCCTCTATCACAACCTGCTGGGCAGCCTCCTGGGCACCGGCTTCCGGCCGAAACAGCGCCGCCAGCTCAGGCTGATGGGCTATATGCTCCGGCTCTTCGGGCGCTGGATGCGGATGCCCCCTGGGCTGGAGCAGTACATCCTCGGCGTGAATCAGCCGGTCCTCAACTGGCTTCAGCATTCAGAACAGCGGGAAAAGGCCCGGGCGGCCCTTGTAGAGGATCTCTTCGGCACCGCCGACATACTGCTGACGCCGGTGACGCCCACCACGGCCATTCCCCACAACCGCAGCCAGCCCATGTTCCGCCGGAAGATCCTGGTGGATGGCAGGGAGCGGCCCTATACCGACCAGATGCACTGGATTGCGCTGGCCACCACACTGGGGCTGCCAGCAACGTCGGCCCCGGTTGGCGTGGATGAGAACGGTCTTCCGTTCAACATCCAGATTATAGGCGCGCCCGGCCAGGACCGGGCGACCATCGAGTTTGCACGCCTGATGGAAGAACAGGGGCTGAGCGGGTTCCGCCCCCTGTAGGAGCGCTTGCCTCGCAAGCGATCAGAAACAATCGCGAGCAGGCTCGCTTCTACAGGAGTACTGGCCTCAGTTACGCTCCACGATAGCGGTCACACCCTGGCCGCCGGCGGCGCAGATGGAGATCAGGGCGCGTCCGCTGCCTTTCTGCTCCAGCAGCTTGGCCGCGGTGGCCAGAATGCGGGCACCAGTAGCGGCAAAGGGATGGCCCGCCGCGAGACTGCTGCCCTTAACGTTGAGCTTGCTGCGGTCAATGCTGCCCAGCGGCTTGGCGCGGCCGAGCTTCTCCTTGCAGAAGGTCTGATCCTCCCAGGCCCTGAGGGTGCACAGTACCTGTGAGGCGAACGCCTCGTGGATCTCGTAGAAATCAAAGTCCTGCAGTGTGAGGCCCGCCTTGTCCAGCAGCCGCGGCACGGCGTATGCCGGCGCCATCAGCAACCCCTCCTTCTTGCCGACAAAATCCACGGCGCCTGTTTCAACGTGGGTCAGATAGGCACGCACCTTCAGGCCACGCTGCTGCGCCCATTCCTCGCTACCCAGCAGCACGGAGGACGCGCCATCGGTCAGCGCTGTGCTGTTGGCCGCCGTCATGGTGCCCTTTTCCTTATCAAACACCGGCTTGAGCTGGGAGAGTTTTTCGAGTGAGGAGTCCGGACGCAGGATGTTGTCCCTCTCAAGCCCGGCCAGCGGCGTGATCAGGTCACTGAAGAAACCTTCCTCATAGGCCGCAGCCAGTTTCTGGTGGCTCTCAAGCGCCAGCTGGTCCTGCTCCTCACGGGGAATGCCCCACTCATGCGCGGTCACCTGCTGGTGCGCCCCCATGGACATGCCCGTACGCGGCTCGCTGTTCTCCGGGATCAGCGGCACCAGGTGCTTCGGGCGGAAACGGGCGGCAATCTTCAGTCGTTCCGTATTGGTTTTCGCGCGGTTGAGGTCCAGCAGCAGTTCACGCAGGCCCTCACTCACACCGATGGGGGCATCCGAGGTAGTGTCCGTGCCCCCCGCGATACCCACATCCACCTGGCCCAGAGCGATCTTGTTGGCAACCAGGATGGCCGCTTCCAGGCCCGTCCCACAGGCCTGCTGGATATCATAGGCCGGGGTTTCGGGAGCCAGCCCGGAGCCCAGAACAGTCTCGCGGGTCAGGTTGAAGTCACGGGAGTGCTTGATGACAGCACCGGCGACCACCTCACCCAGGCGCTCCCCTTCCAGGCCGTAGCGGTCCACCAGCCCACGGATGGTGGCCGTCAGCATGTCCTGATTGGAAAGCTTACTGTAGGCGGTATTGGAACGGGCAAATGGAATACGGTTGCCGCCGAGAATGGCGACCGGGCGCGGCAGCGTGGCAGCGGCCCCATTCCCCTTGCTCTGCCTGCTCTTACTGGAAGTCGATTTTGCTTGTGCCATTGCATTATATCCCTGTTGCTTTCGAGACGCGGAGAGAATCGGGTGCATACTGTGCGGATTGCATGCACAGCCTCATTGGCTGAGGTGACGCTGCCGGGTGACAGCCGGTTCATTGCATTCAACGGGGTGAAAGCGCCCAATACAGCCACTTGAAAACGGCCGGGAAGCTCCCTGCTGTGACCCTTTCCAGGGGATCCGTTACCATTCAGATGTTCACAGAATGTAACATATCTCCGTTATGAATCTGAAAATGTTCCATTCCGACTGACCAGGGGATACTGCTATGTCCGATCTCTACCTCAAATTCGTGAATACATCTGTCGGGAAACAGGCCGCATCCTCGCTCGGCCTTCCCGCCCCCATTGAGCTGGAACGCTGGAAGCGCCAGGACCAGTCGTTCATCGAGGGCAAGGTGCTGGTGGGCGCCGGCCCCAGGCCGCGGGCTCTTTCCGCACTGGGTGAAACCCTGCGCGGCAGTCCGGCCACACTCTATTCCCCCGAAGGGCCCGCCACGCTGGGTGAATCCTCGGCACTGGTGGAAAGCGGCGTTGCCAAGACGCTGACCATGGAGGACGAGGCCATCGCCGAACACAAGTTCAAGGCACTGGTCTTCGACGCCACCGGCATCCGCGACACCAGCGAACTGCGTTGCCTGTATGACTTCTTCCACCCCACCATCCGCCAGATCGCCAGGTGCGGAAGGGTGCTGATCGTGGGCACGGACCCGGCCTCCTGCAAGAACCCGGCGCGCGCGGCGGCACACAAGGCGCTGGAGGGCTTCGTGCGATCCGTGGCCAAGGAGATCGGCAAGAAAGGAGCCACCGCCCAGCTGCTGTGGGTGGCCCCCAATGCCGAGAACCAGATCGAGTCCTCGGTGCGCTTTTTCCTCTCGCCCAAGTCCGCCTACGTGGACGGTCAACCCGTGCGCATCGGCAAGGGCAGCGGCACCAAGGGCCGCACCGCCGTAAATACCAATGCCCCCCTGACTGGCAAGGTGGCACTGGTCACTGGAGCCAGCCGCGGCATCGGCGAGGCGATTGCCCGCACCCTAGCCCGGGACGGCGCGCGCGTGGTCTGCCTGGACATTCCCGCCACCATGGAGGACCTCAATCGCGTGGCCGAGGACATCGGCGGTTCACCGCTGGCGGCGGACATCACCGAGGACAATGGCCCGCGCCTGATCGCGGATCACCTGGAGGACGAGTTTGGCGGCATCGATATTGTCGTTCACAACGCCGGCGTCACCCGCGACAAAACCCTTGCCCGCATGCCGGAGCACTTCTGGGATATGGCCATCGCCGTGAACCTTACGGCGGAGGAACGGATTGACGAGGAACTGATGGAGCGGGATCTGGTGCGCGAGAACGGCCGCATTGTCTGCGTCTCCTCCATTGCCGGGTTCGCGGGCAACTTCGGCCAGACCAACTATGCCGCCTCCAAATCCGGGGTCATCGGCTATGTGGAGAGCATGGCGCGGCAGCTGAAGAACGGCATCACCATCAACGCGGTGGCGCCCGGTTTCATTGAAACCCAGATGACCGCCGCCATGCCGGTGACCATCCGCGAGGCCGGCCGGCGCATGAACAGCCTTTCCCAGGGCGGCCTGCCGGTGGATGTGGCGGAAACCATCGCCTGGTACTGCAATCCACTCTCGCGCGGCATCAACGGCAACGTGGTGCGTGTGTGCGGGCAAAGCCTGGTCGGCAAATAAACCAGACCACCTACCCCATACCGTAGGAGCCTGCCTCGCAAGCGATCAGACCTATCGCGAGCGGGGCTCGCTCCTACACAGGCACACTGGTGCCCCATAGAATTCAGGCGCAATCGTAAGGCGCTTCAGGCGAAGTATGAACGGGGAAAAAAGAAAATAGAGGGGAAAGAAATGGTGGGTGGTGCTTCCACAAAATACCAACCGTAATAGACTATTTTTAAAACATTATCTCCTTTTACCACCCAAATTATACCCCCAGAAGTACCCCCACTTTTTAACACCAATACATTGGCAAACCTCGGCAATGGAACGCATCTACCGCCGGTACAAATCCGGCTTCATGACGACTACCGGCCCTCCCGACTAGACAGCCCGCGCTTACCTCGACACGCACCCGCACCTTGAACATGCCGCCACTGAGACGCTGCTAGAGATTGGCACTCCATAGGCAAGGCTGACTGTGGCACTGCGGGGACTGAACAATCGCGAGTTGTTGAGCACGTCGGGTGACTACACAAGCAGGCGGAGCTGTCACCGGCTCAGACGGCCAAGCACCGGGATCTCTCGGTATTCGCATTTACGCAGATGGTGCAGCGGCTCGCCGTCGCCACCACAGAAGCTGAGATCCGGATCATCCTTGCCACTTGCTGCCGCTAACGAAAGCTCACTGGCAATGCTTCAGCAGCCTCTAAACAATGACTATGTCAAGGCAATGAACAGCCTGACCCAACCAGCCACATCCCAGGCTCGAGGCTATGGGTCGATCCGGCACTACATCGCAAACTGTTACCTGCTGGCCAGTAAGCTCAAGCGCCTGCCAGAGAGCCCTCTTTGGACGTGCACAGCTCACGGCTGTTATTGCTTCTTCAGGCGGCAGATGGACCCCGCATGACCTTCCCCACATAGATGCTACACTTATCAAATCATTTGGCGTACTTCCTGAAACGACCGAAAAATACCTAAATCACACTGAGCAAGATCAAGTAAAACTGACTTATCAACGACACAGCCATTATCAACCAATATATTCCGCTTTTAATTTTCTATAACAACAGTTAGATAGTTAAAAAATGAACTCGCCCTATCGCATACGACACCTTAATGAACTCTTGGAAGCCTTTCCAAATCTAACTCTCTCAGAGATATCAGATATCATCTTTGAACACGAAATAGATATATATGTAAAAATAAAAAAAGACCACGCTTTCATAAATGAAGTCACGACAGCATTAAATCGTAACGCATTCACTCCTAAAAGCGACGCATTTGGAATAGAAGTCAAACCCATGCATGGTGAAATAATCGGCGCCGCAGTTGGCCCATTATCTCTCCTTAAACTGGAAACGTTAGGATTTTCTAGCGTAGAGGAAACGCCATCCCTTCTCATTTATGATCGAGAAGGTCTAAATCAAATTTATACGACCTCTTATAAGGAAACAAATATCCCTTTCTGGGAACCAGGATACTTATCATTCAATTTCAAGATATGCCAAAAAAATACCCATACGTTCTCAGGCCAAACCCCGTTGCATTTTGAACGCTCCTCCATATATTTCGAATTGGACCATCTTTTCATAAAAGACTCCGATGAAAATAGAATCATTGAAATAACAGAATCAAAACACCCTACCCACCCAGAGATCCTCCAGGCCTTTGATGAGGGATGGATGTCATCTTTTTTGTTCACTTTAAATAAGCTGGCATACAGATACGAAGAGGATCTAAATAATGCAAAGAAAAAAGAAAAAGAAGAGTTACAAGAAATCTTGCTAAGCAAGATACCAACTGAACTCATTCAAAACCGCAAGCCATCTTTTCTCGAAAACCTAAAAAAACTAATCCTCCCCGATCATCTAAATGGGTGGAAACTAGAAAAATCACAGAGTGTATTCGAGTCATTTTACCCCCCTTCTTCGTATCTAGCCATAGCAAACCAGTGGGCAAAAAACGAAATCACATTTAAAAAAGGACAGCATCAATACTTTGTCGAACGCCTCAATAGGGAGCGAAGCGTGCCAACAAGCATTGGTAACGCAATAGTAGCCGTGGCACGCGACAGAATGATTAAATAAAAGTCCAGCTACAGGCTGAATGTATCTGGATCAATCCTATTACCAATAGGATTATTATAGGAGACATCTGGTACAACATTAACTTGTTCAGGATAAAAAATATCCACCTGATACTTTGCCCAATCAAAAGTACGATCAGGCATGCAGTCAATAGATTGTACACCGCCTTCGTTGAACCAGTCAGCGCTATTCTCTTGTCTTGCCTGAAGCAGCGCTTTCCCCATTCTTTCCTCTTTTCTTATTGCATTCGGTCCATACTGCATTGCGTATTTTTTGCGAACATACCGAAACCCTCTACAATAAACTTTATGATATAGCCATTGACGAAGAGCTTCTGCGTCCTTCTCCTCTTGCGAAGGAGGAGTGAAATCGCGGCGATAATGGTCAGAAAAATAGTAAACGATCTGGACAGCTGCCCAAGCCGACGTATAACTGATAGGACCAACTCCCTCCTCAATTAGTTGTATAATAGACGCCAGCCTGCATACATTATCCTGTAACTTCGACGCGTGATCTCTTACTCTGCCAAATCTCCCACCATCTCGCGTTTCAAACTCAGTTTCGTTATATACTCTAACCAAATATTCGGAAGCTTCTTCATCAAACCCCCAAACATCCCGTTCTTTTTTAGATCTATTAAAATAGTCGGAGAAATTTTGGCTCGCTAAATCGCCAATCCTATCATTAAATGCGCGCAAACCTTCTTGATTCGGTTCAAAGTGGTTCGCAAATCGGCTGCCATGGTTACCATCCGGGTGAGTATACAGCCAGCGCGACATCATCCCTGACCCCCTCATTTTTACGTCATTTTCTTCTAGATATTTATGGATAACATCCGGCTGGACCCAAATCAGAAGTGCAACTCTAACTCCTTTATGCTCCACATCACCATGAGCAATAGTGCTTTCTCGAACAGTCTCTCCACTCCAAAAAGAGTTCCACTTTTTAATGTCCGAAAGAATACCTGATTTTAGAACCGATTCTCCTTCAGTACTATAAATAAGATGAAATGGGCAGCCTGACCTCAAAGCAGAAGAGAAACTGGCAGATGTTAGCGCCTCATGAATAAATTGAGGTTTTTTAGGTTCGGGTGGTTCTTCTTTTTTCAAACGTGCAAGATCATCTTCCGCTTCTTTTGAGGGCCTGCCGTTTGCAGCTAGCTTTTGTATCTTCTTTTTCGCCTCTTTAACCTTAATTTTATGAATTTCATTTTCTGTTTCATAGACAAACCGACGCTCTTTATACTCTTCACTAAGATATTCTTGAAGATCCTGAAAAACTCTAATATATGGGCTCGTTGCTGATGTTTTTCTTATACCTGATTCACCAGCTCCCCAGCAATAAAGGCTGGATGGGCTCACGCCCCCCAGCGGTTTTTCGACATCAATAAGCCCTTGGGCAACGGCACTCGCAGTAGCAATTGCACTCATCAAGGGGATTTCTATCGGAGTCTGTGTCTTGTTTGACACATCCTCCACTGCCCTCATTAGCAAAGGTGCACCCACAGCAACAGAACCAGGAGCAAAAGGGTCAGGAATATAATTATATTGGGAGTTGGAAGGTCCTGTTCTTACTATTTCGTTCATCTATACCTCCAAAAGACGGATCATTGATTTATTTTATTGCCTCGTTAATAGCCATTTTTCAATTTGTTCTTCATACCACCCGACTGCACCAACTCCTAGCCGAACCTGCTTGGGGAATTCAGGGTCATATTGTTTGGATCCTGGATTGAGTTTGTTGTAAATCGTTGACTGCGATAATGCTGTTCTTTTGATGACCTCCTTCAACCGGATTATCCGTGTAGCCTTGGAATTGTCGCTCATTTTTGCACCCTCTTTCTGATCTGAAGTGCTTTAATCGTAGGGTCTGACATCTTCTTGCCCAAGCGCTTGCTGCTTCAGATTACTTTAAAAGTGCGACAGCACATCGGTTATCGGCTGGCAGATTTCCGCCCGTTCGGTTTCATACGAGCTGCTACCCCCGCGACCAGGTAGCAGCGGTAGCAGGGGGTGGAGAGCTGACAGGATTCAAAAAGGCGGGGTGACAGGAGGAATCGAGCGTCCTTCAGACACATATCACTTCTATGAGGACGGACCAGGAGTCCGCCCATCATCGATCGCACAGAGGAGATGATCATGTCGCTTGAATGTCCGCGCTGTCAGTCCACCCGGATTGGCAGCAATAACTATGGGAAGAAGGGCGCCGGAGTGGTCGGCGCGGGTGCCGGTACTGTTGGGGGCATCAGTGCCGCCTCTTCCGGTGCCGCTTATGGCGCCTCCTTGGGGTTTTTCGCTGGGCCCGTGGGCGTCACGGTCGGCAGCCTTTCCGGGGCCATCATCGGAGGGCTGGTAGGCGGTACCACCGGGGCGTCCGCTGGCGTGGCCCTGGGCAGCGTGCTCGATGAGCAGGTGCTGGATAATCAGCGTTGCCTGGACTGCAACTACTGCTTCCGTAGTGCCCCATCCGAAGACAGCGAGGCATCCGGAGACCCCGGGTAACTGACCGCCCCACCAAGTTCGCACAAGCAAAACGACATAGAGGCCGTGCTGTGCTCCAGCACGGCCTTTTCTATTTCTGGGAGGACGATCCAATGACTCACTTAGTTGAAGCAATGGCTTACGTGGGCCGCACACCCTGGCATGGCCTGGGCAATCAACTGGACAGCGGCCAACCGCTGGATGTCTGGGCGCGCCAGGCAGGTTTGAACTGGTCCATTGAGGAAAGCCCCGTGCAGTTCCCTGTGGTCGACGGGGAAGGGAGCGAGGAGCTGGCGAGTGTGCCGGGCAGCAAGGTGCTCTACCGCTCGGACAACCAGGCGCCGCTGTCGGTCGTCGGGGACCGCTTCAACGTGGTCCAGCCCGAAGAGGTCCTGGAGTTCTATCGGGATCTGACCGAAATCTCCGGCTTTGAGCTGGAGACCGCTGGCTCGTTCAAGGGCGGGCGCAAGCTCTGGGCGCTGGCCCGCACAGGCCAGTCCACCACGCTAAAAGGCGGTGACCAGACCGATGCCTACGTTCTGCTGGCCACGGCCTGTGACGGCAGCATGGCCACAACGGCTCAGTTCACCAGCGTGAGGGTGGTGTGCAACAACACCCTGGCAGTCGCCGTGAAGGGAGCGGGTGGTGCGGTGAAGGTCAAACACAGCACTCAGTTCGACGCCGAAGCGGTGAAGAAGCAACTGGGCATCTCGGTCACGGCCTGGGATGAGTTCATGTACCGGCTGAAGACGCTGAGCGAACGCAAGGTGAAGGACCGCGAGGCTCAGGACTTCTACCGGGAACTGTTCACCGACATCCCTGGTCAGGCTGCCGGTAAGACCAACGAACGGGCCATGAAGCAGGCCCTGTCCATGTTCGAGGGCAACGGCACCGGCTCACAGCTGGCGTCTTCCAATGGCACGGCCTACGGCCTGGTCAACGCGGTGACGGAGTTCATCGACCACGAGCGCCGGGCCAAGAGCGTCGATCACCGGCTGGATTCGGCCTGGTTCGGCAATGGGGCGGCCATTAAGGAACGCGCCTTCGAAAAGGCACTGGCTCTGGCCGCCTGAGCCCAATCAACCACTGATAACGACATAGAAGCCCGTCGGAGCCAAGCGCTCCGGCGGGCTTTTTTTCGTCTGGAGGAAACCCCCATGGAAATGCAGCAACCCCAACAATCCCACAAGGCCGCTCTGCGGCTGGTCTCCACCAAATCCATGAGCCGGGATGAGTGGCTCGCGATCCGAAGAAACGGCCTTGGCGGCAGTGACGCAGCAGCTGCCGTCGGGCTCAGCCCCTACCAGTCCCCGCTGGAGCTGTGGATGGTCAAAACGGGAAGAGACGCAACGCTTCCAAAGCCCGATCCCGATGATCAGGGCTCCCCCGTTTACTGGGGCAATGTCCTGGAACCGATCGTGGCCGAGCACTACAGCAAGCGTACCGGGCGTAAGGTCCGGCGCGTGAATTCGGTACTCCAACACCCGGATCCCAATAAAGCCTGGATGCTGGCCAACCTGGATTACGCCGTGGTCGGCGACGACGAGGTCCAGGTCCTGGAGTGCAAAACCGCCGGGGAGTTCGGATCCCGCAAGTGGCGCAATGGCGTACCGGACTATGTCCAGTGCCAGGTCCAGCACCAGTTGGCGGTCACCGGCAAGAAGGCGGCCGATGTGTGCGTGCTGCTGTGCGGCCAGGAGCTCAAGATCTATCGCATCCAGCGCGATGATGAGCTCATTGCCGAGCTGATCCGCCTGGAACGCCAGTTCTGGAGCTACGTGGAGTCGGATATCCCACTGCCGGCGGATTATTCCGATTCCGCCGACCGGGCCTTGCGCCACCTCTATCCAAGCGACAACGGCGAGGAGCTGGACCTTCGGGATGACCGCGAGGCCTGCAAGACCTTCGACCAGCTCCAGTCCGCCCGCCGCCAGATGGAGGCGCTGAAGCAGGCGGAGGCCCAGCTCAAGCACACCCTCCAGCAACGCATGGGCGAGGCCACCAGGGCGATCTTCCCCCAGGGCACCGTGTCCTGGCGAAAGAGCAACGACAGCGTGGCCCTCGATACCAAACGGCTTTTGAAAGACCAGCCCCAACTGCTGGATCAGTACCCGGTGACCAAACCAGGCAGTCGTCGGTTCCTGATCAACGACTGATGCCATTTCATCCACACCACCGGGGCGGCTCAGGCCGCCTCACCCTAATCACCACCAGGAGGTAATCGCCATGATTAAAGGGCTTGCCATCACACCACCGGTACTGGGCCGGATCAGCATTGGCCGGGTCGTTGAGAAAAACGGCCAGCGTCTGCCCCAGAAAGACAACCAATTTACGATCACCACCCAAATCCAGGAACAGGGGGAGTGGATCATCCACCCCAAAGATGAGGAGCTGAGGGAAGCCGCGCCCAACAACAAGCTCCGGACCATCCCGGTGCGGATGCTGTTCAATGACGCCGACCTGAACCTGCGGGCGGAATACACCCTATTCGACCGCACCAATGGCCGGCCAGTCTGTGTAGGCGACGGGGAGAGCTGTCGACGCCTCACAGAGTCCGGTGTGCAGTCACTGCCATGCCCTGGGCCGACGCTCTGCGAGTTCGGCAAGGGTGGGCTATGCAAGCCCTATGGACGGCTGAACGTGCGTATTGGGGATGACGATGAATTGGGCACCTTCATCTTCCGTACCACCGGCTATAACAGTATCCGAACCCTGGCGGCTCGACTGCGCTACTACCAGGCCGTTTCCGGCAACCGACTGGCGTTCATGCCGCTGGAACTGCGCCTGCGTGGCAAAAGCACCACTCAGAGTCACCGGACGCCGATCTATTATGTGGATCTGACGGTTCGTGAGGGCCAGTCCGTACAGAGTGAAATCCAGGAGGCCAAGAAAGGTGAGCAGGCCATGCAGCAAGCTGGGTACGACCAGGCGGCACTGGATGAAGCCGGTAGGCGAGGTTTTGAGAATGCCGAGTTCGAGCACTCGGAGGATGAGGCAGCTGCGGTGATGGAGGAATTTTACCCTGAAGCTGCTGGAGACGAGGATCTGCAGCGATCAGAGCAGGGTTCAAATTTCCAAGCCCATGGAATAAAGGAGCGCCTGGCGGCCTCATCAAAGGTGTAGTAAGTGCCGAGTCAATGCAAGAGAGCTGGACGTCTAAGCCCCTTCCATCAGAAGGGGCTATATTTTTTGCCAAGCGTGCTTAACAAGGGTTGGGGTGACATCACAGTTCCCAACCCAGATTCCGCACACAGGCGCTTTGATGTCGCCGGCTCTGACTTTTTCTACAGCCTCAACGTTGCAAATAACCAGCGCAATGCGAGCGTCAGCGAGTATTGCGAGTTAATTTGCCTTGTTAGGCATTCTTGCATTCTCGCTTTATCTGCTCTTCCATGTCATGGATCATGAGTCTTTCAGTCTCGAAGAACCATTCTAGTGAGAGAAATTCAAACGCCAACCTACCCGCAAAGTGCTCAGAAACAACGTACGGAATCTCGTTATTGAATGAGGACTCACGATTAAGCAACTCAAACCCGACGTTATTGGCCATAACCACATTGAGGTCGAAGCTTGCAGCATCCGCGCGGAGACGCAATGAAGACTGGCTAACGATAACTAATAGATATATTTTCCCTTTAAGAAATGCATATAGCGTTTCAGGCTCAAGAAGCGAGAGCGTGAAAGGATAATAATTCCCCCAGAGCTGTTCCGTCTTATCATGATTGAGCATAAAAACAATCGGCTCTTCAATACCTTCAAAGAGTTCATCATAATCGGCGCTGTTCTGTGTCGGCACGCCGATGTAGAAGAGCCCCTCTTCAGGAGAGATTCGTGATGGCCGACCATTGACGGCCTCCAAAGCAACATGATTTATTGCCCAGTTATGGTGCCTTTCCTTAACGGGCAGCGCCTGCCTCTGCATGCCTGGAAACCCACCAACGTTACCCACATCGTTATCAAGGTATTCATGAATGGTGCGGATCGCCAGCATCTGTCGCTCGATACGCTTATTTCGATTAGTGCTCGACTTGACTTCAATGACGAACGGATCTGATGCGCCGAGCAGACAGACATCACCGTGCCTGATGATATTTGTGAGGTCACACAATAGCGCAGGCACATTGTGCGAGAGAGCTTCTTGCATCAGATGCTTTTCAGCGCGAATTCCCCTTTTCCCGCCGAGGTGACCTGGAGCCTGCTTCATTTCGGCGGAATCATGCGCGTAAAACAGTCGCTTCAAGTTCCACTTGCTGACGTATTTGTTTGCAATGCCATCTCCAAAGCAACGCCAGACGTAAAGAAGAAACTTGTACCCTGAGACTTTTGCGTCGCAAGAAGCAATTTGTTCTTTGATTTTCGATGACTGTTCCTTGGTCGTTCCCTTCTTCCTGAGTTCCGATTTCAGAGACTTGCGTAATGCTTGCTGTTTTGAAATTTTGGCCTCGGTGTCGACAACGCGATCAATTAGATAGTCCTGAATCTGAGCCAATGGGCGAAGGTCAGCAACTTCAGGATTCAACTCATTGAGCATCTTTTTCATTTGAATTACATGCCGCTTATAGTAGCGGAGCATGGAAAGGTTCTCTTCGCCCATAGGAATGCCTAGCGCTTAGCTTTGCGGCGTGCCGGAGCGCAGCGCGGGCGCGTCCGAAAACAGCCACTGGTTATGTCTCTAAAAGGTAGTCGTATTGAGCAGGCAACAATGCGAATTCCCCCCAACTCAACCCTTCAATGCAAAGACCGATTCCATTCGTCCCAACTTTTCCCCACATAAGAACATATCGTTCCTGGGTCTTGTCATTAATACCTTTACTACTGGAAATCCCGTGTTCTTCTTTGAGATAGAAGTCTTTCACACTGGGTGCACTAGCTAACTCTGTCATTCGAGTGTTGTGATAGGCGGGGTCATTGATGGGAGTGTAAGATCTAATGATTTTGCCAAAGTACAGTCGAGGGGCGCTATCTTTCTGGGTAACCTCCCGAACATCTTTCAGCAAATCGATTAGCCTGACGGCATGCTGCCGACCTGGCAGGAAATAATGTTTGTATAAATTTTCGTCAAAGTTTCTGCATATTCCAGCAACTGTGGTGATCTTACTGGGTAAGGAAAATGACTCACCAGAGTGGCGCGCTATAGGCACCTTAGATACAGGGCCATTCATATCCTCAACAGGGGTTTCGTCATAAACTCCAGCGGGATCTCTTTGACCTTGAGGTTTTTCCTGCAAGAATCCAGATACGATGACCAAATTCTCGTCATCGATAGCCTTTTGAGCCTCTTCATAAGTATCAAATTTTTTGCCTTCAGAGCGCTTTACTCGGAGATCGCATTTGACGTGTTTATACGTCCGCAAATGGGCAAAGTAGGCATCGCGCCCATTTGAAAAGTAGTCGGTTCCCTTCGGAACCCGGACCAGATTGGTGAAACAACCTGGGCAAAATATCTTGCCCTCCATATCCCGCGTATATTCAGAAGGAAGAACCTTTTCGCCAGTTCGTTTCAACTCAGACTGACTACCACTCTCATACGACCAACCTTCTAATTTATATGCAAATTTTATTCGTTGGTTTGGTTCGTACTTTGCCATTTACTCCCCCTATAGAAAGACGCAACGTCTACATAACGCGAAGCGCATCCGTGTGACGCGGCTGGTTATGCATTTTCGTTGACTCGTTCAAATCGCTGCGTTCTCTTTATTAACCACCAAATAGGCAAAGGGATATAGGTTTTTCTTGTATCTAGAATTTTTGTCTCTCGAATTAATCCCATGCCTGAGGGGCCCGCACCTTCTCTCTTGTACCCAAGCACTTCTTTGGTAGGAACCTTGAAGACCATAAGAATCAAACCGGCAGCACCAAAGCAAAAAATAACCATTCCCGGAGAAGCGCTCATCAACCGTAGCTCAAGTGACTTCCGAGTGACGGTAACCTCTACGTCACCCACACTGGCTAATGGCTTAACCTCCTCATAAACCATATACCCACCAATAGCCGCCATTGATGCGAATGCAAGCACCAAGACTGTTGTTAGGGCTATTACAAACGACCTCACTCGCTATCCTCTCAGTACATAACGCCTGAGTTCACCTGCGTTTGAGGCGACGCGTGTTTTTGCGAGAGCAAAAATGCGTGGCGGGTTAAACGTCAGGTGCAACGATTTGTTGGGCGGCAATGCTCCGTTCATTCCCTCTTCTCCACGTACGTCAGCTCGAACCGTAACAATGCCGTGCAGAAAATTGGAATCCTGTCGCTGCGCCTGGCTAGAATTTACCTCGTTTAATTAATATCGAGACTGGAAACAGAGCAGTCGGAGTTCGCTATCGTAGCCAAAGCTGATCCAACAGTCATTCCGCCAAATCCATTTTTAGCTCGATATTGCATTATCACTGTGTGTTCACCATTTTTGTTAGGAGTAATTCTGGTTTCAATATGCTCAAAGCTATCCGGATCTCTAAGCCTACTTTTTACGCGCCTTACTACTTCGCGGTGCGACCCATCCCACCCACTTAAGCAATGAAAACCTTTTCGGCGGTCTTCAGCCTTTTCCGCTGGCGTTTTACTGCTACCACTGTCGCCACTCCCAGCCGCAAACACCAGAAATAAAACAAATGCACCTAGCGATAGAACTGTCTTATTGTTCATGCCTCTCCCCTTTTTTATTAAATACAAAAATCCCAAGTAAACCTATCGTATACGCGATAACGTCGGCCGGATCATAAACCCCAGATACGATGCTAAAAAGTTGCATGACCTCCGAAGTGATGCCAACAACCCATAACGCAGCCACCCAGATGAAGGCAACTGACAATCGCGCGCTTCCCCATAGGGTGACCATCAAAGCACCGAACGAAAACACCCAAAGCCCATTTGGCGCTGAGAATATCAACCAATCAGGAAGTATTGGGGCAATTGAGGCGCCCTGCATCCGAAGCTCAGAAACCGTTGGGTAAAGTCCGACTAACTTCACCCAGGCAAACATCGTGAGCGATTCTGGGCGGAAGCACAGATAAAGCAGGCCCCCAACTAGGAGGGACAAGCTGCTAGCCAAGAAAGTGATCGCTCTGTTCATTGCCAATTCCTACTTGCCGCCCAACGCAGAGCGCACCGGTGGCCTTTACAGAGCGAAGCGCCGTAAAGGCCATCCGCGTGACGCGTATTGTTAGCACCAGCCAGCAGCATGACGGTGCTCACTGGCAAACTGGATAGTTCGCAGCAAAGGAAACTGCTCTGGGACAGCTGCCTTAGCAATTTTCTTGTTGCCAATTCCGGCGACAATCTCTGCAAACAGCTCAGAGGTTGTCATTACTCGACCACCTGCCAAGGTTTTTACGTTTGCATTGCTGGCAAACCCAAGGAGAGCAATTTGCTCGATTTCTTGGGGTAAACTGATGCCCTCAAACAGCGCCGGGATATGCTGCCGCCCGGCTTCAAACTTTTTACTATAACGCTGCTCTCGTATTGCCCATGAGTTTGCATCCATAGACGGTTCGATATGAACCAAATGTTGCTGCCCAGGATGAAAAGCCACAACATCAAGCTCGCCCTCGTAGCCACCATTCGAACGAGGCCCTACCTGAATATTTCGACGGACGAAATACCCTCCGTATTCATACCACTCAGCAACGAGTTGTTCGAGATGATTCATAAAGTCCTAACACCCGAAATGCGGTGGATGACCTGGTTAGCGCTGCTCAGCTGATTGAAGTCAAAACGGTATCCCATGCTGATCTTCAGTTGTCTCTGATTCGGTGGCCGGGTCAGGTTCGAAAATAGAGTCTTCCAGCGGCATAAGCTCCCACAGTTCATTCTGGTGCAACCAGATCGGATCAGCGTTCTCCTCAATGAACTGACCTACCGGTATGCCATCCACGGTTGGAGGCCGCTTTATTCTGACTTGCTTGCCGTTCATAAAGACCCACTGGTATTTCCTTTGTCGCTCGGCCTTCGCGGCTTTCTTCGCACGCTTTTGAGCCGGAGTAAGTTTTTTCGTAACCTTTGCCATATTTGAACTTATTGGTGGTAACAGGTAATGGATGGAATTCGGCGTTATCAATATCCCTGAATTCTAGATAACTCCACCGTCGCTAATACTTCAGAAACCCTAAAACCGCCGCATACATAAAATGTTAAAGCCAACCCCGTCCCTTTCTGTGTAATCGTTTGAATTCCTGCTTTTACACATTCAATACCACTGTATAAATCGCCCGGGTTTGCAGGTGAGAGGCAGCAGCCTTCACCTCCCCTGGCCGTCAACCGCACTCGGCCGCTGATGCTTATCCAGCAACAACCGCAGCACCAAATGCGCCAGCTTCACCTCATTCTCCGGCGTTTCCATTGCCCGTTCCGCCATGCTCTGGTGCTCGTTCATGTCATCCAGCACCAGATCCTGGAGCTTCTGCGGGAAGGAGCCGTGCATGATCTGGTTCGGGTCGTTGTTCAGCACCTGGTTCATCACCGACTCTTCGCGTTCCAGGCGGCCTGCAAGTCCCTCGGCGTAATGGAGCTGATCCCTCTCGCTGATGTCGCTGCCGAAAATCTCGTTGAGTGAGTCGATGATCTCGGAGAGACGCTTCGTCTCCGGGTCATGAGCCTTGCCGGAGCCCACGGAGCTGACCGGTGAAAGGTTGTACTCACCCTGTTCGTCGCCAAGCTCTAGGCGGTTCTCAGCCTGCTTGGTCAGCCGGTAATGGGTGAGCTCCAGTTCGGAGACATCAATGTCTTCTTCCAGCCTTTCAACGCGCAGGAGGCCGTGGAGGTTTTTGGCGAAGACGCAGAGTTGCTCCAGGTCCCGGTCGTTATAGAACACGATCTGAGAGAGGAATTCGTAGGCGCGCACAAAGCTCTGAAGGTCCTTGCGGAAGGTATCGAGGGCGTCGCGTTGCTCGCCGGCCTGTTTGAGGTCGTGCTCGGCGCGTTTCTGGGCTCTCTCATCACCCTTTCGCTCTGCTTCCCGGGCCTGTTTTCGGGCTTCCTGCATCTGCTTCTGGGCGTCGTCGTAGCGGGCCTTGAAGCGATCCTTCGCGGGTCGGCAGGCATTATCGAGGCGGGCTGACTTGGCCTTGGGGTCGAAGAACGCTGTAGCGAATGCCTCCACCTCGGTCCAAGTGTAGATATCGGACTCGTTGAGCTTGTCGAACAGGTCGTAGACCACCTGGGCGTCGGATACGTTGGCCAGCTCGGTCTGCTGGTAATAGGGCTCGAAGGCTTCCTGGATGTCCGAGGCGTCGTTGACGAAATCCAGAATGAAGGTCTCCTTACCCGGGAAGACGCGGTTCAGTCGGGACAGGGTCTGCACGCACTCCACGCCCTGCAGCTTCTTGTCCACGTACATCGCGCAGAGCTTGGGCTGGTCAAAGCCGGTCTGGAACTTGTTGGCCACCAGCATCACGTTGTAATCGTCCGTGTCGAACGCCTCGGCGTGGTCGCGGCCGTGCAGATCCGGGTTAAGCAGCTTGCTGGTCTCGGTCACCGGCTCCGGGATCACCTCATCGGCAGCCACCTCACCGGAGAACGCCACCAGCGGGAAAACATCCCGGTAGCCGTGCTCTTGAACGTATTTGCGCATCGCCAGCATGTAGCGCACCGCTTCCTGGCGGCTGGCGGTCACCACCATGGCCTTGGCCTGGCCGTCGAGCAGGTGGCGCACGTTGGCGCGGAAGTGCTCAACGATGACTTCCACCTTCTGGTTGATGTTGTAGGGGTGCAGGCGCACCCAGCGCGCCAGTGTGGCCGAGGCCTTGCGGGACTCCACTTCCTCTTCATCCCCGTGGGGATGCGCCAGCTTCCAGGCGACGTTGTAGGTCACGTAGTTTTTCAGCACATCCAGGATGAAGCCTTCCTCGATGGCCTGGCGCATGGAGTACAGGTGGAACGGCTCCGGGAGGTTGTCTTCGCTGGCCGGTTCGTTGCGATTGGGTCGGCGTCCGAACAGCTCCAGGGTCTTCGCCTTGGGCGTGGCGGTGAAGGCGTAATAGCTCAATTGCGTGGGTGGCTTGCGTGAGGACACCGCCGCATCCAGCAGCTCTTCGGCGCTGACCTCGCCTTCGTCGTCATCATCGCCACCGCCCAACAGTGCCTTCAGTTTGGTGGCCGAGGTGCCGGTCTGGGAGGAGTGGGCCTCGTCGGCGATGACCGCATAGCGGCCCTGGGCGAGCGCTTTATCCTTCTCCAGGGCATCGTACAGCGCCGGGAAGGTCTGGATGGTGACCACGATGATGCGCGTGCCCTTACGCAGCGCGTCGGCCAGTTGCTCGGACTTACTCTGGGTGGTTTTCTCATCCCGGGTGATGGCCCGGACCATGCCCTCGGTACGCTCGAACTGGCGGATGGTGTTCTGGAGTTGGCTGTCGAGCACCGTTCGGTCGGTAATGACGATGACCGAGTTGAACAGCTTGGCGTCGTTGTCGTCGTAGAGCCCGGCGAGCTGGTGCGCCGTCCAGGCAATGGAGTTGGACTTGCCGGAGCCGGCGCTGTGCTGGATCAGGTAGCGCTCGCCGGCGCCCTCTTGGCGTGTCGTCTCGATGAGCCGATTAACCACTTCCCACTGGTGATAGCGCGGGAAGATGAGCGCCTCCTTTTTCTGGATGTTGCCGTGGAAGTCTTCTTCTTCCTTCTGCTCCAGATGCAGGAAGCGCTGCAGGATCCGCAGCCAGGCATCCGGGGCGAAGACGTCGTTCCAGAGATAGCCGGTGGCGTATTCGTTGGGATCGGCCGGCGTCGGGTTGCCCGCCGCGCCTTCCGGGGTGCCCTTGTCGAAGGGCAGGAAGCCCGTGTCCTTGCCGGCCAGGCGGGTCGTCATCGCTACCCGGTCCTGGCTGACGGCGAAGTGCACCAGCGCCCCAGTCTTGAACGCAAGCAGCGGTTCCACCTGCTTGTTGGTGGGCGCCTTCAGCGGCCGGTCGTGCTGGTACTGCCGCTTGGCCCGCTCCACAGATTGTTTGAACTCGCTCTTGAGCTCCAGCGTAGCCGTGGGGATACCGTTGACGAACAGCACCAGATCCAGCCGGGGGTTGTAGTTCTCCCCGGCATGGGGCGAGTAGGACACCTCCGGCACCACCCGCAGCCGGTTGGCGTGGTAGCGCTGCTCGGACTCCGGGTTCATGCCGTGGTCGGGCTTGAAGGCGCAGGCTTCGATGTAGTGGCCGGGCAGGCGCACGGGATTGCGCAGGACGAAGAGCGTGCCTTTCTTGCGCCGCTCCCGGTCTACTGCCACGCACAGCTGGCGTTCCGGATCCCCGGGGTAGGCCTTGGCGAACTTCTGCCAGCGATCCGGGTAGGCCTCCTTGAAGAAATCCACCAGATCCTCGGTGTAGAGCGCCAGCTCCCGGTCATAGCCGTCCGCCGTGCCGGTCTGCCACCCTTGGGCGGTCATCTCACTGATGATGTCGGTCTGGAACTGGTGCTCTCGTTCGTCGGCCATGACGTTACGCTTCGCCTTGTTTTATCGAATTGCTCCCACTGTAGACCATAAGCCGTATTCCTTGAATCGGGCTCAGGCTGGCGCTTCTTCGCTGGCAGTGGATTGTGGAAAGGTTTCAGAAACCGGCGGTTCCCATTCGCGGACATCGATCTTGCCGGTGACGGCAGCGGAAATCAGGGCCGAGCGGCGCTCTTCAAGCAAATCAACAGTCTTAAGCGCAGTAGTTATTAGTTCCTCAAAATCGTAAGTCCTGCGATCTATAAATGAGGAAATTCTCTCTTGCTCGTCTCTTGGTGGACATGGAAACTTTTCAGGAGCTATATGTTTGTTGTTGATTTGAGGCACTGTAGAAACATCGGCTAGATCACTAATATCACGGCACTTTAAAGAATATGCCATGTAATCCAGGCAAACATCCGGACTTACCTTCCACCCCATGAGATTGGGATCTAGTAATGCCTTGGTCCGTACAACATTTACTTTATTAATAAAAATCGCGGCACCCCTTTTAGGAAACGCCACGAAATTGGAATGTGGCCGATAGATATTCTCTCGTTCGGGTTCCGCGTACCACTCCCATTCCCTAACTTCTATCGAATCTTTAGAAAGTGAGGCAACTTTTAGAACAGGAACATTTCCATCGGAAACAATCTCATTGTCAGCTATAGGCTCAGAGCCAAAGAATCTTCCTAGATAAGTTGCTTTGCACGTAGTCCAATGCTCCGGTACCTTTCCAAGCCACTCCACCCCGGAATCCTTCATCGCCACATCCGGATCCAGCCCCTTGGTCACGGCATGGGAAATCACCGCCTGGCGCTTTTCCTTGAGCAGCTCGATCAGGCGTTGCTGTTCGGCGATCAGGGCGTCGATGCGGGCGGTTTGGTAGTCGAGGAAACGGGCGATTTGGGTTTGTTCCACTTCGGGCGGCGTTGGAAGGCGAACAGTCCCAAGGAACGTTCTACTAACCCTCTGTCTCGTTCCCCCTCGGGCAACGGCATCCATGAACTGCAGATATTGATCACAAGAAAGCGCATAGACTAGGAAATTGGCGACGGCCCGGTCGTTGGGTTTCAGAATACAAACATCGACAGAGGTTATGGCCTTTACGCCAAAGTCTGGAGCCTTACAGGCTCGACCCACTGGCTCAGCTAGCCGACATATCAAAATATCGTCAGGCTTTACTTCAGTACATTTCAACTGAATAAAGGTTTCTTCACTGATATACCGGAACCCTTTCTCTTTATATTCCCCAATACCTATATTTCCGGTTTGTATTAGACGCACCCCCTCGTCAGTTACAAACGGGGATTCAATCCAGTCACCATCAATAAAAGCAAGTGGAGTGTGCTCTGCAAAGCCTCGGAGCGGGGATACTTTCCAGTGGGAAGGAATAGCGCCTATCCACTCTACTCCTGAATCTCGATACTCCGAATAACTCGGATAGCTCATACCGCCATCTCCTCGATCATCCGCTTGATCGTATCCGTGCATTCCTTGAGGTCCGCGTCGATTTCCTCCAGCGGCCTGGGCGGCTCGAATACATAGAAGTGGCGGTTGAACGGGATCTCATAGCCGACGATGCCGACTTCGCCGTCCTTGTCGTCCGTCTTGGACTCATCGATCCAGGCGTCCGGCACATGGGGCAGGACCTCGCGCTCGAAGTAGTCGTAGACGGACTCGCCGAGCGGGACGTTTTCGTTATCCCGCAGGTCCGGGTCGGCTTCGAGGTTGCCTTTTTTGTCCCGGCAGTAGTCAGCTTCCGGGTCGTGCTCGCCCAGTGCTTTCCAGATGTTCTTGAGCTGGGCGGTGCCGGGGTAGAAGGTGGCCTTGGTGCATTCGCCCTTCAGCGCTTCCAGGAAGGCTTCGCGGTTGCGATAGAGGGTGTCGCCCAGGCTTTCGCAGGCGCTGATCAGGTTGGCCTGGTCCGTCTCGGAGAGCTTTTCGAAGAACTTCTCGCCCTTCATACGCTCAATGCGCTCCGGTGAGGCCTGGAAGTTGAGCTGCAGCGGGCGCTCTACGGTGATGCGCCGGTAGCCGAAGGCCTGGGTCGGGAAGATCTTGCTCTCGTCCGTCTCCTCGAACCGGCCGTACTGGCGCACGATCTCGTCCTGCTCGGATTCCGGGATGTAGTTGCGCTTGCTGCCCAACGATTTGCGCATCTTGGCGCAGCGATCCGCCGCGTTGATGAGCTGGACCTTGTTGCGCCGCTGCTTGGGCTTGTCGTTGGAAAGCACCCAGACGTAGGTGTTGATGCCGGTGTTGAAGAACGAGTCCGACGGCAGCGCGACAATGGCCTCCACCAGGTCGTGCTCCAGCATGTAGCGCCGGATCTCGGATTCACCACTGCCGGCGCCACCGGTAAACAGTGGCGAGCCGTTCAGGATGATGCCGATGCGAGAGCCGCCCTTGTCGGCCGGGCGCATCTTGGCGACCAGGTGCATGAGAAACAGCAGCGAGCCGTCCGAGACCCGTGGCAGGCCGGGGCCAAAGCGCCCTTCATAGCCGCGCTCCTTGTGTTCCTTCTGGACCTTGTCCTGCACCTTCTTCCAGTCCACACCGAAGGGCGGATTGCTGAGCATGACGTCGAACGAATTGCCGCGCAGCTGATCGTCCGAGAGGGTGTTGCCCAGCCTGATGTTCTCGACCTTCTCGCCCTTGATGAGCATGTCGCCCACACAGATGGCGTAGGACTCGGGGTTGAGCTCCTGGCCACTGACGGAGACATCCACCTGCTCGCTGATGGACTTCACGTAGGATTCCGCCTCCGACAGGAAGCCGCCGGTTCCGCAGGTCGGGTCGTAGATGGTCAGGATCTTGCCCGGCTGGAGGTGGTCTTCCTCACCGGTCATCACCAGGGAAGTGGCCAGGTGCACGATGTCGCGGGGGGTGAAGTGTTCCCCTGCCGTTTCGTTGGAACTCTCCGCGAACTTGCGGATCAGCTCCTCGAACACACTGCCCATGCCGAAGTTGGAGATGCGCTTCGGGCTCAGATCCACGGCCGCGAATTCCTGCACCACCTGATACAGCAGGTTGCTGCTCTCCAGCTGCTGGACGAAGTCCTCGAAGTTGAAGTGTTCGAAGATGGCCCGGGCCTGCGCGCTGAACGAGTGCACGTAGCTCATCAGGTCCTCGCCGGTCTGCGTGTCTGACAGGGACGCGAGGCTCAGTGGGGAGCTGTTGTAGAAGGGCTGGTCCGCGGCGCGGTGCAGCAGGCGGTCTCGGGCGGTTTCAGATTTATCCGCGTGCTGTTTGGCGGCATCCAGCACCGCGTCTTTCGTCGGCTCCAGCACGCATTCCATCCGGCGCAATAGGGTGAACGGCAGGATGACGCGGCCGTACTGGGACTGCTTGAGATCGCCGCGCAGCAGATCGGCGATGGACCAGATAAAGGACGCAATCTCGGAGTGGTTTTCCGTGTTCATTCGGGCTCCGTGCAAAGGGGCGTTGGATCGGTGCGATTGACGCGATTCTGAGCGGCGCCTGCGACAGGTGGTGTCGGAGGCATAGAGGCCGTTTGGGGATAAGGGTGCAGTGAAAGCATAGGAGCGTCAATTTTAGATGTATTGAGTAAGGCATGACTGACCTACCCGCTCTAGCCTGCTTCTGGCTTAGTAATGTCCCTTTATGACCCTCCTCCATAACTTCGCATAGATCCAATGGGAATCCCCGGGATGACAAGTCTCTGGTGAGACATCATTATTCCGGTTTCCAGCTTGAGTGACATTGGAACCGGATTTAAGGTAAAAATCACCTGATATCTTTTAGGGGCCACCATGGATTGGATTACAGCGACAGACCTCGATCGTTGGGCAGATGAGCGCATTTCTGAGCAGCTGCTACCGCAAGTACTACGTCTTCTCATTTATGCATCTACCGAGAGGATAGCAGAGCTAGAAATGCCATCTGGCGACAGCGTCAATACTGGTGGCTGGGACGGAGTCATTGAGACCATTGGGGGAACTGAGCATATTCCCGCTGGTAAGTCAGTATGGGAGTTCGGCACCAGCAAAAGTAAAAAACAGAAGGCCGATGCTGATTATGACAAACGGACAATGCAGCCAGGTAATGTCACACCTGCAGATACAACGTTTGTATTCGTAACACCACGCCGATGGCCGGTTGGTAAGAAAAAATGGCGTGATACAAGGCGATCAGAAGGGACTTGGAAAGATGTTATTGTTTTAGATGCCGATGATTTGGAGTGCATGCTTGAGCAAGCGCCCGCAGTTGCTCTTTGGGTTGCGGAGCGCATGGGCAAAATTACTGGTTCCTTTCAATCATTGCAGGAATACTGGATCGAATGGGCTGACGAAACTGACCCCCCTGTTTCGGAAAGACTTGTGCTATCCGGCCGAGAAGAGACTGCCAGTGAATTTATCAAATGGACCAACGAAAATCCGTCAAAGCGTGTTGTACGAGCGCACACCCCTGACGAAGCAATCGCTTTTTTCGCTGCAGCGTTAAATACAAACTTAGACTCCTCAGGGAGAGTTGCCCTAGCACGTTCAGTCATTGCTAAAGATGAGGCTGCTTTCCAAGCACTGAAAAGATGGAATACCCCTTTGGTCATCATAGTGGGCTCCGAAGAGATTCAAAGCCCAGCCTCCCCTGTTAGCGGAGGACATCACGTCTTTGTTCCATGCGGCTATACAGCTGGGCGGCGTGATGAAATGATCACCTTATTTCGGCCGACCCGTCACGCGTTTTCAGAATCACTTCAGGAGTTAGGCTTCAAAGAAACGGAAGCGGAATCGATAGCCATACATACTGGTTGTACCTTATCGGCTTTTCGTAGAGAGCGGGGGGCTCTCGGCTCTCCTGATTGGGTTACCCCTGAAAAAGTGCGCCTCGTTGTTCCTGCCTTCTTAGCAGGCGCTTGGGTTGATAGTAGCCGGAGTGTAATAGAGGACAACAATTTAGGGGATAGAGAAGCTCTCGCTGCGCTGTCTGGGAAGAATTACAACGATTTTCGTTCCGAGCTAACAGCTCTTACTAATGAAGTAGACCCGCCAGTGGTTCGCGTCAAAGGATATTGGCGTATAACTGCCCCCGTAGATGCTCTGCATTTTATAGCGCCTTACTTAAATGATGAGCACCTTACAACTCTTCAAGCGACGGCGTTTGAATTACTCAGTCAGCGAGACCCTGCCCTGGACCTCCCTCCAGATGAACGCTATATGGCTCCTGTCAAAGGGAAGGTTTTTGAACATTCAGAAGTATTAAGGGAAGGCGTTCTTGGCACGCTCGCTTTGCTGACCAACTATACTGCAAAGTTGGAAGACATCCATACGACTATCCATCCAAGTGACATTGGTTATCGCCTCGTTAAGGACCTCTTATCCCGTGAGTCCGGCGAACGTTGGCTTTCCCTCTCTGGCAACTTAGATGATTTGGCAGAAGTATCACCAAAGGCATTTCTCTCTGCTCTTGAAGAATCATTAACGCAGGAGAAACCTCCGGTAATAGCCTTGTTCGATGAAGAGGGCGATGCATTTACCAGTGGTTGTCGTCATGCAAATCTTTTGTGGGGGTTGGAAGCATTGGCTTGGGAGCCAACTCTTTTACCCCGCGTTTCCCTCGCACTCGCAGCATTAGCTAGGCACGACCCCGGAGGTACTTTTTCGAATCGGCCAGCCAAGAGTTTACGAGACATTTTCTTGCCTTGGCACCCTGCTACATTTGCGCCGTTGAACCAACGATTGGAGGTGCTGGATAGAGTCATTGACTGGTATCCAGATGTAGGATGGAATCTGCTTACAAGCTTGGCACCCAAGCTTCATGACATTACGTCTGGAACTCGTAATCCGCACTGGCTTCCTGTTTCCGGTACCCCCCAGACTCCGGAAACGACATCGGATTTATACTGGGAAACTAAACCGGTTTTGGACCGTATCGAAGAGCATGTAGGGTGCCGTAGAGAGAGGTGGGTAGACATATTTAAATGCCAGCTCCAAGCTTTCCCTCCTGAGTATCGGTTTAGGCTTTTTCGAACACTTAAAAACCAGATAAAAGAAAAACTTTTGGATGGTAGTCTTGAAGTAATTCGCAATCAAGTCAGAAGCTATCATTACTTTTTAAGTCTTCAGGACACTACAGATCAAGAGGAAGAGGACCTGTTACTCCAGATTGAGAATCTTTCAAGTCCCTCTGACCCGACAGAACGCCACCGGTGGTTATTCGACAACCATTGGGTAGACATACCAGGTACTCGACGCTCTGAAGTAGAGGCTGCTCTCGAGTACCGCTTAACTGCACTTGAGGAGATCGTTTCATCCGAGGGACTGAGCGGGATTCTTGTTCTTGCAGAAAAAGCTGGCGATCCTACTGAAGTTGCGGTTATTGCGGCTCGGAGGAATGACGTAGAATCTCTCGACGCGTTGATAAAAAAGCACAGTGGAAATAGTCAGGTGACAACAGCCGCTTTCCAGCAATTTATAAAGGCTTACACTTTTCAACGCCACAAAGCCCTTGGCTGGGATTGGACAACCGAGATCTTAACCTGTGCCATGTCTGAGTCATGGCGATCAGAACTAATTTTGTCAATCTTATTGGCACTCCCTGTAACATCAGACACTTGGGAGAAACTAGAACAACTATGGCCTTCGCTTTCTGATGAGTACTGGAGGCAAGCCAATATATGGGTTATTGATCAAAAAAATGACTCTGATTATGAGACAGTTATTGAAAAGGCTCTCGATGTTGGCAGGTCTGAAGACGTAATCGAAAGAATCGGAATTCCCCAATCAGCAAAGTTCTTGTCGACACAGGTCATTTGTCGGGCTCTTAGGGAATTGGCAACTCCTGAGAACCGTCATCAAAGATCAGGGCGAAGCCTCGGTCACCCAGTTAAAGAACTTTTCAAGGTGTTGGATCAGCGTGACGATATTTCAGATTCGGAGATTGCCGCCCTAGAAGTGCCGTTCTGCAGAGTTTTCAATCACTCAGACCGTTCGGAAATGGCTTTCCATCGTTTAATTGCTAGATCTCCCTCTGATTTCACCACCCTGATCAGATGGCTCTACAAACCTGAGGATGAGCAAGAGGACACAGAGGCTTCAACGGAAAAGCATCGAAATGCTGCTCAATTATCATGGGTTGTCCTGTGGAATTGGCGGCTTATTCCCGGCTTAAAGCCTAATGGCTGGGTCGATGAAGAGGAATTGGAGATATGGGTCCAGGAAGCACGAGAGATGTGCCAAGCAGTTGATTGCTTGGATCAAGCAGATTTCCGGATCGGAGGAGTGATGGCTCATGCCCCGGCCGACGAGAACGGAGTTTGGCCCTGTTTCGCTGTTCGCAACATAATCCAGAGTATTCCTAACGACAGATTGATGAGCGGTTTACATAGTGGTTTAATCAATAGCCGTGGTGTTACCTCAAGGAGCCTTTTTGAGGGAGGCCAACAGGAACGAGAATTGGCCGCTACTTATAGGTCTTGGGCTGATGCGCAACGAGCCCGTTGGCCAGCCGCAGCAACAATACTCGAGGAAGTGGCGGAAACGTTTGAACGGGAGGCTGGAAACCTTGATGACGAAGTGGGTCTCCATAGGCTCAGATATTGATTTGGTAGTTCGGGAAAAGCTCGCATGTCCAACCGTCGATATTTCCAACACCGAACAATCACTCACAACACCTACCACTCACCATGGCTGATTACCTTATGGCTGCTTAAGATCAACCCACAGTGCATCGGAAACGCGTGTCTGTGATGTTTGGCTTTTAACTGAGTGGATAGAGTAAGATCCGCAATTAAGCCTTTTCATCCTTTATGTTGCTACAACTACTCGGATCATTGACTACCTCCCGGTATGCCTCCCATGGAATATCTCTCATGATGAAATCAATTTCAGAGGCACACTGCTCAGCCCGTTCTATTATGGTTTTCCTAAGACTCTCTTCCTGGATGTTTTCCATACCCTCATAAAGGTCCCAATAACCTTGAAGTGCTTTCAGTACTTTGCCCTTATTACCTAGGCAGTTCGCAAATGCGATAGAAAATTGATCATCCAGCTTTTCAATTAGGGTAATTTTAGCATCTGGCGCTTCCAGTCCTACTTCAGAACTTGCTTGAGGTGTGCTTTCAACCAAATACTTAGAAACCTTCTTGAACTCCTCGGGATTAGCATCTGAATAAGAGATCAAATGTTTCATCAATGTCCTGAGTTCCTGGAGATCCCAAGCTATGGCGACCAAAGCGGCGCCAGCCGAACGCTCGTCTGCCTGTTTTTTGCGCCACACTTCAAGCGCATGCATAACAAAGGGTGAGGTCAGTGCAACGAGCACCGCGAGGAAAGTACCTAGTGCCTGCCACTCGGGGACGGAAAGGCCAAGGAATGGATCCGGTGCGGATACGATTGGTTTAACATTATCAAGCATCAAGCCATTCCTCTCGATTACGACCTTCGCATTTATGGCCCATACCCCGGCCTACCAAGATCTCAGATAGATCCTGAGTCACAGACAGTAAGGTTAATTTTTTGACACTTGTTTGAGGCAGAATCAAAGAGAGTTAACTTTCTTCTCGATCAGTCCCAACTGATTTATCAATTCATCGAAGGTATAAGGCAAACCGCCAGGAAACATATCCTCCATTTTGGACCAGTCTTCTCTGAACTGCTCTTTGACCTCTCCGCTTGGAAGGATCGTGAATGTCCCTGGTACCGCGTGGTCCCAATTGGCAGAACTACGGCGGAAATACCACTTTTTGTGCTCGACTACCGTGGCGAGCAGATCTCGGTTATCAATGTACTGGGGAAACTCGTTGTTGATCGAAACCAGGTCGTACAGGTGGCGGGACTGGCGTTCACTCATCTTCTCTTGAGCGCGATTGTTGATCTCGTGAACAGCTGTCAGCTTTTCGAAGAATGTCCTATCGCATCCAAGAACCTCTACCTCGCACTGATCATCGCTGATTCCAAGCGCACTCAGGGCCATCGGGGAGATTGTATGCCGTGCGTGAGGTTCAAAGCCGGCGCGCCCGCCACATTCAACCAGTACACGCGGTTTGATATATCCCGAAAAATTCTCTTGTGTCGCAATGGTTTGCGGATAAAGCACCTCCATGTCCATACCGTCATTGATGACCTCCACTGAGAAGTCCGGGTGAAACCGCTTAAGTTGCTCCTCCAACGCGGGCTGCAGGTTGGATCGAACGGTCTCCCGGGCACTGTCGTTGAGTTTGTCCAGGTACTTTTTGAATTGGGATTTCGAGGCACCCTTCGGCTCTGGGTGGCCCAGAAAGTCACGATGTAACGACAGATCGATGTCTTCAGACATGCGCGTTATGCACTCAAACACCTTGCTCAGAGTCGTTCCACCTTTGAACAAAAATGGTGTCGGTACGTCTGCGTTCTGATAGCGGGGCCTGAGCTCTTCAAAAAGCACCCTCAGCACCAGCGTTACGTGGTAATCCTTCTCCAGGACGTAGCTGGGCCATCCTGTTGCCTCTTGTGCGGCCTCAAAAAGCGCTCTCCTATCACGTTCGTTGACCCTGAAAAGGTACGGAGTCTCCATGGTCTAACCTTCCACGTATTCGCGAGCCCATGCCAGAGGGCCATTCAGTGTTGAGCGCAGCTTTTTCCGAGCCTGAGGCGTTAAAGCGCTGACAGCCTTTTCTATGGGCTTGCGGCAACTTTGAGCCTGCTCACGTCCCAGATACTGAAGTGCCACTCTGATGGTGGCTGCCTGATGCTTCTCATGGTTGTTCAAGCCACTCAGCTGTGTTGCCGCATTAGCCAGACTCTTGCTGTACCGGAACTCTACCTTGTGCTTTCCAACGGTGATCGAGTCAACGCGTCGCGTCGTCACATAGCTTGCCCGTAACGCCATCTGCGTCGAGGCGCCAATGGCGTTGGCCGCCGCCGCACCGGCCGGCACTGCGAGCATGTCCTTGTGACGCTCGATTGCGCGAACGATATCCTCGGTACTGGCGGAGATCCGTCCATAAGGAGTCTCTCTGGGCCTAACCCAGTAGCCTCTTTTGATCTGGATCACCCGCTTGTTTCCGGAAAGCCGGCTTAGAGCCTTGGATACGTTGCCTGAAGGGAGGCTGGTGGACTTCACCACCTGCTCATTGGTAAAGACAGCTCCGTGCGGTCGGTGCTTGATGTAGTCGCTTACCCTTTCAAGGGTGGAGGTCTGTGTCATTTCTACAATTTCCTGTCACATTGCTGCCTTAGGGGGCGTCTCTGTCGTTTCACTGTACCGTATTTTTAGAGCACTCACTAGCGCTACGCGATCTCAGAGGCCAGGACAACTCCCATCACGGAGCTGCCCTGGCCAGAACCGGCATCGACAGGAAGACCCCCGAGCGCCTGCATGTTCGACTCAATCAGTCCAAACAACTCCCCCATCTGGAGCTGGAGCCGGGTCTACGCGACCTGGAGCACCCAAATGCGTGGATATTGTCGTGATAGACCTTGGTGGGCGCCTTGGCAAGGTAGCTGAGGCGTCTGAATAAGTCGGCCCTGTCCTCCCCTTCTGAGTTTCGGTTGATGTAATAAGTTTCGTTGCCGGGAAAGTGCACGAGCCCCTGTACTTGACTGACATGGAGGCCCAGAGCTGACGCCCACGCTGAATGGATCCGATGCCACATGTTCTCTTGATCTGAATGAGACCATCCCAGCCTGGAATAGGCATCCTGGTTCACCATAAACGCACAGTGCCAATGAGGAGCGGTTTCATGGGAGTCGTATTCCCTGGACCACACACAGAACACACCGGTGTCATGTACCAACACGTTCCGTTTGCGGGCACTTGATCTATTGGCTTGGATTTTAGCCTTGAGGGACTTCCAGAACCGCGTCATGGGACTGTTATCGGTTTCCCCCAAGGGATACCCCGTTGGCAACTTCAAAACGAACAAAAACGCTGTGATGCGCGGATAGTGCCAAAGCGCCTCATCGACAGTGTCCAGGATGCCATCCAGGTACTGCACGATCAGTGGTCGCTCTTGATTTGCCAGAACCGGCAGTCCTCGATACTGCGGTTCGTAACTAAGCATGAGATTTGGATTCTGCAAATTCTGCGTGATCTGTTGCGCTGATTGCATGATGTTCTCCTCAAGCACTAAGCATCAGACACAGTTCTCCATAGAGTTCTTGATCAATAACGGATGGCTACCTACTCATTATTGATCTATGTCTCTGATAGAGGCTGCTTACTGATACTGTTTTCTATGACGTGTATATAACTACTACCGAAATGGCCGCCCACGAGAATTCCGGGAACAGTGCTCCACGGCCCCGTGCTTTCCGGTCAAATCGTTTAAATAGTTACTCGCATAAAATATGGGGTGCGAGAGGTAAGAATTTGCTCCCAGTAGCTCAACTGGAGCCTGGGTCGCCATTCGAAAGGATTCGAGCGCGTCGGAAGCTACTCCTCTCAACCAGCGGCTTCCGCCAGCACATCTGCGGGAATGCCTTGATCGCCACAAATGGCCTTTCATCAAGATCACGGTCGCGGCTGCAAATGAACAACACCCGCTTTCTCAGCTGTTCACGCCCGACCCCGGCCAATCGCCGTCACGTTGTTGTGCGGGTCTCGCAGCGTGTCCAGGTAATCCGCCCATGCCTGCATCATGCGGGCGCGTTCGTCGAGCCACTGAGTGCGGTTGTAAGCCCTTCCGTGGGTATCCGCCACTCGATGCCCTAGCTGCATCTCGACAAGCTCCACAGCGAAGCCCAGGCGCTCCACCAGCATGGTACGGGCGACGGCGCGGAAACCGTGGGCCGTCTGCTGATCCTTCATACCCAGATTGCGCAGCGCAGCTCCCATGGCGTTATCACTCATAGGTCGGGCGGCACTCCGCGCACCGGGAAATACAAACCGACTCCGGTGTCGACTCAAAGGCTCGATACGCTGCAAAGCTGAAAGGGCTTGATCCGACAGCGGCACCACCAGAGGATCACCGTTTTTCGTTATCGCCAGTTCAATGCGCCGTGCCTTGAGGTCCACCTGACTCCATTCCAGCGCCCGGATATTGCCGGGGCGTAGTAGTAGAATCGGCAGCAGTTCCAGAGCGATTACTGTTTCCGGAGCACCCCTGTATCCGTCGATAGCCTTCAGCACCGGCGCCAGTTCATCGGGGGTAGTCTGAGCAGCGAAATGTTTTTGCCGGATTGGTGCGAGGGCCCCTTTGAGATCCGCCGTCACGTCACGGGCGGCCACACCCCGGGCAATGCCGTAGCGCAGCACCTGGCCGACAAGGGTTTTCACTCGGTGAGCGGAATCGACATGGCCCTGGCGTTCGATACGTCGCAGCACGTCCAACACCTCGGGGGCCTGGATCTCGCTGATCGGACGTACCCCCAGGTAGGGGTATGCGAGACGTTCGAGGCGACGCTTGTTCTTCTCGTAGGTGGTGGCACCCACCGTCTCGGCATGCACTTTCACCAGCCATTCATCAGCGAGTGCCTGAAAACTATTGTCCAGTTTCTCGCGCTGACTCTGCTGGCGTTCACGCCGGGCTTGCACGGGATCTATCCCCTGGCTCACCTGCTGGCGGGCGTGATCCCGTTCATCGCGTGCCTGCTTTAGCGACACCTGGGGGTACACGCCAATGGACAACAGGCGCTCTCTACCCCCAATCCGGTACTTCATCCGCCAATAGCGACCGCTTTGCTGGATGTGCAGATAGAGCCCGCCGCCGTCGAACAGCTTGACGCTGCCGTGGGTCTCGTAGGATGCCTTTTTGAGCGTGGAGTCAACCAGCCGGTTCAGTTGTCGCGCCATTCGTGGAGCCCTCGGGGAAGCAGATACCCCCGCCTATCGGGGTATACCCCCAAACATACCCCAATCCTGCTTTAGTGCCAAACAGGTCCAATGGGTTCCAAAGGGTACTTCAAATGGGCGTAACTCGGGTTTTTCAGGGGAAGATATGGAGTGTTTCGGAATTACTTGGAAGGGATAATGGTGGGTGGTGCTGGGATCGAACCAGCGACCCTCGGCTTGTAAGGCCGATGCTCTCCCTAACTGAGCTAACCACCCAAAAGATGGCGGAGCGGACGGGACTCGAACCCGCGACCTCCGGCGTGACAGGCCGGCATTCTAACCATCTGAACTACCGCTCCGAAACCGCTCTGCAGGGCTTTCCCTGCCGAACGAGATGCGCATTTTAAGCATTTCACTGGAGCTGTCAAACCCCTTTCCGCGATTTTTTTCAGGAATCCCCGGAATCACGGCCGTCACCGCCCTCGATCACTTCCAGCGAGGGGCCACGTTGCCGACGTTCATTCATCAGCGCTTCCACGTGCTCCCGGCGGGATCTGGGCACAGCCCGCCTTGCGAGGGCACGATTGAGCGCGTCCAGACGGCGGGTTACCAGACCGGTGAGCGAGTCCAGCTGTTCGCTCTGCCAAACTCCCCAGCGATCCAGCCGGCGACGCAGATGGTCTCCGGCATTCTGTTTACGTGGCATCTCAGGAGCCTCCTGCACTCTGGCGATCCGCCAGCCGATCCACGCGCTCCTGCAGCCGCACAAAGCGCTGGGTCAGCTGGGCACGCGAACTGTCGATCGAATCCACCACGGACTCCAGTTCCGTCAGCTGCTCCTTCAGGGCACTGACCTCGCCGCTTCCGGAAACTTTCTCTTCCAGTCCGGCCACGCTGCTTTCCAGCCCATCCAGTCGGGCCCGCAGTTCCTCCAGCGCCAACCTGCGGCCCTGTTGCAGCGACTGAATACGGTTGTCCAGGTCATCACGTACGCCCTGAACCTGCTCTTCCACAGAGGCACGCAGCTCCCCGGCATCCGGCATGCCCTCGATGGACCCCGCCAGCTCATCAAGCCGACCCGCCTGGCTCTGCTGCCCGGCCCCCAGCTCCTCCACACGGGATTCGAGCGTGTCTGTCTGTTCCTCCAGCTTCTCAATGCGGGGCCGGTTGGTCTGGTGAGCCACGACCCAGAGCTTGCGCATTTCGTCGTCAAGCATCTCGAGCTGCTCGGAGATGGCCTGACCGGTCTCCTCGCGCTCCTCATCCACCACCCCGAGCTCCATCTGGTTGGTCCGGACATCGCTTTTCACCGTTGCCAGCCGGCTCTCAAGAGCGGCGATCCGCTGCGCCTGTTCCCATGCCAGCCAGCCCCCAGCACCTGCGCAGACCACAACGAGCACGAGCAGCAGCCATAACGGGCGCATTCCGGGAGGCCCGGAACCACCACCGGCCTCCCCGGATCTGCCGCCTTTTCCGGAAGCGCCTCCATTTCCACGCTCAGCCAGTTGATCCTCGTCCGGTCTCAGTGACTCCATGCTGCTCTCCCAGCGTCTACAGGTGCTGCCTTTGATCGGGTTCAAGGCATGGTACCCCCGGTACGGCACTGCGCAAAGCCCGGGCACTGGTTAGCATTTGCACTGCCCCGCCTGCGGGCATAGAATATCGCGCTTTCCCGCTGGACAGTGATGTGGAGTCACCCATGGCGCAACAGGCTCAGGTCGGACTCATCATGGGCTCAAAATCGGACTGGCCGACCATGGAACACGCGGCCACCGTAATGGACGAACTTGGCGTTGCCTATGAACGCCGTGTCGTGTCAGCCCACCGCACCCCGGACCTGCTCAGTGACTACGCCCGCGAGGCACGCGACCGGGGCCTGCAGGTGATCATCGCCGGAGCTGGCGGCGCGGCGCACCTGCCCGGCATGGTCGCGGCCCACACCACCCTCCCGGTGCTGGGTGTTCCCGTTGAGTCACGTGCGCTGAGCGGCCTGGACTCCCTGTACTCCATTGTGCAGATGCCTGGCGGTGTACCCGTGGGCACCCTCGCCATCGGCAAGGCTGGGGCCCGCAATGCCGGACTCATGGCCGCACAGATCCTGTCCCTCTCCGATGCGGGCGTGGCGCAGGCACTTCAGGCCTTCCGCGAGAAGCAGACGCAGGATGTGCTCAACAGCCCCGATCCGGCGGACTGAACCAAGACGAACACGGCAGGAGGCACGATGAGAATCGGCATTCTCGGCGCGGGCCAGCTTGGCCGCATGCTGACACTGGATGGCATGCGCCTGGGGCATGAATTCAGCCTCTATGACCCGGCGGGCAAAGCCTCTGCGGGCGTCGGCACCATCTACAACGACCCCGACGGCCAACACCTCGGAACCTTTCTCAACGAAACAGACGTGGTGACCTACGAATTCGAGCACCTGCCGCTCGAGCTGGTGAACCGCATCGCCACGGAAAAGCCCGTCCATCCAGTTCCCAGGGCCCTGCAGTGCTGCCAGAACCGCACCCTTGAGAAGGCCCTCTTCCGGGATCTGGGCATCAGCACAGCACCTTTCGAGGTAGTGGCGTCAGCGGAGGAACTGCAGGCGGCAACACAGCGCCTGGGTGGCCGTGTTGTGGCCAAGTCCGCCACCGAGGGGTACGACGGCAAGGGACAGGCGGTGCTCGATAGCCCGGAACAGGCTCCGCAGGCCTGGCCCCGCATCGGCTGTGACACGGCCATTGCCGAATCCTTTGTTGCCTTCAGGCGGGAGCTGTCCATTGTGGCTGCTCGCGGCCAGGACGGCGAAATGGCCTTCTATCCACTGGCCGAGAATATCCACCACCAGGGCATCCTGCGCTTCTCCATTGCACCGGCACCGCACGTCACCCCGGAGCTGGAGGACCAGGCCCAGCGCATGATCCGCACACTGATGAACGAGTTGGGCTATGTGGGCGTGCTGGCGCTGGAAATGTTTGAAACGGAGGAAGGCCTGGTTGCCAACGAGATGGCCCCTCGCGTGCACAACTCCGGTCACTGGAGCCAGAACGGCGCAGTTACCAGCCAGTTCGAGAACCACATCCGTGCCGTCTCGGGGCTGCCCCTGGGCGAAACGGCAGCCTTACAGCCCACCTGCATGATCAACCTGATCGGCGAAACAGGACCGGTGGCGGAGATCCTCAGGCTGCCCTACACCCACCTGCACCTCTATGGAAAAGCCGGGCGGTCAGGGCGTAAGGTGGGCCACATCAACATCCTTGCGGATTCCCTGGAAGAGCTGCGCTGGCGCGCCATGAACACCGCAAGCCTGCTGCCGGAATGCCCGGAGTTCGACTGGCGACCCTGATGGGTGGCCTGCTCCCTGCGCTGATTTTCAGCTTTTCACACAGACCTGCTACGCTTGTCCAGAGCCGGGGTTTCCCGGAGGGAGTGACAAGGAATCCGGACTGATCCATGAGGACACTTTTCCAGCCCGAACGCCGTCTCGGCTACCGTATCCTGCGCTGGGTACTGATCACGGCGTTCACTGTCGGCCTGATGATCGGCAGCATCCAGATCTTCATCGATTTCCGCACCGTTTCCCACGAGCTCGATGAGCGCGCCCAGCAGACGCTCGCCCTGGTGCGGGAGGCAGCGACCCAGGCCGTCTACAGCATCGATGAGGACCTTGCGGAACAGGTGATTGACGGGCTGTTCGAACAGCAGTCCATCCGTGGCGGCGAGATCGTCCATCCCGATGGCATGCCCCTGGCCCGCGCTGACCGCTCGCTCACGGACAGCCCCTATCGCTCCCTCACCGACGTGATCTTCGGGCAGCAGCGCACCTACAGGGTGGACCTGATGCGCACGCAGGGGGGCGAAAGGGTCAAATACGGCGAGCTGATCATCGAGGTGGACACCGCCCCCCAGGCCACGCTCTGGCTCGAGCGCGCCTCGCTCATCCTGCTTTCCGGTATCGCGCGTGCGCTGATCCTCGGCCTGGTGCTCTACGTCGTCTACCATCTTCTGGTCACACGACCGCTGTTCCGCATCGCCGAGGATCTGTCGAATGTGGATCCAGCCGACCCCGGGCGGCACCTTCTCCAGACCCCCAAGGGCCACGACCGCGATGAGCTCGATACCTGGGTCAAGGACACCAACGAGCTCCTGACCGCCATTTCGGAGACCCAGCAGAAACACCAGGATGCCCAGGACCGCATCACCCGCCTGTCACGCTATGACTCGCTTACGGGGCTCCCCAACCGGGATATGTTCCTGAGCCTGCTCAACGGTGCCCTGGAAAACGCACGCCGCCAGCGCGGCATGGTGGCGATCTTCTGCCTCGGACTGGACGATTTCAAGACACTCAACGAGCAGTACGGCTTCTCCAGCGGTGACCAGCTGCTGCAGGTGATCGCTGAAAGGATCACGAACAACAGCCAGGACAACCTGGTCAACGGAGGGCGATTCGGTGCGGACCAGTTCGCGGTCATCCAGGGCGGCATCCGGGAGACCTACCAGGCAGCCGCCATGGCCGAGTGGCTGCTGCACGAGCTCAGTCGCCCGGTCACTGTCAGCGGCAAGGAAATCAGCATCACCGCCACCATCGGTGTCGCGGTCTATCCGGACGACGCGCTGCAGTCAGACCGCCTCCTCCAGAAAGCCGAACAGTCCATGACCCTCGCAAAATCCGAGGGCCGCAACCGGTTCCAGTTCTATGTAGCCAGCGTTGATCAGGCCATACGCGAGCGCAAACACCTGGAACGGGATCTGGATATGGCCCTGGCCCAGCGTCAGTTCCATCTGGTGTACCAGCCCCAGGTGGATATGGACACCCACCGCGTTCTGGGCGCCGAAGCCCTGCTGCGCTGGCAACACCCCGAGCGGGGTTTCATTCCGCCGGATGAGTTCATCCCGCTGGCGGAACTCAACCTCTCCATCATCGAGATCGGCTACTGGGTGCTGGATGAGGCCTGCCGTCAGGCCCGGGAATGGATGGATCGGGGTCTGGCCCTGCGGATGTCCGTCAATCTCTCGCCCGTGCAGCTGCGCCAGGACAACATCGTGGACGTGATTCTCGGTGTCCTGCGCCAGCACGACCTGCCTCCCTCCCGCCTGGAACTGGAGGTCACAGAAACCAGTTTCATGCAGAACCTCGATGATGCCATCGGCAAGCTCTCGCGTCTCAGGGACGAAGGCATCCGCGTGGCAGTGGACGACTTCGGCACCGGCTATTCCTCGCTGACCTACCTCAAGCGGCTGCCGGTACACCACCTGAAAATCGACAAACAGTTCATCCGGGATCTCCTCGCCAATGAGGAGGATACCCAGATCGCCAACACCATCATTGATCTTGGCCGGAGTCTCAGCCTGGATGTGATCGCCGAGGGCGTGGAGACCGAGGAACAGAGCGTCTACCTGGTGAACCGCGGCTGCGTCATGGCCCAGGGCTACTACTTCAGCAAGCCGGTGGATGTGGAGCAGTTCCAGGCCTTCATCGATACATTCGAAACGAGGCCGTAACACCAGAGCCGCACCTGAAACCACCTGTTACAACCGGTTGCACTCAGGGGTGATCCACCCCGGTTGCGTTACACCGGTGTAACCCCGGCCAAACAGTCGGTTACCCCTGCCTTAACGCTCTCTGAGTATTGTCATCGCTGAACTCATAATGAGAACGGCGTCACAAAATGCTCAGAGCTCCAACCGCTTTCCTCCGCCTGACCGCAACCCCCCTCAAGCACATCACACTGGCTGCCTCACTCCTGCTGGCCGGGTGTATCGGCGGCGGTTCCTCCAGCGGCGACGCCAGTGATACCGGCTCAACAGCCGCCTGTGGCAAGACCGAGACGCGTAACCTGCTGGTGAACGAGAACACCACCTACCGGGACAACCTGTCACTGTGTTTCTCGGCGGAAGAAGCCAGCCTGGAAGCTGACGGCCAGCTGAGTGAACTGCACTGGGAGGGCAACACCCTGGCATTCCGGAGCAGCCATGTGGACCGCCTGAGGCGCACTCAGGTCCGTATTCTGGACCCTCACGGATCCACGCAGCTGCGGATCAATGTGGTCGTGGAGAACCGGTCCGGGCGCGCCGACGAAATCCGGGCTGACCACCTCGTCGATGAAAGCGCCTCCATTCTGGCCTTGAGCGAGGATCGGCAGGCCTACGCCTACATGCTGGAAGTTGCCTACCTCGAAGGCCAGATCGACTGGTCGGAGCAACAGTCGATGCTGGCGGATTGGACACCGGAGACCGCATCCGCCCATGACACACTGGCCGAAAAGATCAAAAAGGTTGAGCGCGTTCTCGAGGATTACCGCAATGGTACAGCTTCGGCCATCTCTACAACGTGGCCCGCGCCATACGGTGGGCGGCTGGTGAGGATGTAGGTGCGGGTCCAGGGACCGGAAGACGGCCACCGCTGGATGAGCGAGACCTCGTTCTCAGCCCCCATTGTCAGTGGCATCCTCGGTCTCATTGCCCAGGATATCCCGGAACTTGAAAAGGATACCCTGCTGGACCTCCTGCCGGGCGCAGGCATACTCAACGCAGCCCGCCTGCAGGCGCCCGCCCGCTGCCGCTGATGGCGACAGCGGTTTTCATTCAACCGGCGGCAGCGGGTTGCCCTCGAACATTTCCTCCATCTCGGGCCGCTCAGGCTGTTCGCCTTCCGTCTTTTCCCCGTTCATGCCCAGGTTCACTTCCCACAGGCGCTTGAACTGGGTACGCGCCACCTCATCAGCCTCGCCCTCCTCACGGAGGATGGTGGGCCTGAGGAACACAATCAGGTTGCGCTTCTGGCGGGTTTTGGTCTCACTGCGGAACAGGGCCCCAAGCAGTGGAATATCCCCCAGCAGCGGCACCTTGCTCTGGGAAACCCGGTAGTCCTCGTTGATCAGACCACCCAGAACGATGGTCTCCTCATCATCAGCCAGCACCGTGGTCTTGATCTCACGCTTTTCGGTGATCAGGTCAGCAGCGCTTTCCAGTGACTGGCCGATATCCTCGGTGGTCTGCTCCACCGCCAGCTTCACCACATCATCCGCACTGATGCTGGGTTTGACGTTAAGGGTCAGACCAATGTCCTTGCGCTCAATGGTGGTGAAGGGATTGGTGAGCCCATCGCCGGTGCTGGTGGACTGGCCAGTACGGAAAGGCACGTTCTGCCCCACGATGATCTCGGATTCCTCGTTATCCAGGGTGATGATCGAGGGCGTGGACAGCAGATTGGCCTTGCTGGAAGTGGACAGGGCCTGGATCAGCACCCCCCAGGTGAGGCCATTCGAGTCACGTTCCCCGGCGCCAATGGTAAGGCCGGAACCCAGGCCAAGGCTCGAGCCATTCTCGCCACTACCGATCGAGCCACCGAGAATCTGGGCCAGGACCGTATTGAGGCTCACCCCCACATTCTCGAAGTTGGTACCGGCCACGGGCGCGGTCGAATCGCCGGATTCATCCCCGGTTGCCCACTGGACGCCAAGATCCTGGCCAGCCTCATTGCTGATCTCAACGATGGCGGCCTCGATCAGCACCTGGGCACGGCGTACGTCCAGCTGGTCAACGATGAACTCGATCTCACTCATCATCTGCGGTTCGGCGCGCACCACAAGCGCATTGAGCCCCTTATCCGCATAGACGGACACATCGCTCTCACCGCTACTACCCTGGTTACCCCCGTCGCCTTCGGTGATATCGCCCATGAGCCCGCTCAGCATCTCGCTGAGCTTGGTGGCATCCGCATGGCTGAGCCGGATGACCTTGGTGGTGCCGCGGCTGGTGCTGGGCGTGTCCAGTTTCTCCACCAGCTCCCGCACCTTCTCACGGAAGGCACTGGTGCCACGCAGAATGAGGCGGTTGCTGCGTTCGTCAGCAACCACGCTGGCGGAACGGTCGTCGTCACTGCCGCCACGGCCACTGAGCTGATCCGGGCCGAGTTCCTCCAGAAGCTCCACCATGTCACCGACATAGGCCTCTTCCAGCTGAACCACTTCCACCTCGGAATCCGTGGGCTTGTCGAGATCGTCAATCAGGCGCTGCATGCGCTGGATATTGGCCTTGTGGTCACTGATGATTAGCGCGTTGGCGGCGGATACCCCGGCCAGATGCCCGTAACTGGCCACCATGGGCCTGAGGATGGGCACCAGCTGCATGGCGCTGACGTTCTCCACATGGATGACACGGGTCATCAGCTGCTCGGAAGGCACATCCATGAAGCGGGTGATGTCCTCGGCCGTCTGCTTGGCGTCACTCTGCTGGATCACCTTGATCGCATCCTCACCGGGAATGGCGGTGAACCCGTGCACATGCAGTACCGAGAGGAAGAGGTCATACACCTCATTCTTGTTCATCGGGGTTTCCGAGACCACGGTCACCTTGCCCTTGACGCGCGGATCAACCACGAAGCTGTAACCGGTAATGTCCGAGACCTGGTCCACCAGGGCGCGGATATCGGCATCCTTGAGGTTGACCGTCCAGGTTTCGGAGTTCCCGGCTTCAGTCACCTCCTGGTTCCCGGCCCCGTTATCGTCCTGGGCCATGAGAGGCATGGAAGCCAGCAGTGCCAGCGCAAACGCGAGAAACAGTCGTTGCATGCGGATCATCGGATAACCAGTGCCCGTTGTTGTTGTCTGGTTCGCCGGTTATGGAACCGGAACCGTGAATGAAAAGCGCGTGCCCCCACGCTTAATCTCAAGATCAAGCCGATCCGAGTTCATCCAGCGTTCCAGATTGGCCCGGTCGGCCTCGATGTCGCCCAGCTGCTGCCCGTTAACGGAAATGATCACATCACCGGGCTGCAGGTTCATGTCTGAAAGCTTTTCGTTGGTGCCGTCATACACATAACCGGGACCGTCCTCATTGGGCCGGAAACCCGCCCTGGCGATTGCCTCTTCAGGATCCTCTTCCAGCGCCTCGACGGCCCGCTCAACCCCGGCTCGGCTATCTTCCGTTCTTTCCCCGGCAGCCGCAACCCCGCCAAGTGTGAGCCCGTCGTCATCAAAACCCAGCGATTCCACCTCACCGTTACGCTGCAGCAGAATCCGGTTCGGCTCCACAGCCACCAGTTCCGCGCCACCAGGCAGCTCATCACCGACCGCGTAACGCTCGGCAGCGCCATCCCGCCCGGAAAGGATAGCACTGGAGCCTTTCCCGCGGGTGGCCAGAAAGACGCCGTGAAGCGTCAGTGTAAGCCCTGTCTCCGGTGCGGTTTCCCGCTCCACCCGGGACACGCTGCTTTGCTCGCCGGAGGCGGCTCGGCCGAAAAGCGCGATGTCCCTGAGCGGCATACTGCTGCCCGCTCCCCGCTGGGGGTCGCCCTGCGTAAGCGCGAGCTCCACCGGGTCTGATGGCGCCGGCCAGATCACACGCCAGGTCCACTGCCCGCCTTTCCAGCCCAGCTGGACTACCAGGACAACCAGCAGCAGATGCGCAAGACGGACCGGCCAGCGGTTCATGGCGCCACCTGCTGACTCACACGGAAGACCACATCGCCCGGCGCCGCATCCGGCGCGAAGTCCAGCCCCAGGAAATCAATCCAGCGCTTGTAGAGCTCAACCTCGGCGCGACCACTGGCATCCACCACCAGGCGCACCGCCGGGTCCGACGTGCCCTGTTCCATCAGGACCAGCTCCGGCTGGCCATTGTTGCTGGTAAGGTGCCCCTCAATCGGCGGCATGCGCGACTGGCGGGGTTGACCGCCCATGGGCCAGGTCACGCTGCCTCCCGGCCACTGGCCCTTCCCCTGGAAGCTCCCGAAACCCTGTTCCGGACCCCAGACGCCGAAGAAGCTCTCCAGCGTCATGACACCGGGAATGCGCAGGGGCTGGATGCCTAGGTCGTGGGCCGTGATCTCCTCCAGGTCCACCCGGGCGCGGCGCAGCAGCATCCGCACGCGGCCATCCAGCATGGCGGTCACACTGCCCTCCGCTTCAGAGCCGGGTGAATGAAGCCGCCATTCCAGCGGCACGAACCCGTGAATGAGCGACCCCGGCTGCAGCTGCCAGCTCAGGCGCAGGGGCAAGCCCTGCACGCGCAGCCAGGCATCACCGGACCAGACGGTCCCGCCCACCTGCTGCACCTCAACAACATCAGGAACGGGAACCTCTCGCGCCACCTGGGCCCAGACCCAACCTGCCGGCAGATACACCACCAGCGCGACCAGCCATGTCATGACGAAAAGAAGGACCAGAAGAAACAACCGCAGCGGCCCGACGCGAAAGCGGGGGTGCTCAGCGCCGGCGGATGACTCTGTATTCTGGAGGGACGATCTGCGCATCCTTACGACAACCACTGCGATGGAGGCGCCGACAGGATAACCATAAAAAACCCCCGAGGCGAACCGCCACGGGGGTTTTCATGGAGCCGGTCACACCGGCGATGGGAAGGGGGCGTTTACATCATGCCGCCCATGCCTCCCATGCCACCCATGTCCGGCATACCACCGCCGGCACCGCCGCCATCGTTCTCTTCCGGCTGGTCGGCGATCATGCACTCGGTGGTGATCATCAGGCCGGCTACGGATGCCGCCGCCTGCAGTGCGGAGCGGGTTACCTTGGCCGGGTCGATGATGCCCGCTTCGAGCATGTCGGTGTACTCACCGGTAGCGGCGTTGTACCCGTAGTTGCCCTTGCCTTCGAGCACCTTGTCGACCACCACGGCCGGCTCATCACCGGAGTTGTAGGCGATCTGCTTGAGCGGTGCTTCCATGGCACGACGCAGCAGGTTGATGCCCATCTGGCGCTCTTCGTTGTCGCCCTTGAGGCCTTCAATCGCCTGCAGCGCGCGCACCAGGGTCACGCCACCACCGGCCACGATGCCCTCTTCAACAGCGGCACGGGTCGAGTGCAGCGCGTCCTCAACGCGGGCTTTCTTCTCCTTCATCTCAACTTCGGAGCCAGCGCCCACCTTGATCACGGCAACACCACCGGCCAGCTTGGCAAGGCGCTCCTGGAGCTTCTCCTTGTCGTAGTCGGAGGTGCTTTCCTCGATCTGCTTCTTGATCTGGCCAGTACGGGCTTCAATGTCCTGCTGCTGGCCGTTGCCGTTGATGACGGTGCTGTCTTCCTTGCTGATGTTGACGCGCTTGGCGCTGCCCAGGTCATCCAAGGAGACATTTTCGAGGGTCAGGCCGACTTCCTCGGAGATCACGGTACCGCCGGTAAGAACGGCAATGTCCTGCATCATCTCCTTGCGACGGTCGCCGAAGCCAGGCGCCTTCACAGCTGCGACCTTGACGATGCCGCGCATGTTGTTGACCACCAGGGTCGCCAGCGCTTCGCTTTCAACGTCCTCGGCGATGATCAGCAGCGGCTTGCCGGACTTGGAAACGGCTTCCAGCGTCGGCAGCAGGTCGCGCACGTTGGAGATCTTCTTGTCCACGAGCAGGATGTAGGGGTCGTCCAGCTCGACGGTCATGCTCTCGTTGTTGTTGATGAAGTAGGGCGAGAGGTAGCCACGGTCGAACTGCATGCCCTCGACCACTTCCAGCTCGTCCTCAAGGCCACGACCTTCCTCAACAGTGATGACGCCTTCCTGACCGACCTTGTCCATCGCATCCGCGATCAGCGCGCCGACGGTCTCGTCGCTGTTGGCGGAGATGGTGCCCACCTGGGCGATGGTCTTGGAGTCGTTGCAGGGCGTGGAGAGCTTGCGGATCTCTTCAACGGCCGACTGGCATGCCTTGTCGATGCCGCGCTTGAGGTCCATGGGGTTCATGCCCGCGGTTACTGCCTTCACACCCTCGCGCACGATGGCCTGGGCCAGAACGGTTGCGGTGGTTGTACCGTCGCCGGCGTTGTCATTGGTCTGGGAAGCGACTTCCTTGACCATCTGAGCGCCCATGTTCTCGAACTTGTCCTCAAGCTCGATTTCCTTGGCAACGCTCACGCCGTCCTTGGTGACATTCGGAGCACCGAAGGACTTTTCCATCACCACGTTCCGGCCCTTGGGACCGAGAGTGACCTTGACCGCGTCAGCCAGCGTATTGACGCCCGTTACCATCTGCTTGCGGGCGTGATCGGAGAACTTGATCTCTTTCGCCATAGTCTTCTGTTCCTGTTGCTTGACTGTTGAATCTCGTCAGGTGCCCGGGGCTGCTTCAGCCCTCCAGCACACCGTAGATGTCGTTCTCGCTCATGATCAGCAGTTCCTCGCCGTCGACCTTGACGGTGTTACCGGCGAACTGCCCGAACACAACCTGATCACCGGCTTTCACCGCCGGCTTGCGTACTTCGCCGTTATCCAGGGTCTTGCCCTCGCCTACGGCCAGAACCTCACCCTGGGAGGGCTTCTCCTGGGCATTGCCGGGCAGCACGATGCCACCGGCGGTCTTCTCTTCTTCTTCCTTGCGACGCACGACTACGCGATCGTGTAACGGACGGATTTTCATTGCTGCTTGTCTCCAGTTTCGGTTCGTCGGTTAAGCAATGAGTTGAGATTACCCAAAGCACATTGGCCTTGTGCTGCCCTAAGTTGGGGATGCACTGCCTTTTTTCAATCCCCACCCGGAAAATTTTTCAGTGCCGGTCCAGGCGCTCGGGATCGTCCTCATCCCGGCGCTGCTGTTCAAACTCGCCCTCGATGATGATGTTGCCGTCGGCATCCCGGCGCGGCCCGCGCTCCCGGTACGAATGGTATTCGTAATGCCCGCCCATGGACGCGCCCCCGTTGAACACCATACGATTCATCACGTAACTGCTCAGCCAGCGCCGTGTGAAGGGGATCAGGCAGGCAAAGCCCACGGCGTCCGTGATGAACCCCGGGGTCAACAGCAGGGCGCCCCCGATGGCCAGCAGCAGCCCTTCCGCCATCTCGCGCGCCGGCAGCTCACCGCTGGCCATGCGCTGGTTGGCACGGAGCAGGGTCGCGGCGCCCTGCTGGCGCAGCATGGCGGCACCAATGACGGCGGTCAGCAGCACCAGGCCAACCGTCGGAAGGGCACCAATCATGCCCCCGACTTCAATGAGGACCACCATCTCGATGATGGGAACGATAATGAAGGCAATCAGAAAAACGGGCATGCGGTCTCCGCGACTTGGTCGTTGTATGCATCACCATCGGGGCGAAGCAGCTGGACTTCAACCATACAGAAGCGTAATCCATGACTGAGTCCTCGCCGCAGGCGACGCTGTACCCCGGCTGGCGGGTCTATCTGAACCCACGCGTCATCGGCATGCTGTTCCTTGGGTTCTCCGCCGGCCTGCCCCTGCTGCTGGTAGGCGGTACCTTTACTGCCTGGCTGCGGGACCTGGGCATTGAGCTGGCCGCCATCGGCTTCCTCAGCTGGGTCGGCATGGCCCATTCCATCAAGGTGCTCTGGGCCCCGCTGGTGGACCGGCTGCCTCTGCCCGGTCTGAGCCGACTGCTCGGGCGCCGGCGTGCCTGGATGCTGGCCGCGCAGATCGCGGTTGCGGTAAGCCTGCTGGGAATGGCCCTGACTGACCCGCGCGAACAGCTCTGGCTGGTCGCGGTCTGGGCGGTTGTCGCAGCTTTCGGGTCCGCGACCCAGGATGTCGCCATCGACGCCTACCGCGTGGAAGCCTCACCGGATACCCATCAGGCCGCCATGGCCGCCACCTACGTTACCGGCTACCGCGTCGCGATCCTGGCCGCCGGCGCCGGCGCCCTGCACGTGGCCGCCGTGGGCAGCTGGTCGCTGTCCTATGGCGTGATGGCCGCACTCATGGCTGTGGGGATGGTCACTACCCTGATCAGCCGTGAGCCCGTCGCCGAAGTGGATCGTTTTGCGCCCGAATCGGAAGAGCGGGTCATCCAGTACCTGGCGGACACCCAGCATACCGGCCTGCGCCAGCGCGTCACCGCCTGGTTCATCGGCGCCGTGGTCTGCCCCTTCACGGACTTCTTTCAGCGCTATGGCAGAGCGGCCATCGTCATCCTGCTGTTTGTGGCCACCTTCCGCATCAGCGACATCTTCATGGGGGTCATGGCCAACCCCTTCTACCTGGACCTGGGCTTTACCAAGGAACAGATCGCCAATATCGCCGCCGCCTTCGGTCTTGCCATGACCCTGGTGGGTGCGGCGGTCGGTGGCCTAATGGTGGCCCGCTTCGGCATTGCCCGCATGCTGATCGGCACCGCCTTCATGGCCCCGGCGACCAACCTGACCTTCGCCTGGCTGGCCGGCCTGGGGCCGGAAACCATCGGGCTTGTCGCCGCCATCGTGGCGGACAACGTCACAGGCGGCCTGTCCATCTCGGTTTTCATCGCCTACCTTTCCAGCCTCACCAACACCCGCTATACCGCCACCCAGTACGCGCTTTTCAGCTCCCTGATGACACTGCCGGGCCAGTTCCTGGGAGGCTTTACCGGCGTCGTGGCCGAGAATGTGGGCTGGATCGGCTTTTTCCTGATTACGGCCGGTCTGGGCATCCCCGCCATTCTGCTGGCCGTTGCCCTGCTCTGGCTCGCCCACCCGGATCGCCCCACCACCCCGTAGGAGCGGCCATGGCCGCTCCTACGTGCGATGCAGCTCACACCCTCGCCATCCCTCAAAAACGTTTTGCATTGTCGCCGGTACCCGCCGGTCTTTGGCGTCTATAATGGGCCGGAAACGCATCACTTCTGACCACAACGGATAACAACAACGGACTTCGAATGAACCCCGAACTGCCCATCCTTGTCGTGGACGATGCCCGTTTCAGCAGCGCCGTCGTCAGCCGCACCCTCAAGCAGGCCGGTTACACCAACCTACAGGTGGTCAATACCGCAGCGGATGCCCTCGAGACCCTCGACCGCGACCCCATCAGCATTCTTATCGCGGACTGGCTGATGCCGGAGATGGACGGGCTCGAACTGACGGACCGGGTCCGCCAGCAGGATGAGCAGACCAACCACTACACCTACATCATCCTGCTGACCGGCAAGGAAAGCGTCGAAGCCCTGAGCAAGGCGTTCGACCGCGGTGTGGACGACTTCATCTACAAATCCGACATGACCAAACAGCTCCTGCCCCGGGTTTTCGCGGCGGACAGACTGGCGGAGCGCCACAACACCCTGCTCCATACCAATCAACTGCTGATGGAAGAAAACCGGCAGCTTGAAGCCCACAACGTGGTCGACCCGGAGACAGGACTGGGGAATGCCCGCTACGCCCGTCAGCGCCTGCAGCAGGCACTGGACTACACCGAGTCGCGCGGCGGTGCCGTGGGCTATGTCCTCATCGGCATCCGCCACTGGGGACGCCACTGCCGCGAACAGCCCGCCCCGGTTCAGAATGAACTCCTGGAGACACTTGCCCGGCGCATGACCGGGCTGATCCGGCCACTGGATGCCCTGTGCCGGATCGGGCATGATCGCTACGCGGTCATCGCACACTTTCCGGACGCGGATCACTGCCGACCAGCCGCCTTCCGCCGCCTGCATGACGGCATCAACCACAAGGCGCTCAAGACCAGCCGTGGCTTCATTTCCGTGGAAGCCGACGCAACGCTCTGCATTGCCAGTGAAAGGGAAGTGACGCCCACGGCCGATGCAATGGAAGCCGCTGTGGAGGAGGGGCTCAGCAACGCCCGCCAGTCACGGACGCTCACACGGGCCCAGGCAGCAGCCCCCAGGAGCAAGCCGGAGACCGGTTAGTACTGTGACCGTGTTCACATTCCGTTACGCGCGCTCACCGTCATTCAACAGACGCCGGTCCTCCTCCAACGCATACTGAGCACGTGGATTTGAGCAGTATCCCCCGGGGCGGAAGAGGCAGCAGTACTTTCGCCGGCAACCGGGCACTGCAACAGGATCCCAGGGATTATGAATTTTTCAGGCTTTTCATTCTTCCCTTACGACTTCTTCTTCAGGCGGACCCTTGGTCCGCCTTTTTTTATTCGGGATACCCGGTAATCGCTCGGATCCGGTGATACAGTGGTGACAGCCGCGAATACATCCGCTGATACACCTCCCGGTACAACCGATCGTAGAGCGCCTGACGCTCCGGGTCCGGATCGAAGCGCTCCCCAAGCCGGGTCATGGCTGCCACTGCCGAATCGTAATCCGCGTACCAGCCCAGCCCGACGGCCGCGTTGATCGCTGCCCCCAGCCCTGACGTTTCATAGGTATGCGGCCGCTCCGCGGGCAGACCGAAGATATCCGCCGTCAGCTGCAGGGCCTCATCGCTCTGGGACCCTCCCCCCGCCACACGCAGGCACTGCACCGGCACACGGTTGCGTCGCTCAAGCCGCTCCTTGCCCTCACGCAGCGCATAGGCCAGCCCCTCCAGGATGGCCCTGTAGATATGGGCACGGGTATGCACATCCCCGAAGCCGATGATCGCCCCCTTGGCCTCTGGCCCCGGCTGGCGCACCCCCGGTGACCAGTACGGTTGCAGCATCAGGCCCATGGAACCGGGCGGCACCTCACGCACCAGTTCATCGAAGAGGGCTTCCGGGGCAATGCCCCGTTCCTCGGCAATCGCCTGTTCCCGCTGCCCGAACTGGCGTTTGAACCAGCTCACCATCCAGAAGCCCCGGTAGATCATCACCTCGCCGGAATAACGCCCCGGCACCGCTGAAGGGTAAGGTGGCAGGAAGCGGGTGGGCTCCACGTAGCGGTCGTTGGTGGTATTGATGGTGGCCGTGGTGCCATAGCTCATACAGGCGGTTTCCGGTGAGAGGCCACCACATCCCAGTATTTCACACGCCTTGTCCGAGGCAGCAGCCAGTACGGGAACGCCAGAGGGCAACCCAAGATGCGTTGCAGCCTCCGGAGTGAGGCCACCCATGCGCTTCCCAGGCCGAACCAGTTCCGGCAGCATGCTGCGCTTCACTGCCATCAGCTGCCATTTGAGGTCATTCGGTCGGCACCAGTCATGGCGCTTGTAGTCGAACGGCAGGTAGCCCACCTGGCTACCGATGGAATCCACGAAGCGCCCGGTCAGCCGCCAGTTGAGATAACCGGAGAGCAGCAGGTAACGGCTGGTCCGGGCCCAGACATCCGGCTGGTTGTAAGCGATCCAATTGGCCTGTGTCTGCTCCCCCAGCTTCTGGATGGTCCCGGACAGGCCCAGCAGCCTGAGCACCACACGCCAGAAAGGCGGCACCCGCACAGGCCCGGGGGCACGGCGCTGGTCCAGCCAAACAATCGCCGGGCGCAGGGGCATGCCACTGGCATCCAGGTTCACCACCGTGCCGCGCTGGGTTGTCAGGGCCACGCCGGCAACAGCTTCCCGCGGGATGGCCGTGTTGTCCCAGAGCTGGGCGCAGGCCCGACCAATACTCTGCCAGTAGTAGTCCGGATCCTGCTCCGCCCAGCCCGGCTCCGGAGAGCGGTAGGGTTCGATCCCGTCCTGCCCCTTGCCCACCAGCTCGCCCCGGCCATTGAACAGCAGTGCCCGCGTGCTCTGGGTGCCGTTGTCGATGGCAAGGATGAGCGGCTCAACACTCATGCCCCGGACTCCGACGGCAGGTGGTAGCTGGCGCGCCAGAGCTCGCGATAGCGTGTGCATTCCTGCTGCCAGCGGGCATCATCCCATCCCAGCGGCGCCTGGCAGTGCTCACGCAGAACCTCCAGCCAGGGCGCACCGCCCTCCGGCAGCAACAGCCCCAGCCGGGTCCGGCGCAGCAACAGGTCATCCAGATGACCGATCCGCTCATTCCGGCAGCTCCACACCAGTTCCGCCAGCAGCGTATCCGTATGACCAATGGGCATCAGCGGGCCGGCTTCCAGGACCTCTTCCACCCTACTGCCGTAATGGCCACACAGGCGCTGCCACTGCCAGGCTGTGAGGGCATTGGGCCGGGCCATTGCCGGAGCCGGCGAGAAGACCTGCTCATCCAGGTCACGGCGAATGCCGTTGTCTGTACGCACATGGTCCAGCACCTCCAGCGCGATCAAACGAAATGTGGTCAGCTTGCCACCGGCAACACTGATAACCCCCTGGTCGTTCCAGATGACGTGTTCCCGTTTCTCTTTTGAGGGTTTTTTCTTCCGGCCCGCGCTGTCGGACACCACCGGCCGCACACCGGACCAGGTGCTGATCAGATCCGTCTCGCCCAGATGTGCATCCGGGAAGGCATCGTGCACGGCTTCCAGCAGATACGCCATTTCCGCCCGGCTGAGCACCGCCTCTTTCTGGAGATCCTGGTCATGATCCAGATCCGTCGTACCGACCACGGTCACCCCTTCCCAGGGATAGACGAACATGGGGCGGTGATCCCGGGGATGGATGAGTGACAGGCTCACCGAGACCGGCAGCTTCCAGAACGGGAAAACCAGGTGACTGCCACGCAGGGGGCGGATGCGCTGGTCGCCACCGAGCTGGCTGCGCAGGCGATCCGTCCAGGCACCGGTGGCGTGGACGATGTGGCGTGCGCGCAGGTCATAACCTCTGTCAGCCAGCTCGTCATGGACGGTCACGCGCCCTTCACCGCCGTCAGACGGTGGTGTCACGGCCTCAGCCCGCACGTAGTTGACCGCCCGGCCCCCGGCGTTCGTGGCCTCCTGCAGGATGCGCAGCACCAGGCGGGCGTCATCAGTCACCGCGTCCGAAAAACGGGTACCACCGCGCAGGCCCTCACGGCGCAGCCCCGGCACCCAGCGCAGAACGGACTCGCCCGGAAAGAAGCGGCGGGTCCGGCGCTGCGCCAGGAAGTCGTAAACCCTGAGCAGCAGACCGAACAGACCCGGCCCGGGGAACTGGCGATTGAAGTGCGGCATGATGTAGTAGAGGTTATCCACCAGCCCCGGCGCCTCGTTCATCATACGCTCGCGCTCATGCACCGCATCCCGGGTCAGGCGGTAATCCCCGCTGGCCAGGTAGCGCAACCCCCCATGCACCATCTTGGAGGAACGGCTGGAAGTTCCCCAGGCGAAGTCCCGCTGCTCCACCAGCAGGACCCGGTAGCCTTCCCGGGCGGCCTCGCGCAGGATGCCGGCACCCGTAATGCCACCACCGATGATCACCATGTCCCAGGGTTCGTCCCCGCCGAGCAGGGCTGCTGTGTCACGGCGTTCCTCGTGGATACTGCTCGCTTCCGTCATGCCTGCTCCTCCGGCTCATGCTGCAACAATACGCCCGGGGCCAGACGCTGGTCCGGGTCCATGTAGCGGCTCATGGCGTGCAGCATGCCGATGGTGACCGGCCCTTTCTCCGTGGGCAGGTAAGGCGCATGGTCTTTGCCGACCCCGTGCTGATGACTGATGGTTCCCCGGTTGTTCACGATCACCTGCGAGGCAGCCTGCTTCAGCCGGGCCCAGCGCTCATGGGTGGCCTCGTAGCTGCCCGCGCACCGGAACACATAAGTGGTGTAGATGCTGCAGCCCTGGCCGTAGACGTGGGACAGGTGGGTGAACACATGCACCGGTTCGCCCTCGGACTGAAGGCCGTGGCGCAGCGTGGTCTCGATGCGCTCCATCAGGGTATCCACGTTGTCCCAGTCCGTGGCCGTTTCCAGAGTATCCACGGCATAACCCTGCTCCCACAGCGTCTCGCGCAGGTAGGGCATGGTGAAGCGCTTCTGTTCCCACTTCCTGCCCAGGTAGGTGCCGGTGTAGACACCGTCATTGCCGCGGCTGATCCGTTTCAGTTCGCGCAGCCCGGTTCGGCACTGGGCCTTTGTCCCCGTCAGACCGACCGTCATCATGCATTTCCCTTCAGCCGCGCCACGCCAGCCCAGATAGCGTTCCAGCATCCCGATCATTGTCGGGTGGCCCGCCAGGGCCAGCTGGGTTTCCGTCTCCACCGCATTACTCAACCGCAGCATGGAAAGCGGCGTACGGTTCTGCACCAGCTGGCGGGCACACAGACGTGCGCGCTCCCAGTCCGGGAAGAAAAGCACATGAAAGGACTCATGCTCCGCCACCGCCGTGACGCGGACCTTCACTTCAGTGATGGCACCGAAGCGCCCTTCCGAGCCCAGCACCATCTCACGGGGGTCCGGGCCGGCGGCGGAGGCGGGGAAGGTTGGAACCTCCCAGGCGCCCTGGAAGGTCTCCATACGGCCGCCCGCGAAAAGCTGTTCAATGCGGCCGTAGCGCAGGGACTGCTGGCCACTGGAGCGGCTGGCGACCCAACCGCCAATGGTGGACAGTTCAAAGGACTGGGGGAAATGGCCGAGGGTGTAGCCATGGGCCAGGAGCTGGGATTCCACCAGCGGGCCCGGCGTACCGGCACCAAAGGTGGCGATCTGGCTCTCGGCGTCCAGATCCATCAGACGGTTCATGCGCTCCAGCGAGAGTGTGAGAATGGGCCTGCCGGAATCCTCCGGGTTGATATGCCCGGCCACACTGGTACCGCCACCGTAGGGAATCACCACAAGATCCCGTTCCCGGGCCCATTGCAGGAGCTCCGCTACCTCCTCACTGTGCTCGGGCAACGCTACTGCGTCCGAAAAGAGCCCGAAATCGCCGCTGCGCATGGCCAGCCAGTCCGCCAGGCTCTGCCCCCGGGCATGCCGCACCCTGGTCTCCGGGTCCGTGTGAACCCCGGGGCGCTCCGGGATACGGGATTCCGGGACTTCGGCACACACCTGCTCAAGGGTCGCTTCAGACAGTGGCGAGGCAGCGCCCAGGCGGGCTTTCAGAAAATCCTGCCCCGCAGCCGGCAGGGGCAGATGGAAGCTGGCGTCACCCCAGCCGTTCCAGCGTCGCATGTGATGGTTCTCCACTCAGGCTCTTCAGTTGCAGCCCGTGATACACCATCCCCTATCCAGTTGTCCATCAGGTCTAGAGTTTTTGCTCTATGCAATCCAGCTCATGCGCCCTTCATTACTCGGTTACGGCCGGTCGCCTTGGCCAGGTAAAGCGCCGCATCGGCCCGTTGAAGAGCCTGCTCAGGGTGCTCATCTTCCCTATTGAAGCGACTGACACCAGCGCTGACGGTCACCTGGAACACCTCGCCCCGGTAGGTTGTGCAGGCATACCCCGCAATTTCCACTCGCAGGCGCTCCGCGAGATCCATGGCCTCCTCGATCCCCGTTCCCGGGAGCAGAACCCCGAACTCCTCGCCACCAAGACGGCAGGGTACGTCGCTCTCCCGCACACGGTCAGCCAGAGTGCGTGCCACGTTCCCGATCACCTCATCCCCCGCACCGTGACCATAGGTGTCGTTAACAGCCTTGAAATGGTCAATATCAATCATGACAACCGAGGCCGGGATCTCACGACGGCTGAACAGCTCATAGCTCTCGTTCAGCCGCTCCATGAAAACCCGCCGGTTGGGAATCTGCGTCAGTGGATCTGTGAAAGACAGTTCACGGAGACGAGCCTCCTGCTCCTTCTGCTCGGTGATGTCCCTGACCGTGCCGATGAAGACATGACCACCACCGACAGGCGTGTAATCCCCGCGCTCATAAACCCACCTCACCGAGCCGTCCGGGCGAACAACGCGATGTTCAACATCGAAAAGGCCAGTCTGCCTCGCCTGCACCTCCATGGCATCAACAAGCGCCAGATCCTCCGCATGGATAAAGGTGCGGAAGGCATTTACCGAAGGCGTGAACGTATCACTGGAAACCCCGAAAATCTCGAAAACCTTTTCCGACCAGTACAGGTCCCCAGCATCCAGGTTCGCCTTCCAGTAGCCGAGATTGCCGATTTCCTGCGCCCTCTCGAGGGTCTGGATGAGCTCGCGGTTAGCCTCCGACTCTTCGCGTAAGCTCTGCTCAAGGTCCTTGTGCGAGGTGATGTCCAGATGGGCACCACTGACCCATTCGGGCTGCCCCTCCGGGGTCCAGCTGACCACACGGCCGAAATCCCGGATCCAGATCAGGCGGCCATCCCGGTGGCGTACACGCACTTCGCAGTCATAGACGGAGGCCTCACCATCAAAGTGCGCCTTCAGTGCCTGTTCCGAGACCGGGCGATCCTCTTCAATGAGAAAGTAAAGCCATGTATCGATGGAGGTGGGCTCAAGCTCCGCCAGGGTGTAACCCAGCATTCTGGCCCAATAGTCGTTGAACTCGGTCTCTCCGGTCTGCACGTTCCAGATCCAGGTTCCAAGTTCAGCAACATCAATGATGGTTTCGAGTGCGGAAACCCGATCTCCAGAAACTGGGGGCTGCCCCATACTTCACTCCAGGACCTCGGACTGATCAGTCACAGTCAATGTACGCGAGTCACGAGCCGATCAAAGTGTGGATACTACGTAATGTAGTATAACCACAGAATCACGAATGCACATGGTTCAGCCGCGGTCTGGAAACCGGGCCGGAAGAGAGTCCAGTTCGGCAACAGGCAGGGCCCTGGAGAACAGGAATCCCTGAAGAAGATCGCAGCCCCGCGCAATCAGGTCGTCACGCTGTTCCCCGGTTTCAACCCCTTCAGCCACCACCTTCAGCCCCATGTGGTGAGCCATGGTAATGATGCCCTGGACAATCGCCATGTTGTCGGGATTGGTGAGGATATCGCGGATGAAGGAAATATCGAGCTTGACCTTGCTGGCAGGCAGATCCCGGAGATAGCGCAGGCTGGAGTAACCAGTGCCGAAGTCATCAATGGAGACCGTCACACCCAGTTCCCTGAGCTGCTTCATGAGCTCAATGGTTTCCTGGGCGTTTTCCATAAGCACCCCCTCAGTCACCTCCAGTTCCAGCAGATGGCCCGGCAGACCGGTTTCCGCCAGAATGGCCCGGACCTCTTCCACAAAATTACGGCGCCGGAACTGCAGAGTGGAAATGTTCACCGCCGCCGGAACCACCTGGCAGCCTTCCCGCCAGCGCTGCATACCATCCTCGCACGCTCGCCTGAGTACCCAGCGGCCCACCTCGATGATCTGGCCCGTCTGCTCAGCAAGGGGAATGAACACCCCCGGCGATATCATTCCCCGCTGCGGATGGTGCCAGCGCACCAGCGCCTCCACTCCACGCCAGGAACCGCTCACCGCATCAATCACTGGCTGATAATGCAGCTCCAGCTCATTGCGCTCCATTGCCAGACGCAGGTCATGGCGCAGAATAATCTCGTCCTGTGTGGCGGGGCGGCGCTCCTGCTCATACCAGTGCCAGGTATTCATCCCCCGACTTTTCGCCACCTCCATGGCAATGTCCGCATGCTGGATCAGAATGGGCGCCTCGGATTCGCCATCATCCATTGCCAGGCCGGCGCTGGCGCTGAGATGAATCGCGTGCCCCTCCACCTCGAAGGGGTCCTCAAGTGCTGAGAGTATCGCCTCCGCCCTGCGCTCAACCATCGCCGGCTCTTCAACCTCTGGGAGCAGCACGACGAACTCGTCAGCCACAAGCCGTGAGAGTACGCAGTCCTGTCCCAGAAGCTGCTGGAGACGCTCCGCCACCCGCTGCAGCAGTGTATTCCCGACACGGTGACCGAAACCCTCATTGATGGGTTTGAAGCCATCCAGGTCCAGGTACATCACCGCTACAGAGCGCCTCTCACGGCGGCGCTCATTCAGGGTGTGCAGAAGCTGCTCCTCAAAAACCACCCGGTTAACGAGCCCTGTTACGGCGTCGTAGCTGTTGTGGAACGCGATCAGCCGCTCATGCTCCTTGCGGAGCGAAATGTCCCGGCAGACACCAAAGACCCCGACAATCTCGCCCTCCACCTGAATCGGGAAATTGGTTACCTCAAGGTCGTACGGTTCTCCGGTGGAAAACACGCCCCGCGTCTCATAGGTGACGTGCCCTCCGGCCCGGGCTTCGTCAAACGCCTCCTGGGTCTTTTCCTGGAACGGTTCCGCCACGAACTCATTGAAATGGCGCCCCGCGTACTCCGCCTGTGAGTAGCCGGTGATGCGCGCAAATGCCGCGTTACCCCGCCTCAGATAGCCGTCCAGATCGAATTCATAGACGCCATCGGGATGGTGCTCATACAGGGATTGATAACGGGCTGTCAGATCCTGATAACGGTACCAGTCGCGATCCCGGATAATGGCCAGCGCCGCCAGAGCCGCCGCCTGCTGGAGATTGAAACGATCCGCATCCGAAGGACTGGCGGGCTCCCGATAATAGGTGCCGAAGGTTCCCAGAAGTGTCTCGCCCTCCGCAGACAGGACGGGAACGGACCAGCAGGCCCGCAGCCCCTCGTCCAGTGCGATCGACCGGTATCCCTCCCAGCGGTCATCCGTCTGGATATCCGTGGTTACCATCATGGAACGGTGGTAGGCCGCACTGCCGCAGGCCCCCACACCCGCAGCCACTGGCAGATCCCGCAGGGCTTCGGTAAAACGGGCGGAGAACCGATCATTGGGGACCAGACTGAGCGTACCCCGCTGCTCGTCGTAACACATGAGTGACACCAGGGCCCCCGGCAGCATCTCCTCGGCAAAGGCTGTGATCTCGGTCAGCACTTCCTTCAGAGGCCGCTGCTCCGCAATCATTTCCTGGATTCTCTGCTGGGTCTGGAGAAGCGGCTGCTGCGTGGTCATCAAGGGCTACCCGGGATTCTGGTCATGAGGGGTCATCATACACTCCACATTATGTAGTTGATATTTATCAACAGGCAAATGTCCCATTAGCTGACGGCCACCATTTCCCATTCCAATGATGGCATTTGAACTACTCATTTGCCTGTGGCGCTCCATGCAAAGATAGTGTTCCGCTCCGCCTGCAAGCAATGAACACGGAGTGCTTCCATGGAACTGCCATCACTGATCGAGATCCCCAACGGTGAAAAGGTAACGCCCACCTTTTCCATTGATGAACTGCAGCGGCGCCTCGGCAAGCTGCGCAAGCACATGGCCGAGAACAACGTGGACGCCGTTGTCCTGACTTCCTACCACAACATCAACTACTTCAGTGATTTCGTGTACTGCCGGTTCGGGCGGGACTACGGGCTGGTGGTCACCCAGGAGCGCTACACCACCGTCACCGCCAACATCGACGGCGGCCAGCCCTGGCGTCGCAACCAGCTGGGCGACAACATCATCTACACCGACTGGCAGAAGGACAATTTCTTCAAGGCCGTGCGGGAGCTGTGCGGCGGCTGCCGGCGCGTGGGCATCGAGTACGACCACGTCACCCTGCAGAACCACACCAAATTCCAGGATGCGCTCGGGAAGGTCGAACTCGTGGACATCGGCGTACCGACCATGCAGATGCGGATGCTCAAATCCCAGGAGGAGATTGCGCTGATCAAACAGGGCGCGCGCATCGCGGATCTGGGCGGCTCAGCAGTCCGCGACGCCATCGCCGCAGGGGTTCCCGAATACGAGGTGGCACTGGCCGGCGAGCAGGCCATGGTGCGCGAGATCGCCCGGACCTACCCGCACACGGACCTGATGGATACCTGGGTCTGGTTCCAGTCCGGCATCAACACCGATGGCGCCCATAACCCGGTCACCAGCCGGCGGGTGCAGAAGGGCGACATCCTGAGCCTGAACACCTTCCCCATGATCTCCGGCTACTACACAGCACTGGAGCGCACCCTGTTCTGCGACCACGCCTCCGACGAGCACCTGCGCCTGTGGCAGATCAACTGCCAGGTGCACGAACGCGGCCAGGAACTGATCCGCCCCGGCGTGCGCTGCTGCGACATCGCCCACGAACTCAACAAAATCTACGCGGAGCACGACCTGCTGCAGTACCGTTCCTTCGGCTACGGCCACTCCTTCGGCACCCTCAGCCACTACTACGGACGCGAGGCGGGTCTGGAACTGCGCGAGGATGTGGAAACCGTGCTGGAGCCAAACATGGTGGTTTCCATGGAGCCCATGATCACGATCCCGGAAGGCATGCCGGGCGCCGGCGGTTACCGGGAGCATGACATCCTGGTGGTGAACGAGCATGGGGCTGAGAACATCACCCGCTTCCCCTACGGCCCCGAGCACAACATCGTGCAGTGATCAGCGCTGACGGCCACCCAGAGCGGGCACCGGCGAGAGTTCCGCCAGCCCACTGCGCAGGAAGTCGAGCACCTGCTGGGTGGCCACGTTCAGCTCATTCTGGCGGTAGTAAAGGCTGACACTAACCGCCCCCAGCGGCGGCAGGACCTCGGTCTGTTCATGGGCCCGTACATTGGCCGGTACCACTGAGGCCGCCAGGGCCGTCACACCCAACCCTTCCTCCACGGCGGACATGATCCCGAGAAGACTGGGGCTGGTGTACGCGATGCGATACGGCACCCCGGCCTCCTCAAGCGCGGTCTCCATCATGGCCCTGTAGATGCAGCCCTGCGGGTAGGTCACCAGGGGCACAATATCCGCCTCCGCCACGCTGGAATCGTTCACCACCCACGCCAGCTGATCCACACGCTGATCCTGTTCATCCAGAGGCGCCGCCTCGCCTTCGGGCTCCATCACCAGGCAGACGTCGTAATAGTTGCGCTGGAAGCGCTGATGAATGGACTTGCTGATGTCGCTGTCCACCTCCACCGTGATGTTGGGGTAGATGTTCGACAGCTCCCGCAGTGCACGCGGCAGAAAGGCCAGCTCAAAGTCATTGGGAATCCCCAGCCGCACCCGGCCCGAGACGTTCTCCCCCTTGATGCGGGCCACCACCTGATCATTGATCTGCAGGATCTGCTGGGCCGCTTCATAGAGGTACTCCCCATCCTCGGTCAGCTCCAGGCTGCTGCCGCGTGAGAAGATGTTCGTCCCCAGCGTGGACTCCAGCTTCTTGATCTGGAGGCTGATGGCCGGCTGGGAACGGCCCAGCAGCTCCCCCGCATGGGTGAATCCCCCCAGATCCTTGATGGTCACGAAAGTCCGCAGAAAGTCGATCGGTATGTTGGTCATCGGTGTCTATGCCCATTTGGTCATGTTATGGCGCCATCAGGAGTTCAAATCCAGAGCCGGTTTTATTAGCGCCGCATCTTGGTAAGGTGTGCACCCGGCATACGTGGAACTACTTAGCAAGAAGCTTTTCAGCAGTTCCAGCCGCCCGAAAGAAAAGCATGTCTTTCAGAAACGACAGGAGTTGTGACAGATGAATTCTTGGGTTCTTGCAACATTCGCCATCCTCACCGGCGTGATGCTCGCGCATTCCGCCGCCACCTTCGTCAAACGTGAACTGGACAGGAAGCCGGCCAACACCTCAACGCGGAGTTGACCATGGATCCGTACACGTATTTCAACTGGGGGCTTCTGGCCCTCACCTTCGTTCTTCTCATCGTTATCGGCTATCTCTCATCCCGCTACATTACCAAGGACTCCGAAGGCGGCTTCCTGGTGGCCGGGCGCTCGCTCGGCCCCTTTGTGGCAGCGGGCACCATTGTAGCAACCGGCTTCAGCGGATGGGGATTCATTGGTTCCCCTGGTGTCACCTACCAGTTCGGCGCCATCGAGGTACTGGGGAACTTCTTTTTCGCCCCCGCGATGATGATTGCCGTACTGTACTTTGCGCGTTTCCTGCAGAGTCGTGCCCTGGAGATGGGCAGCAACACCATTCCCGAATACGTGGCACAGAGCCACGGTGGCGGCATCATGGGGCGGGTGCTCCAGGGCGTTGCCGGCATCATCACCATTCTGCTTCTGCTGGTGTTCCTGACCAGCCAGATCAAGGCGGTGGGCCTTCTGGGCGCCGAGTGGCTCGATATCAAACTGGGCACCAGCGCCACCCTGATGATTGCCGTGATCATCATCTACACCATGCTTGGCGGCCTGGCGGCCGTGGCCTGGACAGACACCATCATGGTCTGCGGCATGGCCCTGGCTGCTGTGCTGATCATGATCCAGATCTTCACCAGTGTGGACCTGACCGCCTGGCAGAGCTCGCTCAACAACATCGACCCGGAACTGCTCAACCCTACCACTGGTGCACACTACGGTGACAACGTGGCAACCGTCTTCCTGGTCCTGCCCTATGCCTTCCTGTTCTCCGCGGTGCTGCCCTACATGGCCATCCGCTTCCTGGCCATGAAACCGGGCATCAAGTTCCACAAGGTCGGCGTCTATGTGGCCATTCTCGGGGCACTGCTCAGCCTGATCCCGATCGTCGGGCTCTACATGCGCATGCAGTTCCCCGAGCTGGAGGACCCGGACCGGGCCATGCCCATGTACCTGGAGCACTTCATGCACCCGGCCATCCAGGGGCTGATCACCCTGTTCATCCTGTTCGCCATGAAGTCCACAGCCAACTCCCTGCTGCACACCGTGGCCTCGGCCACCTCCCATGACCTGCGCCTGGCGCTGTTCGGTGAGCACCACAGTGACCATGGAGCCCTCACCATCAACCGCATCGCGGTGGTGATCCTGGGCATTGTGGGCCTGCTGATGATGCTCTACGCACCGCCATTCATGCTTTCCTGGCTGGGCATACTGGGCTCCGGCACACTCATGGCCAGCATGATCGGTCCGGTGTTCATCTCCACCTTCTGGCAGGGCAGCGGCTGGGGCGCGCTCACGGCCATGATCGTAGGCTTTTTCACCAGCGGCTATATGATGCTGTTCATGGAGGTGGGCTGGCTGATCGGCCCGCTCACCGGCTGTGCCGTGTCGTCCGCGTGCTACGTCGGTGTATCGCTGCTGACTGACCGCAACCACGCGGGCGATGCCTCCAGCAACATGAACCTCTCCGGAACCTCTTCCACCTGAAGGGGGCTATCAGGGCCCGGCTCCCCAAAAGCCGGGCCCGTGCTTTTCCCGTTCCGCCCCTATTACAGTATCCTTGACCTGTACCAGCACTGATCGTCAACGCTGAGGTGGGAAACAACCGTGACAGGACTGCGACTGAATGCGGACATGGGTGAAAGCTTCGGCCCCTGGGCCATGGGGATGGACGAGGCCGTTATGCCGGTGGTGGATCTGGCCAACATCGCCTGCGGCTTCCACGCCTCGGACCAGGACCACATGCGGCGAACCGTGCAGCTGGCGGTGAGCCATGGCGTGACCATCGGCGCCCACCCCGCCTACCCGGACCTGATGGGTTTCGGGCGGCGCTCCATGGCCTGTTCGGCGGACGAGATCGAAAACCTCGTGCTCTACCAGATCGGGGCCCTGAGTGCCTTCTGCCATGCAGCCGGCACCGATGTGCATTACGTCAAACCGCACGGGGCGCTCTACAACGACATGATGAAAAACCATGACATCCTCGCGGCGGTCATGCGCGCGGTTAAGGCGTTCGACCCGGGGGTGGCGCTCATGACCCTGTCCACCCGGGACAATCACCCGGTCCGCTCCCTGGCCACGGCCCACGGCATTCCCCTCTGGCTGGAAGCCTTTGCCGACCGCGCCTACGACGACGACGGCCACCTGCTCAGCCGGGGCAAGCCCGGTGCCGTACACGCAGAGCCGGAAACCATCATCGAACAGGCCCGCCGGATCGCCCGGGGCGATACACTCACCACCAGCGGCGGCGGCGAACTGGTTCTGGAAGCGGACACCCTCTGCGTCCATGGCGACAACCCGGAATCCATCGCCGCCATCCGCCGCATCCGCGACGCCATTCATCAGCCAGCGCCATGATGACACCCCGGGTGGAAAACGCCGGCATTGATGCCTGGGTGGTGCGGTTCTCCGACCGGATCGACCCCGCCAACCGGAACTGGATCACCGCGTTCTGCCGGGACTGCCGTGCTGTACTGGGTGACGCACTGGTCGAGATGGTGCCCTCCTACACCACGGTTCTGGTGCAGTACGACCCCTGGCAGCTCACGGACACTGTGTCACGGAGACTGCTGGAAAGCGTCCTGGAACGGCTGGAACCCAGCAGCGAGGATACCGGGGGGCGCCTGATCAAACTGCCGGTATGGTACGACGTCAGCGTGGGCCCGGAGCTGAGCCTGATCGCGGAGCGTAACGGCTGGTCCCCGCAGCGGGTTGCAGCCGCGCACGCGACCGCGCAGTACCAGGTCTTCGCGCTGGGGTTTGTGCCGGGGTTCGCGTTCATGGGGCTGGTGGACCCGGCGCTGGCCACGCCACGGCTCGCCACACCCCGGCAGCAGGTCCCGCGCGGCAGCATCGCCATTGCCGAGCGCCAGACGTCGGCCTACCCCCAGGTGACGCCCGGGGGCTGGAACCTGATCGGGCGAACGCCCCTCACGCTGTTCGATGCCACCCGCGAGCCCATGACGGTCCTTGAGCCGGGGGACCGGGTCCGGTTTGTGCCGATCTCCCGGCAGCGCTTCATCGAGCTCGGCGGCGACCCCACGCCCGTTGCGGAGGCAACCCCATGAGCCGCGCCGGTGCCCTGCGTGTCGAGCAAGCCGGCCCCCTGGCCCTGCTGCAGGATGCCGGGCGCTTCGGGGTACGGCATCTGGGGATGACCCAGGGTGGCCCCATGGACTGGTACGCCGCCGGCTGGGCCAACGCCCTGCTCGGCAACGCTCAGGCTGCCCCGGTTCTGGAAATCACCATTGGCGGGCTCTCACTGGTCGCCGAAACCAGTACCACCCTGTCGCTCACCGGGGCGGACCTGGGCGCCACCGTCAACGGCCAGCCGCTGACGCCCTGGCAGCGGTTTGAGCTGCATCCAGGCCACCGGCTGGCATTCGACCTGCCCCGCGCCGGCATGCGTGCCTACCTGGGCATCCCCGGTGGCTGGCAGGGGGAAACCAGCCTTGGCAGCGTTGCCTGCGTCACGCGCGAGGGACTGGGCGGACACAAAGGCGGCGGGCGCCCCCTGGAGTCCGGCGACCGGCTGGCATTCCCACAACAGGAAGCCGGCCGCCTTCCCGCGGAAACCCATGTTCCGAAAGCCCAGCGGATGGATTACCAGCAACCGGCCCGGCTGGGGCTCATCCCCGGCGGTCAGGCGGCCCGGTTTGACGGCTACAGCCTTTACCAGGCCTTCAACCGGCAATGGACGGTCGATACCCGCACGGACCGCATGGGCATCCGCCTCACCGGGCCGGAACTGGTCTGCCGCCACACCGCCATGATCTCCGAAGGCATTCCCGCTGGCGCCGTGCAGGTTCCGGCCGACGGTCAGCCCATCTGCCTGATGAACGACCGCCAGACCATCGGCGGCTACCCGCGCCTTGGCACCCTCACGCCCCTTGCCCGCGCCCGCCTGGCGCAATGCCCGGCCGGCCACCCGGTTCATCTGCGCGCCTGCGGCACTGGCAGCGCCCAGCGTGAATGGCGCCATTTGTTTTCCTTATGGACGCATCAGCAATTCAAATCCATAAGCGGTTTTATTAGCTCCCTACCCTGATAAGGTATGCCACCCCAAACGGGGCGCACTACCTGTCTGATCCAGAACTTCATTGTCCCGCAACGTTCAGACCCTGGCCGCAACGCCGGGATAAACGTCATGGAGAAGTACTATGAGCTCTGATGATCCAAAACCAGGCCTTGGCCTGGCTCTTATGCCCATCGCACTGACCTTTGTGGTGCTGGGCATCCAGTTGTTTGTGTTCGACACCTTCACCCCGCACGTTCCCCTGGTCCTGGGGATCGCCATAACCGCCCTGATGGGCCGCTACATCGGCCTCACCTGGAAGGATATGGAAGAAGGCATGCTGCAGGTGGTGAGCCTGGGCCTGCCCGCGGTGGGCATTCTGATGCTGGTGGGCATGATCACCGGTGTCTGGATCGCCAGCGGCACCGTGCCCACCCTGATCTTCTACGGTCTGGAACTGCTGGACCCGACCATCTTCCTGGCTGCAGCGACTCTCCTGTGCGCCGTGGTCTCCGTGTCCCTGGGCACCTCCTGGGGGACCGTGGGCACCGTGGGTCTGGCCCTGATGGGCATCGGTGCCGGTTTCGGTCTGCCCGCCCACTGGACGGCAGCGGCCGTGGTCTCGGGCGCGTTCTTCGGCGACAAACTCTCGCCCCTTTCCGACACCACCAACCTGGCGCCGGCCGTCACGGGCGTCTACCTGTTCTCCCACATCCGGAACCTGCTGCCCACCACGCTCCCGGCCATGGTGATTGCCCTGGTGCTCTACGGTATTGCCGGCTTCTGGCTGATTGACGACCAGGCCGCGTCCTTCGAGCGTATCGCCGCCATCAACGAGGGGCTTTCCAGCAGCTTCACCCTCTCCTGGTGGACGGTGCTGCCAGTCATCCTGGTGATCGCCATGGCCGTCAAGCGCCTGCCCGCGCTGCCGGTGCTGTTCACCGGTGTGCTACTGGGTGGCCTGACCGCCGTAATCTTCCAGGGGGCCTCGGTCCAGAACCTGTTCGCCTTCGCTTTCTCCGGCTATGAGATCAGCACGGGGGTGAGTGAGATCGACAACCTGCTCAACCGGGGCGGCATCCAGTCCATGACATGGGTAATCACGCTGCTTCTGATCGCACTTTCCTTTGGCGGCATCCTGGAGCGCACCGGCTGCATGAAGGCCCTCATCGAGGCACTGGTCACACGGGCACAGAGCTTCCCGAGGCTGCAGACCTCCGCCATCGGCAGCTCCATGGCCACCAACCTCATCGCCGGCGACCCCTACCTCGCCATCACCCTGACAGGGCGCATGTTCGGCCCCGCCTACCGTGGCAAGGGGTACTCGATGCTCAACCTCTCCCGCGCCACCGAGGAAGGCGGCACACTGATCTCGCCGCTGATTCCCTGGAACGCCGGCGGTGCCGTGGTGATCACCTCACTCGGGCTGACCGTCTCCGGCGCGGACATGACCGACCTGCTCTACATCCCGCTGGCCTTCGCCTGCTGGCTGTCACCGCTGATCGGCATATTCTATGCCTACGCCGGCTGGTTCTCGCCCAGGGCCTGCGAAGACGAGCAGCAGGAGTGGATCGAGAACGACGAGGACATCATGGACATGGACCAGTTCCACAAGGACGTCCAGCGCACACGCAACAGCATGTACCGCATGAACTGATCCCTGCCGGACCTGATACCGGAGGCGGAATGATCCGCTTCCGGTACCCTCTCCCACTCTCCAGACGGTTCCCTTCCTTTCTCTGCCCCCCCTCCCGCTCCCATTCTTGTATACAGAACTTTCTGTGCATACAATAAATATATGGATATTGATTTTGACCCAGGGAAGGACATCACGAATCAGGCCAAACATGGTGTATCTCTGGCGCAGGCGGAAGAACTGGAGTGGGAAGAACTTCTGGCCATCCCGGATAAACGTGATGACTATGGGGAACAACGCTATATAGGTTATGCACCAATCGGGAGACGCCTGTACTGCGTGGTTTTCACCGACCGCAGTCTGACCCGTCGAATCATCAGTCTGCGTAAGGCCAACAGCAGAGAAGTAAAACGCTATGTCGAGCACCAGTAAGAAGCACCGCACCCTGGATCAACCAACCCCTCAAGAGGATCAGCGTATCCAGCAGGGTATTGAGGCAGACCCGGATACCCGCGAGCTTTCCGAGCGGGAATTCTCACAACTCAAACGCATGGGGCGTCCCAAAGCGGAAGTGACCAAAGAGCGTATTACCATACGCCTTTCGCCCGAAGTCCTGGAGCATTTCCGGAGCCTGGGACCGGGCTGGCAGACACGGATCGACGAAGTACTCAAAGAGATGGTAAACCAGCAGAACCAGTGAAAAAGGTCATATTGACCGCACTGGAGAATCCCAGCTTTCAGATTTCTGAACCTATATCATCGCCTCCCTCCCCGAGCTGCCGTATGCTCGAAGTATCCGCCCCGGGAAACGCAGACGCAGGAGATACCCCTATGGCACGACTCCAGAACAAAACAGCGGTGATCACAGGTGGCACCGGCGGCATTGGCCGTGTCACTGCCCAGCGCTTTCTGGAGGAAGGGGCCAGCGTTGTGATTGTGGACCTGGATCAGCAGCAGCTTGAGGAGGTCAAGAAGGAACTTGGCAGCCTCGGCCCGGTCCGGGCTATTCAGGCGGACGTGACGAAGGAAGCGAATGTACAGCGGTATGTAGATGAGACCGTGAGCGAATTCGGCCGGATCGATGTGTTCTTCAATAACGCCGGTATCGAAGGCAATGTTGCTCCCATCACCGCACAGAGCGTTGAGGATTTTGACCAGGTCATGGGTGTGAACGTGCGCGGCGCCTTCCTGGGCCTGAAACACGTCATGCCAGTGATGTTCCGCCAGCAGTCCGGGTCCATCATCAACATGTCCTCGGTGGCGGGACTCATGGGCAGCGCCGGTGTCGCGCCCTATGTCGGCTCCAAGCACGCGGTGGTGGGCATCACCAAGACCGCCGCACTGGAGGCCGGCCCCTACAACGTGCGGGTCAACTCAGTGCACCCCTCACCGGTCAATACGCGCATGATGCGCTCCCTCGAGGAAGGCTTCAGCCCCGGCCACGCGGAGGAAGCGAAGAGCATGCTGGAACAGAACATTCCGCTGGGCCGCTATGGCGAATCCATCGACGTGGCCAACTGCGTGCTGTTCCTGGCGTCCGACGAATCCAGCTTTATCTCCGGCTCCACCTTCCGGATTGATGGGGGGATGGGTGCAAAGTAGTACGGATTCGAACTGCTCCATTGTTTCAATCTTTCTGGGAAAAAGAAGCGGCAATGCGCTGACGAACTTCTGCAACCAACCGGTCAGCCATTGTCAGAAGCTTTGGAACGTATAAACGACCGGCCTCCAGAGAATCCGCCAGAACCGCGTAATCCTCAATATACTCGTGGACCATCTGGTTACGGAGTTGGCGATACAGCATCCAGTCTTCAGCCGAATCAATCCAGCCAAACTTTTCCACCCGGTTAAGGTTATCAACCGCCGGTCCAACGTGCTCACCGGTAAAGCGCAAAAGGGCAGGAATCAGCTTATCCCCCAGGGTATCCTGCAGCCTGGAGAATCGGGCAACAAAGGCGTCCATACGTTCGGCCACCTCTGGATCAGCCACCCACTTCTTAACGGTTTCGGCGGTCAGCGGGCCACCCTCCGGAAACAACCGTGTTGACGTAAAAGCAAGGTGATCCCTTTCCTTTTCAATCACATCAGCCAGAAAACGGAGCCGCTCTACCAGATCATGACTCACAGTGGCACTCCCGTCCTATGGGCTACATCGTGTATGGGCAGGTACTGGAGCGAAGGCGCCTCGAGCACCACATCGACCTTACGACCCTGAAGCGCCCGACTGATACGGGCGCTGAGCCTGCTTGCCATTACCGCGGGATGTTCCACGGGCTCAGTACACTGCACAAGCAGGTCGATATCACCGCCTCTGGCATCATCATCCACCCTGGAACCAAACAGCAGGATGGTTACAGGCTCATTGAACACTTCGCCCACGATCCGGCGGATAGTCTGCTGCTGATGCTGACTCAGGCGCATGGACAATTCCTCCCCACTCCTGTTCATACTCGCCGAGAAGCACTGCCCCTGCAAGGTATTGGAATGGTTGGCCCGAAATGAAAAAAGGCAGGTCAACTTTCGTCGACCTGCCTTTTCGGAATCTGGTAGCGGGGGCTGGATTCGAACCAACGACCTTCGGGTTATGAGCCCGACGAGCTACCTGACTGCTCCACCCCGCAACTGCTTTGTCACCGCTGGGCCTTGGCCCGTCGATGTGGTGCGTATCCTATGGAATCGCGCCCCGCCCGTCAAGGGCTTGGGGGCGGATTTTCACTAAAAAGGCCAGCCCGGAGGCTGGCCCTTAAGATCACTCCCTTTGTTGGGTATAGGGTGTAATGTAATTCAAGTGAAGCGCATTCTTCGGGATAACCAATTTCATATCTGTATCGGTATTTAAAACACTACCCACCAAATCACTCGCGACGTCGGTGATTTGCTCGCACATCCACTCCCCAAAGTCAGTCAACGAGTCTTCACACCCTTTTTCCGTAAGCGTGACACTGATCTCTCCCTTAAGAGTCACATCGAGAGGGATATCATCTGTATTGAATTGAGTGATTTGCATCCTCCCATCCTCGAGGAACCTTATAGGGCCATCAAGAACCAAGTTGTCGATGGGGAAGCTTCGCATATTATCTTCAAGATTAGTTTCCGTTCCTCCCCCTTTAAGCTGTGAAAGAAGGAAAGGCGCATCCAGATACACATCCAATGCCGTCTTAAACCGCAATTGTCCATTTTCCTTGTAAATCAGGCCGGAGATCGATTGATTCCGATTTGTTTCAGCATCTCCCCTGGACTCATTCTCATAACGCATCCGCATGACCATCGGTCCAGTCGGAATCAACTGGTCGGCATTACCATCCTCTGTCGCGAGAGCGGCAAGAAGGTCATTGTTCAGGCGTACGGCAACATCGCTGGAGCTTGTAAACAGGATTGAAGGGTCAAGCTTTACCGGAACGCCCTTGTCGCCATCCAGCTCGGAGTTCTCAGGCGTAGGTCTGAGTACTTCCACATCCAGTTTCGCTGTTTTGAAAATCATCTTCCGGTCAGCTCGGCAGTCAACCTTACTGGCAGGGTCGCCCTCAAGCTTGCAGCCAACCGCGCCAGTTCCGACAAGTACCTCACTGTCTATGTTCTCCATTAACATGGCGGCCGCGTTCTGAGGAATGTAACTCTCATCCTGCCCACTTCTTACAAGGTCTCTGGCATCCTTTACTGTGGCACTATCGCGCTGTTTCCGAAGCTGCTGTACGAGAGCATCAACTTCAGCGCCGACCTGACGGCCACTTTCTACAGCAACGGACGGATCAAACTCGCCAAGCTCCAGGTCCGAATTCGCATCAGGTGTGGCCAGATTACTGAGGGCGGTGAGTACCCGGTCATTCGGCTCAACAGCCCGGAAGCGGTTCGTGAGCTGATTACTCCGGGCACCATCGCCGTAGAAAGCGCCCCCCATGCGGTCCTTAAGATCAGCTTCTGCGCTAACCGGTTCCTCCGGATACTGTTTGAGAATTTGGGTGTAAATCGGCGCCCCATGCTCCGACTTAATTCCACTGGTTCCACCAACCAGTTTGTAACGGTAAAGGTTTTTACCCTCATCAGTTGACCACTGGGTCCGTGGAATAATCCGAATCTGCCGGTCACGAATTTCAACTTCGACATCATCGGTTATGTCAGCCCATCCGCCATCAGCCCAGTGACTGACTTTCACCGTTGATTCAGTAATCGTGGTGTTGTCGATTTCCTGGGAAAACCGTACGATCAGGGGCTTATCTGCCTCATGCTTTTCGATAGGCAACTGGTCGTCTTCGTCACGGTATGGAAGCGTCTCCGATTCATCTTCATCAGTCGTCGGATCATCACTTTGATGAACTTTCTCCCCATTCGAAGTTATACCACCAGCACACTGACCATTATCGTCTGGCGCCCTGGAAGACGGATCACTATCGAATACCTTTTCGCAGGGATAACCCGGCCGTGTTGTCAGCACCAGCATGGGCGCACGCTCAGGAGCTGATTGGCCGATATCGCTGCTCTCAGGCAGGGAGAACGGCAGCGTAAGCATCCCCGCCTCCAGCGGAGCTCCGGAAAGGTCTGTCACGCCATTGACGGTCAGCTTATAGTCACTCTCATAACTAAGCGGATTCCTGGGATCAACAATCACGTTGGGTCCATTAAGTCGGACTGACGCCGCAACGTCGTTACCGTCACCATCAGTCAGAGCAACGTTGTCACTGTTCACAGTTCCCGGCAGAAGCGGTTCATCAAAGAACAGCGTAATCGGGTCCTGGGGCTGCATCTTGTCCTGGTTGTTCTCGAAGGCAAGACCGCTTGCGCTGTCTCCACCAGGCGTCCACGCCTTAAGCTGGGGCCCTGTGGAATCCGAGAGACCAGTTGGAGCATCCTCAGGATCGTTATAGGCTTCAAGCCGGAAGGAGATCAGGCCTGAAGCCTTGTCCACACCAAGCACATCCGGCTCAATAACACTAACCGCCTTGAGAGTCAGCTTGTCGTCCTCAACGGTTGCCGTACCCACCAGCTCAACATGCAGAAGCTCTTGGGCAAGCGCGCCGTTGGCCCTGGGCTTCTCGGTATTCATGGCGAGGTCTGCGAAAAGCCGGACGACCCTGGGCGCACTCGGTGAATCCGAGTACGGATTCATCATCATGTAACCATTCGCATCTGAGAGGAAACGGACATCGATTTCACCGGATTCCTCGAACTCCGTCTGTAGCGCACCGCCAACCAGCACATCGACGCTGGTTCCCTTCATCAGGGTGCCCTGCTTAACGGTCAGCGGAATCGCTTTGTCTTCACGCTCAAAGCGCTTGGTATGCCCCATGTAGGCATTGACCGTGCCCCGCTGTACGGTCTTGTTGCCCTGGCCCAGCGTTGTCGCACCAAGGACGACGCTGTTGTAGTCCTCTCCGGTGTAGTCCATGGACTCGTTACTGCCCATAACCGCTTCCTGAGCAAGGATATCCCGCTCAACAAGGCCATCTTCCGTTAGGATACGGGCTTCCTGAGGCGTGAATGTCCAGCTCGTATCGCCAGTGATGGTAGTTCCAGTCAGACTGCTGGTGAGTTTTTCTGTGAAGTTCAGCTCATAGGTATCGCCAGCCTTAAGGACACCTTCCGGATCAATGACCATCCGGTTACCGCGAACCCAAACCTCCGCCTCGGAGACAAGGTTTCCGTCACTGTCCTGGAGCCTGACCGATCCATTCTCGCCATAGGTTACCGAGCTTTCGTCAACCGGCTGCGTGAACTGGACGCGGAGCGTATTGAAGTTGGTGAAGGGGAAGTTGCTGGATCCCTCTCCGAGAGAGCTGCCTTCTACTTCAGAAGAAAACGGCACCAGACGCGCTACACTGAAGTCATCAATACCTTCCGCCTCAGCATCCAGTCTTTGGTTCACGGTGCCTGTGCTGCGGTTGGAGGCGGTTGTGAACTCAATGCGTGAAGTATCCGCAAGCCCTTCCTCAAGACTCACTCCTGTCACCTGGAGGCGATAACGGGCTCCGGGTTGGAGATCTTCGGTGGTATTGATGCGAAGTGTCCGGCCATCACCAACGATCTGCATATCTCCGATGATTGCATCCATTTTCTCCGAACCATCGCCCGATACCTGCTCCAGTATGACGTTGCTCGGGCCCAACTCGCCTTCCGATGCGGTAATCGGCATGCCAAACTGGACAATCATGGGAGCTGAAGTAGGGAATCCTGCCTGCCCTTTTATGGGATAGGAGAACTGCAGTCCGGAATTGGAGGAGGCAGCCTGCGCCTTGGCTTCCGCCTGCAGCTCCTGCTCCTGCGTTTCTTCACTTCCCATGCAGCCCGCCAGCGCAAGGGTAAGGACGGTAATACCTATTGTTGTGCGTTTCATGGCTCCTCCCCTCCTCAGAACTTGAACGTGATCGAGCCGCTGACGACGTGGATGTCGCCATCCGTCGTTACCGTTTCAGTATTGCCGGCCCGCTGCACTGTGAAGTCACGCTCCTGGAGCTGCTGATACTGATAACCAATATCGAACCGGATCGGATAGGTGAAAAAGCGCGTACGCTCATAGGTTGCACTGAGTCCGAGCCCACCAATGATCCGGTCGTTATCGAAATAGTTCAGCTTGGGTGTCTGCTCACTCTGCAGTGGAGACTCCTCGTAAGCCGCACCGAACAGCACACTGAAATGACCGAAGAGGTCCACTTCGCCACCAATCCGCGGTACAACAGTGTCGTCAAACTCCGCATAGGTGGATGCATTCCCTGAAAGATCCTGCTGATCCTTGACGGTGTCCTTTTCCAGTTCCTCTTCAAGCGCTGACCACTTGCGCTGCTCGACCGTGAACCCAAAGCGCCAGCCATCCCCAGCATACTGGGTGCCAAAGGCATAGATCTCAGGCTGGTAGGAGTCGATTGTGGATACCGCGAGATTGAGCGGGTCACTGGGCGGGAACGGCCCGGGCACCACGACATTGGAATTAACAGTTGTCGACGAGGCAGAGCTGTTGCGATAGGTCATGCCTGTCTCAAGCCCTGACAGAAAGCAGCCTTCTGGGCAAAAGGTGTCACCCCAGTTAAGAGTCAGGCCCAGAATCGAGCGAATGGCTGGCTCGGCGCCAACCTTCAACTCGGTGTTCTCAGTTTCCCCCGCAAAATTGGAGGTTGTGTTCAGTTCTGCGGTGGAATCCAGTGTAATCCGGGAAGCACCGCCAATACTGATCCCCCGCCAGATACGGGTTCCGGCCCCTACACTCAGGAAAAGTGGTTCCCTTCCATAACGCATGAACTGGCCGGTTTCCGAGGCTTCGGAGCTGAACGCCAGCATTTCCTTGCCATATTCCTCAACACCCGCGATGAACCCAAGATGGATGGGGTGCCCAGACTGGAGCAGAGAGCCAATGTTGGTCTTCATGCCAACCAGCACGCTCTGACTCGGCTCATCGGAGAGCACGTCATTCTCAATGCCTGGCCTTTCCGCGCGCAGCTCCTGCTCCGCATGCATGATCGCCTGGGTCAGCTCACCACGCTCGTCTTTCACCAGGGCAGCCGGGTTGTAGTAGTTGGCTGAGACCTGGGAATTGAACATGGACAGTGCCTGGGCGGTGGCCAGGTCCTCCGGGAATATGCCGTAGCTGGTGCCGATATTGCCCATACTGGCATGGGTGCCCGCGCTGGCACTGGCCAGTGCAATGCCAAGTGCGAGGCGTCGAATTGCGGTTCCGTGCGTGGTCTGCATAGAGGCTCCTACTGCTCTTGTTATCCGAGCCTGATTCCAGGCGATCGTGTTTTATGAAGTGTGATTCACTTGGTCATTTACAGTTCGTTACACTTGCAATTCTATAGCCCTTCCGCGCATACACTTTGGCCAAACCGACGTCCGTTTGTGTCAAAGAAGGCAGTCTGTACCAGTCATTACCGGCCTGCCGGCTCACCCTTGACTAATATCAATAACTTAAATCCGGTGGGCACGCCATTGCTCGAGTGTTGCCCAGCGTTGCATTTTGTTAAATGAGGCACGTGTGTGACACAGATCACACAACAAAACAGAGTTCCCGAGAGGAGGCTTCGTGGGACGTGGTGGACTGACGGCGCGAACCACCCATGGTAGGCTTCAGCGCTGAGCTCACGTGGTCTCTAAAGCACACTGTCAGCGGGATGACAAACCGCCATGCCGGAAGCCTTCCAGCACTACCCTGACGACATCTCCCTCGAGTCCCTGCTCGAGCATGCCCGCCGCAATGAGCGCATCGCCCGCAACCTGTTCGAGATTGAGCGGGAGATCATGGGGTGTCGCGACTGCGCCGCCTTTCTGGACCGGCTGGTGGACCGCGTGCGCGATCGCTTTGACCTGGATGAGGTCTGGCTGGTCCTGACGGACGTGGAGGCCAACCAGCCACTATGGGAGATGCTGAGCGAGGACGGCGCCCTGAGCCTGCGTGTGAATGCACCCGCTGCGGACTTCCTCCGCCTTACCGGCAGCAGCCAGAAGCCCATACTGATCCCGGACACCCGCAGCTGCCAGTACCTGATCCCACCCGTCTGGCAGAGCAGCATCCAGTCCATGGCCATACTGCCGCTGTTGGTCGAGGAAAGACTGGCCGGCGGCCTGGTGCTGGGGACCCGCACAGCAGGGCGTTACAGTCGGGATATGGGGGCGTTTTTCCTTGAGCAGCTGGCGGTCAAAGCCTCCCTGGGGCTGGATTCCGCTTTTGCCCGGGAACAGCTTCGCCGTCTCGCGACCCGGGATGCCCTGACCGGTCTGCGCAACCGCCGCGAGATGGAGACAGTCCTGCAGAAGGAACTGAGCCGTTCCCGCCGTTACCAGATGCCGCTGTCGCTTCTGTTCATTGACTGTGACGGCTTCAAGCGGATCAATGACGGGCACGGCCATGAGTGCGGCGATGCCTACCTGTGCCACCTGGGCGAATGCCTGCGCCGCCAGCTGCGTGAGGACGACAGCGTCTTCCGTTTTGCCGGGGATGAGTTCGTGGTGGTCCTGCCCAACCAGAGCGTGCAGGCGGCCACGCACATCGCCACCCGCCTGCAGCAGGGGCTCGCGGATGAGCCACTTGAGTGGGTGGGCCACTCGATTCCCCTGGCATTCAGCGTGGGCGTGGCGGGCAACGAGCAGCCAGGCCTGGACGACTCACGCGCCCTGCTGCGCCACGCGGACCAGCGTCTTTACGAGCAGAAGCGCGAGCGATAGCCCCCGGGTGTAACCCCCGTCCACTTCTTGAAGGCCCGATGGAAGGTGGAGGTCTCCGTGAACCCGGCTCGGTGGGCGATCTCGTTGATGGACAACTGATCCCGCGTGAGGTGGACAATGGCGATGTCCCGCCGCAGGTTGTCCTTGATCTCCTGGAACGAGGTGTTCTCCGCCCGCAGTCGCCGGCGCAGGGTCTGGGGGCTGGTGTTGAGCTGCTGGGCGATGGCCTCGAAATCCGGTATGGGCTGGGTGAAGTCCCGCCCGATCAGGGCCCGGATACGGGCGGTGTAGCTGTTGCGGTCATCAGGCCGGGCCATCAGGTCCGCCGGCGAGGTCATCAGGAAGTGGCGCATCTCCAGCTCATCCCGGATTACCGGCTCCTGCAGGTAACGCATAGGGAAGGCCAGGCCGGTCTGCGGCTGGTCAAACAGCATCGGCGCATGGAAGATGCCGCGGTATTCATGGCTGTGGGCCGGCTCCGGGTAGTCAAAGCTGACCCGGGTTAACGGTATGCCCTGGCCAATGAGCCAGGAGCTGAGCCGGTGCCAGATCACCAGCAGCGATTCCCGGAGAAAGTGGTGACTGTCTTCGCTGAGCGGTGCTTCCGTCTCGAGCGTGATCAGGGCCTCCTCGCCATGGATACTCAGCGGCATGGTGATGCCGGTTTCGAACAGGCCGTAGAAATGGCTGGCACGGCGCAGCACACAGTCAAGGTTGTCGCAGTGGATCACCAGCTGGCACAGGGTCGCGAAGGTTCCGGGGCGACTGCGTGCCGGGGCGAAGCCCATGAACTCGTCCTTCATGGTGGCCCAGATCACCTGCATCAGCCGGGTGTACTGGTTACCGGTCACCCGCGCCTGATCCTGCTCGATGAGCTCCGGCTCAATCCCCGCCTCACGCATCATGGCATGGGTGTCATACCCCTGGCGCCTGGCGCCGGCCAGAGCTGCGGTTACAAAATGGGCGGAGACAGTAAGGCGTGCCATGAGCGTCCGTGTCGGTGAGCGGATTGGTCAATGGATCTGAGCATCGGCGCCGGTGGACGCCTGTTCACAGGTGCGTATGGTAGAGCCATCCGCAACAGAGGACAAAACCCAGATGACGGGACCGCTTACGTCGCTCAAGGTACTCGATTTCTCCACCCTGCTCCCCGGTCCCTACGCCACCATGATGCTGGCGGACATGGGGGCCGAGGTCCTGCGGGTGGAATCCCCGGACCGCATGGACCTCACGCGCATGACGCCGCCCCACGACGGCGGCGTCTCCACCGCGCACGCGTACCTGAACCGCGGCAAACGCAGCATGACGCTGAACCTCAAGGAGCCGGAGGCCGTGGCATGGGTGAAGGAACGGATTCACGAGTACGATGTGCTGGTGGAACAGTTCCGCCCCGGGGTGATGGCGCGCTTCGGGCTGGACTATGACAGCCTGAGCGCCCTGCACCCGGGGCTGGTCTACTGCAGCATCACCGGTTACGGCCAGACCGGCCCCTACCGGGACCGGGCCGGGCACGACATCAACTATCTGGCACTGTCCGGTGTGGCCAGTCACAGCGGCCGCGCGGAGACCGGGCCGCCACCGCTGGGCGTCCAGGTAGCGGATGTGGCCGGTGGCTCACACCACGCGGTCATGGGCATACTGGCGGCGGTCACGCACCAGCGCCAGACCGGCGAGGGCCAGCACGTGGATATCAGCATGACCGATGCCGCCTTCGCCATGAACGCCATGGCCGGCGCTGCCTGGCTGGCCGCCGGCGAAGAACCGGAGCCGGAAGGTGGCATGCTCAATGGCGGTTCATTCTACGACTACTACCGCACGGCGGACGGACGCTGGCTCTCGGTCGGCAGTCTGGAGCCGCCGTTCGCGAAGCAGCTGTTCAGCGTGATCGGCCAGCCGGAACTGGGCGCCAGGGGGCTGAGCCCGAAACCTGAAGACCAGAAAGTACTCAAGAGCGCACTCCGGGAGGCCATAGCCGGGAAGACACTGGCGCAATGGCAGGCGATCTTCAGTGAGCAGGATGCCTGCGTGGAGCCGGTCCTGACCCTGAGAGAAGCCACAGAGCACCCCCAGATCCAGGCCCGCCACATGGTCATCGAGGTGGACCGGGGGGACGGCACCACCCAGAAGCAGCCCGGCCACCCGCTGAAGTTCAGCGCCACGCCGTGCGCAAGCGCCTTCATCGGGCGGCCTCTTGGAGCGGATAACCCGTAGGAGCAGCCATGGCTGCGAAACACGTGCGAAACATGGGGCAGTGGTTCTTTGCCCCCTGTCGCGGCCGTGGCTACTCCTGCGGCGTCAGCCCGCCTGCTTCAGGCTGTCCATATCGATCACATACCGGTACTTGACCTCGCCCTTCTTCACCTTCTCGTACGCCTCGTTGATGTGCTGCATATCGAGCATCTCGATATCGCAGCGCACATCATGTTCGGCGCAGAAGTCCAGCATCTCCTGGGTCTCCGGCATACCACCAATGAGTGACCCGGCGAGTACGCGGCGCTTGCCCACGAGGGCGCCGGCATTCACGGCAGGGTCCACCGGTTCCAGAAGTCCCACCAGGATGTGGGTGCCGTCGTACTTGAGGCAGTTCAGGTAGGGGTTGAGATCGTGCTGCACAGGAACGGTGTCGAGCATGAAATCGAAGCTCTCTGCCGCATCCTTCATCTGCTGTTCATCCGTGGAAACGATGACGTGATGAGCCCCCTGGTGCTTCGCTTCCGCGACCTTGCTCTCGGAACGGGTGAAGATGGTGACCTCGGCGCCCAGTGCCCGGGCGAATTTCACCCCCATGTGGCCAAGGCCGCCCATACCGATCACGCCCACCTTGTGGCCGGCCTTCACGCCATAGTGGCGCAGCGGTGAATAGGTGGTGATGCCGGCGCACAGCAGGGGCGCTGCGTGGGCCATTGCCAGCTTCTCCGGGATGCTGACCACAAAGTGTTCACTCACGACCACCTTCTCGGAGTAACCGCCGAAGGTGACGGAGCCGTCATAGCGATCCTCGCCGTTGTAGGTGGGGGTCATGCCCTGGAGGCAGTACTGTTCCAGTCCGTCCTTACAGGCCTCGCACTCACGGCAGGAATCCACCATGCAGCCCACGCCCACGCGGTCACCCACGGCGTAACCCTTGACCTGGTCGCCAACGGCCGTGACGCGCCCGACAATCTCATGCCCGGGCACCAGCGGGTACTTGGTGACCCCCCAGTCATTCTGGGCGAAGTGGATGTCCGTGTGGCAGACCCCGCAATAGTCGATCTCGATGGCAACGTCATCCGCTCGCAGCTCCCGGCGATCAATGCCGTGGGGTGCAAGACCGGAATCCGGTGCCGTGGCGGCGTAGGCTTTGGTATTGGCCATGACTATCGCTCCTCGTCTTTAATTAGTGTGATATCAATCACGCCGCGATAATGCGCCTCACCCCACCGGCCCGTCAAACCATCGTGGGCGTGGGCCGGTTTAAGGATTTCGCGGCCATGGCCGCTCATACTCTGCAGCCACCCGGGACGGAGCAACATTGTAGGAGCAGCCATGGCTGCGACCAGGCAAAACCTGCAGGAGCGCACCTTGCGCACGATGGGCCCTGATTCGCTTGCGGGGCAGGCGCCTACAGGTGACAATCGCGGCTTTGTCCAAGTGAGTACGCTGCCCATGGGCGAACAGGATCATCAGGGCCCGCGCGCCGTAGTCGAGCACGCCGGAACCACCTTCACCATTGTGGGCACGGCCCATGTCTCGAAAGCCTCGGCGGATGAAGTCTCGGAGCTGATCCGCTCCGGCGACTATGATGCCGTGGCGCTGGAGCTGTGCGATTCCCGCTACCAGAACCTGGCCGATCCGGACCGGATGGCGAAGATGGATCTGTTCGAGGTGCTGCGTAACGGCCAAGCGGGCATGGTAGCGGCACACCTGGCCATGGGCGCCTTCCAGCAGCGGGTGGCAGACCAGTCCGGCATCGAGCCGGGCGCTGAGATGAAGGCGGCCCTGCATGAAGCGGAAAGCGCCGGCCTGCCCGTGACCATGATCGACCGCGACATCGGCACCACCCTGCGCCGGGTCTGGCGCGGCGTGTCCTGGTGGCAGCGCATGCAGCTGGGCAGTGGTCTGTTCGCCAGCCTGCTCACCCGGGAAACGGTCAGCCCCGAGAGCATTGAACAGCTCAAGGAAGGTGACGTGCTGGAATCCACCTTTGCCGAGTTCGCGGAGCAATCCGAGCAGCTCTACCGGCCACTGATTTCCGAACGCGACCGCTACATGGCCCTGAGGCTGATGGAATCCATGGCCGGCAAGGGTTACAACAATGTGCTTGTGGTGATCGGCGCCGGCCACCTGAAGGGGCTGAGCGGCCACCTTGAAGGCGAGCCCGCCGCCGACCCCGTATCAGAGCGCGAAAGCCTGGAGCAGGTGCCACCCAGCGGGCGCTTCCTGCGCTACCTGCCCTGGGTCGTGGCGGCCCTGGTGATTGCCGGTTTCGTGATCGGTTTCAGCCGGGATACGGAACTGGGGGTCAAGCTCGTTTCGGAGTGGTTCCTGATCAATGGCGCGCTGTCGGCACTGGGCTCAGCCATTGCCCTGGCCCACCCGCTGACCATTGTGGCGACCTTCCTGGCGGCCCCACTGACGTCGCTCAACCCGACGGTTGGTGCGGGTTTTGTGGCGGCGGGCGTGGAACTGCTGCTGCGCCGGCCCAAGGTGGCGGATTTCTCGAACCTTCGCCATGACGTGATCGAGGTCAGGGGGTGGTGGCGCAACCGGGTGGCGCGCACCCTGCTGATCTTCATCCTTTCCTCGGTGGGGTCGGCGGCCGGTACCTACATCGCCGGTTTCCGGATCTTCGATCAGCTGGTCGGGGGCTGAACGCGCCCCTCAGAGCTTGCTGACGGGCGAGAAGGAGCGCCGGTGCACCGGGCTCGCGCCCTGGGCATGCAAGGCCTCGATGTGAACCTTCGTGGGGTAGCCCTTGTGCCCGGCCAGACCGTAGCCCGGATACTGCTGGTCCAGCTCGACCATTTCCCGGTCCCGGGTGACCTTGGCCAGAATGCTGGCGGCCGCAATGGCATCCACGCGGCCATCGCCCTTCACCACGGGCGAGGAGGGCCACTGCCAGTCCGGGCAGCGGTGACCGTCCACCAGCACGTATTCGGCTGGCGGCGCCAGGGCGGCCACTGCCCGTTCCATGGCCAGCATGGTGGCTCCATGGATGTTGAGTTCGTCGATCTCCGCCACCTCGCAACGCCCCAGCGCCCAGCTCAGGGCCCGCTCCTGGATGACGCTGAACAGGGCCTCGCGCTTGCGCTCACTGAGCTTCTTGGAGTCCCTGAGCCCCTCCACCGGATGGTCCGGGTCCAGGATCACGGCCGCCGTCACCACCGGGCCGGCAAGGGGCCCGCGGCCCACTTCATCCACGCCGGCCAGATACAGCCCCTCATAGGGTACTGATACATCATCCAGGATCATGTGTTCTCCAGGTCCTCAGGAAGGGGTTCCCCACGGATCAGTGCCGCCACGGATTCAGCGGCGCGGTCGCTGGCATTGCGGCGCAGCTGCCGGTGGATTTCCGAAAAGATGGCACGTTCGTGCTCAATGGTCTCCGGCGCGGTCAACCGGGTTTTCAGTGCCGTCCCCAGGGCCTCCGCCGTGGCAGCCTCCTGCAGGAACTCCGGCACCACCGGTTCCGGGGCCAGCAGATTGGGCAATGCCACATGGTCCACATAGACCAAGCGTGAAGCGACCCAGAAGGTCAGCGCGTTCACCCGGTAAGCCACCACCATTGGCCGCTTCAGCAGGGCCGCTTCCAGTGTGGCGGTGCCGGAAGCCAGAAGAACGGCATCCGCGGCGGTCATCACGGTGCGAGACTGGCCGTCCACCAGCCGCACGTCCAGCGCCTGCCAGGCCTCCTTCCCATGGATCATCGCTTCGATCTGTTCCCGGCGCTGACGGTTGATGCAGGGAATCACGAAAGTGGGCGGCGGCATCATGGCATCAGCCAGCCATTCGGCGGTTTCCAGGAACAGCGGGCCCAGGCCGCCCACCTCACTGCCCCGACTGCCGGGAAGCAGCGCCACCATCTGGCCGGCTTCGGGCAGCTCCAGCTCCCTGCGGGCCGCCTGCCGGTCTGGTTCCTCGGGGATCTGGTCGGCCATCGGGTGGCCCACGAACCGCACCGGAATGCCATGGTCCCGATAGACGCTGGCCTCGAACGGCAGCAGCGTCAGCATCAGGTCCACTGATTTCGCAATGCCTTTCAGGCGCCCGCGCCGCCAGGCCCAGACGGAGGGACTCACGTAATGCACCGTGGGGATGCCGGCTGCCCGCACCTGGCGCTCCAGCCCCAGGGTGAAATCCGGCGAGTCGATCCCGATCAGCGCGGCAGGCCGATTGTTCAGACAGTACTCGCGCACCCGGGCGCGGACATCGAACAGCTCCCGGATGCGTCCCAGCACCTCCACCAGTCCCATCACGGATAGGCGCTCCATGGGGACGATGGAGTGGAGGCCTGCGGCCATCATGCGCTCACCGCCGATACCGACAAAATGGGCATGGGGAAAATGGCGTTTCAGGCTGAGCATGAGGTCCGCGCCCAGAAGGTCTCCGGAGACCTCTCCCGCCACCAGGACAATGACCGGGCCGGGCGCGGGGGCTGAGCCCCGGGGAAGCAACGCGTCCATGGCCAATCAGCGGACGATGCCGCGTTCCGCCCGCCGCAGGGTACTGGCAAAAAGCGCCACTTCGTCACTGCCCTCAAACTCCTGATCCAGGCGTTCAATCGCCTGCTGCAGGGTGAGGCCTTCACGGTAGACGATGCGGTAGGCACGGCGCAGCTCATGCAGCGCACTCTTGCTGAAACCACGACGCTTGAGGCCTTCGATGTTGAGTCCATGGGCGCCGGCGGACTGGCCACCGGCCATGACGAAGGCGGGCACATCCTTGAGCACGATGCTGCCCCCGGCGGTCATGGCATGGGCCCCTAGATGACAGAACTGATGCACCATGGTGCCGCCACCGAGAATGGCATGGTCGTCCACGTCCACATGGCCGGCCAAGGTGGCGCAGTTGGCCAGGATGGTGTTGTTGCCGATCATGCAGTCATGGGCCACATGGACATAAGCCATGAACAGGTTGTTACTGCCGACCCGCGTCTCGCCACGGTCCTGCACAGTGCCTCGGTGCAGGGTGCAGCTCTCGCGGATGATATTGCCGTCACCGATCACCAGGGTGGTGGGCTCACCGCCATACTTCAGGTCCTGGCATTCCTCACCGACACTGGCGAACTGGAAGATGCGGTTGCTGGCGCCGATCCGGGTGGGGCCATTGATCACCACATGGGAGCGCACCTCGGTATGGTCACCGATCTCCACATCAGGCCCGATCCAGGTCCAGGGGCCAACAGTTACCCCCTCCCCGAGCCGGGCTCCGGGATCAACAATGGCCTGGGGATGCACTCCCGGATGAGCATCGGCCGTCATCAGATCGCTCCCTCGGCGGTCGTGATCTCGCCGGCACAGGCCAGCTGGTCACCGACCCAGGCCTTGCAGTCGAACTTCCAGATATTGTGCTTGTCAGCTATCAGCGTGGCCTCCAGCGCGAGCTGATCCCCAGGCACCACCTGGCGCTTGAAGCGGACCTTGTTGCAGCCGGCAAAGTAATGGGTGAAGCCATCCGCCGGTGAGCGCCCAACCGTGACAAATCCGAGTACACCGGAGAGCTGCGCCATCGACTCGACGATCATGACGCCCGGCATGATGGGCTTGGTGGGGAAATGCCCCTCAAAGTAATGTTCGTTGACGGAGACGTTCTTGATTCCGGCAATATACTCACCGGCGCGCACCTCGGTCACCCGATCCACCATGAGGAAAGGGTATCGGTGTGGAAGGTACTGTTTAATGTCTTCAATCTGCATGCGCCACAGCCTCGACGTCATTCACTGAGTTTTTTTTCAATCTGGCGCAGGCGCTGAGCCATATCGTCGAGCTGACGAAACCGGACCACACTGCGACGCCAATCACGATTGGGTTCCACCCCTGTCCCTGAGGAATACACTCCCGCTTCCCTGAGGCTGCGGGTAACCATGGTCATACCGGTAAGCTGCACGCCATCGGCGATGGTCAGGTGGCCACCGATTCCGGAGGCACCGCCGAAAACGCAGTGCCGCCCGATGCGCGTGCTGCCCGAGATGCCGACCAGGGCCGCCATGGCGGAATGGTCACCGATCTCCACATTGTGGGCCACCTGCACAAGGTTATCGATCTTCACACCATTGCCGATGACGGTATCGTCCAGAGCGCCCCGATCGATGGTGGTATTGGCGCCTATGTCCACGTCGTCACCGATATGGACACCGCCAATCTGGGCAATCCGCTCCCAGTTCCTGCCGGTGTGCGCGTACCCGAAGCCATCACTGCCAATCACGGCACCACTGCTGATGCGGCAGCGCTCACCCATGGTGACACCGTGGTAGAGCGTCACGTTGGCTGCCAGCACGGTATCCGCACCCACGCGTGACCCCGCACCCACAACACTGTTCGGCCCTACCCGCACCCGTTCACCGATCTCTGCATTCCTATCAATCACGGCACCCGGTCCGATCCAGGCAGTATCGGCCACAGAGGCGCTTTCCGCCACGGATGCCGAGGGGTCGATACCTGCCTCGCGTACCGGCTCCGGATTGAAAAGGTGGCTCAATCGGGCAAACGCCCGATAGGGGTCGTCCGTCACCAGCGCACTGCACCGGCACTGATCGGCCTCCGCCGGCCGAACGAGAACCGCGCCAGCCCGGGTTGTACCAAGCTGACGCGTGTATTTCTCATTGGCCAGGAAACTGATGTCGGTTTCACCGGCACTGGCCAGAGTCGCCAGGCCGGTGACCCGTTTACTGCCATCGCCCCGGAGTTCAGCGCCCAGCAGGTCAGCCAGTTCGGAAAGGGGTCGTTCCACGCTGTGCATCCACACTCCCGCCGCGGATCAGCGCCGCTCAATTGTTGTTTGTGTCACCGTTACCGGCCTGCTCATTGAGCAGCTCGATCATCTCGTCGGTCAGATCCATATCCGGCTTGGCGTAGATGACCGCCTCGGCCGGAATGACAATGTCCAGATCATGCTCTTCCAGCAGCGTTTCCATTGCTGAATCCACCGCCGGCCGGGACTGCTGGAGGAACTGCTGCTGGCGTTGGTTCACAGCCTGCTGAAAGCGCGCTCGGCGCTGCTGGTACTCCTGGACTTTCTTCTCAAAGCGGGATTGCAGGTCTGAGCGCTCGGATTCGTTCATCATGGCGCCATCGCTTTCCAGCCGAGTCTGCATCTCCTTGGCTTCCGATTCGAGCTGGCTGATGGCCTTCTGTTCCTCTTTCAGCTGGCCCTGAATCACGTCACCGAATTCGGCGCCCGCATCCGAGGAGAATACCGCCTCACGCAGGTTGACCACGCCAATGCGTTCCTGTGCCAGTGCCGGCACCGATGCTGCCAGCATCAGCAGAGCCGCAGCGACTGTCAGCGTCCGTTTCATGGATCGCCTCCCCATGTTGATGTTTGTCATGCTGAATGAATGCCGCCCATTGTGCCCGCCTGGGCGGGATTCTTCCAGAGCCCCACTCAGAATTGCTGACCGAGTGAGAACTGGAAGCGGCGCGTGTCGTCTTCCGCCTCGTTGTTAAGTGGCTCCGCGAAACTGAAGCCCAGCGGGCCGATGGCGGTGATCCATTCAAAACCGATGCCCACGGAATAGCGGATCTCATCGACCGCCGGGTCAAAACCACGCGCGGTATCAAAGACGTTACCGCCGTCCAGGAACACCGAGGAGCGCATGCTGCGGCTGTCCGCCGCGAACGGCACCGGGAAGATCAGCTGGGCGCTGGCCTCCGCGAGGACGTTGCCGCCGAAGGGGCGATCATCCTGAAACGGACCGGTCGAAGTCGCCCGATTACCCAGACTGTTGGCCTCGAAGCCGCGCACCGAGTGGTAACCACCCGCGTAGTAATGCTCATAGAATGGCAGTGAGCCGGTATCCGAAAACCCATCACCGTAACCGAACTTGGTCCGCAGCCGTGCCACCCAGCGCTGGTTGCTGGTCAGCGGGTAGTAGGCATCGGTTCTCTGGGTGATCTTGTAGTACGTCTGGTCACTGCCGGGGACTGCGGTCTCCACCGTCAGGCTGTTGCGTGACCCTGATGTGGGCATGCGCCCCCGGTTGTGGGTATTGCGTACAATGGAACCCCTAAGCAGGAAGGCGCTCTGGGAATTGCCTTCTTCCTCAATAAAGTCGGTGACCTCCTGGGCCGGATAACGCCCGGGATCAATCCGATTGTATTCATACCCTGGCCCGAAGTTCAGCCGTGTGTACTGGCTGATGGGGTAACCGAAGTTCATGCGCGCGCTGAGGGTATCCAGAACGAAGGAGGACACCTCTTCCTCCGCGTAGTCGGTCTCGCGCGCCTGAAAGCTGAAACCACGGCTGACACCATCCACAGTGTAGAAGGGGTTGGTGTAGGACAGATTGGCGCTGGTCACCGAATCACTCTTGTTCAGGCCCAGAGAGGCGCGCCGGCCGCTGCCCAGGAAGTTCTTCTCCGAAACACTGGCACCAAAGATCAGCCCCGAGGTCTGGGAGAAGCCGATGTTGGCGGAGAGACTGCCGGTTGGCTGTTCTTCCACTGAGTAGGTGACATCCACCTGGTCGTCCGTGCCCGGCACAGGGGATGTATCGGCGTTGACCTGTCCGAAGAAACCGGTGCGTTCCAGCTCGTTGCGTGAAGTCTCGATCCGGCTCGAAGAGGCCACACCCGCTTCCATCTGCGTCATTTCCTGGCGCAGAACCTCATCGTGGGTGGCCGTATTGCCCTTGAAGCGGATGCGGCGCACGTAGGTGCGCTTGCCGGGCTGAACGTCCACGGCGACCGTCACGGTGCCGTCATCATGGGTGCGCGGCGTGGCCTCCACATTCGCGAAGCTGTAGCCCTCGCGCCCGAGCCGGCGGGTGATCAGGTCGGTGGTCATGGTCATACGTTCCTGGGAGAAGAGTTCCCCCTCCTCGAGCACCACCAGCTCGCGCAGCTCCTCCTCGTCCACGATCAGGTTGCCGTTGAGCGTGACCTCACGGACCTTGAACTGCTCGCCCTCATCCACCGCAAGGGTTACGAATACCTGCTTCTTGTCCTGGGCCAGTGAGATATTGGTGGACTCCACACTGAACTCGACATAGCCGCGGTTCAGGTAATGGGAACGCAGGCTCTCTAGGTCGCCGGAGAGCTTCTCGCGCGCGTACTTGTCCGCGTTGGTGATGGAGTTCCACCAGCCCGTTTCCCGCAGCTCCATGAGGCTGATCAGTTCTTCCTCTGTGAACGCTTCGTTACCGATGATGTTGATGTGCTGGATGGCAGCGACTTCGCCCTCGCTGATGTTGAAGTTGATGGCAACGCGATTGCGCTCGAGCTCTTCAACTTCGGCATTCACATCGGCGTTATAGCGGCCCTGAGCGACATAGGAACGCAGGATCTCAAGCTCGAGACGCTCCAGGGTGGCGCGCTGGAAGATCTGACCTTCCTCCACCCCGGCCTGGCGCATGCCCTCCTTGAGCTGTTCCGTCTTGATGTTCTGGTTCCCCTCGACCTCAATCCGGGCAATGGAGGGACGCTCCTCAACGGAGACAATGAGGACACTGTCCTCACGGGCAAGACGGATGTTGGCGAAGAGGCCGGTCTGGAAGAGATTGCGGATGGCGTCGGCGACCGTAGCGTCGTTGATCCGGTCACCAACCTCAATCGGCAGAGCGCTGAAGACGTTGCCCGCCGAGACCCTCTGAAGACCTTCCACCTGAATGTCCGAAACCTCGAAGGTCTCGGCTGGAGCCGACAGGCTGGCCAGTGCCAGTACTACCGCCGGCAGCAACGTCCGTAAAAGGCCTTTCATGGATTCGCTAAACGCCTTCTGATCTCGTGACTTGGAAAACAGGGCTGACAGCCTAACGGATACCATCAGTTCGGCGAACACGCCGCCCCATTACGAAAATGTCATGGCGACCGGGCGCCGACAGAGCCGGGCAATTCTCACAATCGGAGCACGTCATTGTAAAGCGCAAGGACTGTCAGCATCGCGATCAGCAGGAGGCCCAGCCGCAGCCATAGCCCCTGGACCGCCTCTGAAACCGGGCGTCCGCGCGCCCATTCCCACGCATAGAACAGGATGTGACCGCCATCGAGAATGGGAATGGGCAGCAGATTGATGATCCCCAGACTGATACTCAGATACGCCAGGAACCGCACGAACGACTCGAAACCCGTGGTAACCGTGGTCTCAGCCACACGTGCGATGGTGATGGGACCGCTTATATTGCGCACGGAAAGCAGCCCGCTGGCCATCTTGCCCACAGCCACCAGAGTGGTTCGGGTGTCATTCCAGAACTGGTTAAACGCCTCCGGCACCGCCCGGACCGGCCCCAGCTGGGTCTGACGCCGCATGTCCTCAGGCCAGGATACCGACTGCACACCGGCCCCGATACGGCCGATGCGCTCACCTTCCCCATCCGTCCGGGCGGCCGGCGTCACGGTGATGGCGCGCTCGCTGCCATCGCGCTCAATGCGCATGGAAAGCGCCTCGCCAGGCGCCGCCTGGATGCGATCCACCAGCGCCAACCAGTCCGCAACCGCCTCGCCCTCCACAGCCAGAATGCGATCGCCGGGCTGAAGACCGGCCTCCTCTGCAGGAGATCCAGGCCGGATCTCGCCCAGAACAGGAGGAATGTCAGGCCGCCACGGTTCGATACCGAATTCCCTGACCGGGTCCGGGTCCCGGGCGCCACCCAGCCAACCGTCCAGAGCCGTACTGCGCTCAAGACGGCGGCCCTCCTGTTGCAGGGTAAGGCTCACCTCACCCTGCTCACCGGCACGCTGCAGCAGCGCCATGCCCACATGGCGCCAGGAAGGGGTCTGGCGCCCGTCGACCTCCAGCACCTCCATGCCGGACTCAAGCGCCATCCGCTCCGCAGGGGTGCCAGGCTCCACATCGCCCACCACAGGCGCAATCGTTGTGAACCCGATCACGGCCAGAAGCCAGTAGGCGAAAACCGCAAAGATGAAGTTCGCGATGGGACCGGCGGCCGCCACGGCGATACGGCGCGCAGGCGTCTGGCGGTTGAAGGCCAGATGTTTCTCCTCTTCCGGCACCTCGCCTTCGCGCTCATCCAGCATTTTCACATACCCGCCAAGCGGGATCGCAGCCACGGCGTACTCGGTGCCATGGCGATCGCGGCGCATGAAAAGTGGCTTGCCGAAGCCGACCGAGAAACGCAGCACCCGGATACCCAGGCGGCGCGCCACCCAGAAGTGGCCGAACTCATGCACGGTCACCAGGATGCCCAGGGTGACGATCAGCGCCAGAATGGTCTGGATTACACTCATGAGGCGTTCTCCGCGACGTTGAGTCGGTTCATGGCCCATTCACGGGCGCGCCCATCACAGGCCATGACCGCCTCAATGGAGTCGGCTGGGCGCGGCGCCAGCTCCGCCAGAGCCTCGCCCACGAGACCGGCGATGCGGGTAAAGCCGATGCGCCCACCAAGGAAGGCATCCACGGCCACTTCGTTGACCGCGTTCAGGATGGCGGGCGCCGTGCCTCCGGCCCGGAAGGCCTCAGCAGCCAGGCGCAGGGCCGGGAATCGCTCCAGGTCCGGGCGCTCAAAATGAAAGGATGCCAGCTCGAAAAGATCCAGCGGTGCCACCCCTGCTTCAATACGTTCCGGCCAGGCCAGAGCGTTGGCAATGGGGGTACGCATATCCGGACTGCCCAGCTGCGCCAGCACGGAGCCATCCCGGTATTCGACCATGGAGTGGATGATGCTCTCAGGGTGCACATGGACCTGCACATGCTCCGGCGTGGTACCGAACAGCCAGCAGGCCTCGATCAGCTCCAGCCCCTTGTTCATCAGGGTGGCCGAGTCCACCGAGATCTTGCGCCCCATGGCCCAGTTGGGATGGGCGCATGCCTGATCCGGCCCCACGTGCTCGAGTTCGCTGGCCGGTGTGGTCCGGAAGGGGCCACCGGAGGCGGTCAGGAGAATACGCGTGACGCCCGATTCCCCAACGCCGGCACCGGCCCGGGGCAGGCACTGGAAGATGGCATTGTGCTCGGAGTCTATGGGCAGCAGCGTGGCACCATGGCGCTCAACAGCCTCCATGAAGAGCCCTCCGGACATCACCAGGGCCTCCTTGTTGGCCAGAAGCACCCGTTTACCCTGCTCAATGGCCGCCATCGTCGGAGCGAGGCCGGCAGCGCCCACAATGGCCGCCATCACCGTATCCACATCGGCATCCGAAGCGGCCTCGCACAGCCCCGCCTCGCCACTGAGAACCGTAATGTCCAACTCCCCGAGCGCCTCCCGGAGCTCGGTCTCGCGGGCAGCATCACTAATGACCGCAATCCGGGGTCGGAACTGTCGGCAGAGCCGTGCCAGCTCCTGCACGTTGGCGTGGGCACTCAGGGCGTGCACGCGGAAGCGCTCAGGATGACGCGCAACCACGTCCAGCGTGCTGGTGCCGATGGAGCCGGTAGCTCCAAGGATTGTAAGGGTCTGTGGTGAGATTTCACCCATCCGGGTTCCAGTCCGTATCGAAGCGTTACTGAACCGGCGTCAGCCAGCCCAGGAGGGTAAAACAGGATGCCAGCACCGGGATCGCAACCACCAGGCTGTCGATGCGATCCAGGATACCACCGTGCCCGGGCAGCAGCTGGCTGCTGTCCTTGATGCCGCGATGGCGCTTGAGCATGCTCTCAAACAGATCCCCCAGCACCGACGCGAGCGCGGTCAGCACCGAGGCAAGGACGAACTGAATCACCGCGATGCTGGCGAGGTCAAGCCACCGGGCCACGGCCAGTGCCAGTACCGCCACCACTGCCAGGCCACCCCAGACGCCCGCCCATGTCTTACCGGGGCTGACGGCCGGCGCCAGTTTGCGGCGCCCGAAGGCACGGCCGGCGAAATAGGCGCCGATATCCGCGCCCCAGACCACAAGAAAGGTGTACAGGATCAGCAGCAGGTTGTTGCCGGTATGCCCCAGCGACAGGTCGCCAGCACGCAGGTGGTTGAGCGCCAGCCACGCCCCGACGAGCGCCAGAATGCCCAGGACCAGCCGTACCGGCCGCGGATGCCAGAGCCCTGTACCTGCGGGATAGGCGGCAACCATGGCTGCCACCAGCAGCCAGAACATCGCCAGCACCCCGAGAAGGGGCACGACCGGCAACGCCTGGAAGACGGCCATAAGAACAACCAGCACCAGCGCGAAAGCCCACCGCTGCAGCCTTCCCTCAAATCCAGAGAGGTTGGCCCATTCCCAGCCGGCAATGGCCAGAAGAGCGCCGGTAAATACAGCAAACCCCATCGGAGGCAGCAGAAAAAGACCACCCACAACAATGGGCGCCAGAATGACAGCCGTGATCACCCGCTGCTTCAGCACTGCGCCTCCTTATCCATACTGCCTCTGGGGCATGGTGGGCTCGGCAACCTGTTCACCAGTACGCCCAAAGCGGCGCTGACGGCCCGCGAAGTCCGCCAGCGCCTCACGCATGGCAGTATGCTGGAAGTCAGGCCAGTACAAGGGAGAGAAATAGAATTCGGTATAAGCGAGCTGCCACAGCAGGAAATTGCTGATGCGCTGCTCCCCACCGGTGCGGATCAGCAGATCCGGCATGGGCCGGTCGCCCAGGCTGATGTAACGCTGGAGCAGGTTTTCATCCACCTCGTCCGGGCTAAGACGCCCCGCCGCCACCTCCTGCGCAATGCGACGGCTGGCCTGGGCCACATCCCAGTGCCCGCCGTAGTCCGCCGCAATCACCAGTTCCATGCTGCCACAGTGCGCGGTTTCCTGTTCCGCCCGGGCCATATGCTCCTGGAGCGTATGGCTGAACCGCTCGCGGCTGCCGATGAAGGACAGACGAATATCGTTATCCCGGAGCCGCCTTACCTCCTTTCGCAGCGAGCGCAGAAACAGCGTCATCAGGGCACTGACTTCCTCGTCAGGACGGCGCCAGTTCTCACTGCTGAAGGCGAACAGGGTAAGAACCTCAACACCGGACTTGCCGCAGGTCTCGATGGCCGCGCGCACGGACTTCACACCCGCGCGGTGACCACTGATACCACGCTGGCCCCTGGCCCGGGCCCAGCGGTTGTTGCCGTCCATGATCACCGCCACGTGGCGCGGGCAACCCGCCAGTGGCGGCATGTCCTTTTCCTGATCCGTCTCGCTCATGCTTGCCCCAGCAACCCGGGCCTCAGATGGCCATCAGGTCGTTTTCCTTGTTCTTGAGGAGCTCGTCGATCTTGGCGACGTACTTGTCCGTAAGCTTCTGGATATCACCCTCAGCCTTTTTCTCTTCGTCCTCGGTGATTTCCTTTTCCTTGAGCAGATCCTTGATGTCGCTGTTCACATCCCGGCGTACGCCGCGCACCGCGACCCGACCCTGCTCAGCCTCGTTGCGCGCATGGCGAACGTATTCCTTACGGCTGTCCTCGGTCAGGGTGGGCATGGGGACACGCACAACCTCGCCCGTGGTCGCCGGATTGAGCCCCAGATCGGCTTTCATGATGCCTTTCTCAATCTTGGGCGCCAGGTTCTTCTCATAGGGCGATACAGCCAGTGTACGCCCGTCCTCCACGGAGACATTGGCGACCTGTTTGAGCGGTGTCTCCATGCCGTAATAATCCACCGTCACCTCATCCAGAATGCTGGGATGCGCCCGCCCTGTCCGGATACGTGCAAAGGCCTTGTTGACGGAATCCACCGCCTTCTGCATGCGTTCTTCAGCGTCTTGCTTGAGCTCGTCTAACACGGTTTCCGCCCTCTTGTTCAGGCTTCCTCAATGAGTGTTCCTTCGTTGCCGCCCAGTGCGATGTCACGCAGAGCACCGGGTTTGCCCATGTTAAACACACGGACCGGCATGTTGTGATCCCGGCACAGGCAGATGGCGGTGAGGTCCATCACACCCAGACGGCTTTCCAGCACCTGATCGTAAGTGAGCCGATCGTACTTGAAGGCTTCCGGGTTGGAGACCGGATCGTCGTTGTAGACGCCGTCCACCTTGGTCGCCTTCAGCACCACGTCGGCGTCAATCTCAATGGCCCGCAGGCACGCCGCCGAATCGGTCGTGAAAAAGGGATTGCCGGTACCCGCGGTGAAGACCACCACATCGCCACCCTTGAGGTCACGCATGGCCTCACGGCGGTCGTAGTGCTCCACGATGCCACTCATGGGAATGGCCGACATGACCCGGCTCTGGATATTGGAGCGCTCGAGTGCATCGCGCATGGCCAGCCCATTCATCATGGTGGCCAGCATGCCCATGTGATCACCGGTCACCCGGTCCATGCCGGCCTCGTTCAGAACGGCTCCCCGGAAGAGATTGCCGCCACCGATGACGATGGCCACCTGCACGCCGATGCTTACAAGCGAATCGATCTCGACCGCCATGCGGTCAAGAACCTTGGGATCGATCCCGAATTCGTGATCACCGATCAGGGCCTCGCCACTGAGTTTGAGCAGAACGCGTTTGTATCGGGTCTGTGTCGTACTCTGGGTGGGCATGGCCTGTGACCTCCTGACCGGTGTTCTGGATACAAACCGGCCGCAGTCTCCCCAACGCGCCATGCGCCGGGAGATGCGGCCCGAGTTATTGGCGGGTCATGCCCGCCGGCTGCGTAGGGATCAGCCCTTGAGCTGCGCCGCAACCTCGGAGGCGAAGTCCGTTTCTTCCTTCTGGATGCCTTCGCCCACCTCGTAGCGTACAAAGCTCACGAGCTCGGCGCCATGCTCCTTGAGAAGATCCTTGACGGCCTGATCCGGATTCTTGACGAAGCCCTGCTCCACCAGGCTGTTCTCCTTCAGGAACTTCTGGATCCGACCGGTCATCATCTTCTCGACGATTTCCGGCTTCTTGCCTTCCATGTCGGGCTGGGAGCGAATGACCTCGCGCTCCTTCTCGACTTCCTCTTCCGGCATGTCGTCCGGCGTACCAACCCGCGGGTTCACGGCCGTGACGTGCATTGCCAGATCGCGGGCCAGCTCACCGGAGCCGCCCTTGAGCGCCACCAGCGCGCCCATGCCGTTGGTGGAGTGAACATAGCCACCCACAACGTCGCCCTCAAGGCGGACAGCACGGCGTGCCGTAATGTTTTCGCCGATCTTCTGGACGAGCTCTTCGCGCTCTTTCTCCAGATCATCAACGACCAGCTTCTCGATGTCGGTTTCGCCGTTCTGGAACGCGGCGTCCAGCACCCGATCCGCAAACGCAAGGAAACCCTCATCACGGGCGACAAAGTCGGTCTCGGAGTTGACCTCGACCATCATGCCGACGCTGGCGTCATCGGTCACCTTCAGGCGTACAACGCCTTCAGCGGCGGTACGACCCGCCTTCTTGGCAGCCTTGAGGCCGGAGTTCTTGCGCAGGTTGCTGATGGCGGTTTCAACGTCACCTTCCGCTTCCACCAGCGCTTTCTTGCATTCCATCATGCCCAGGCCGGTGCGCTCACGCAGCTCCTTGACCTGTGCGGCAGAGATTGCAGCCATTATCGGTTCCCCACTTGAATCAATTCGGTTGTTGCCGTTCGAGCGGGCCGGGGCTTATTCAGCCGCCGGCGCCTGCGGTTCGTCTTCGCTGACTTCAACAAACTCATCAGCGGCACCGCCACCTGCCTGGGTGCCTTCGATCACGGCATCGGCCACGGCACGGACGTAGATCTGGACCGCACGGATGGCGTCGTCGTTACCCGGGATGACCACGTCAACGCCCTTGGGATCGCTGTTGGTATCCACCACACCGATCACCGGAATACCCAGCTTGTTGGCTTCCTTGATGGCGATGTCCTCGTGATCCACGTCAATGACAAAGAGCGCGTCCGGCAGACCGCCCATGTCCTTGATACCGCCAATGTGGCGCTCAAGCTTTTCCATCTCGCGCCGGTGGTCCAGCGCCTCTTTCTTGGTCAGCTTGTCGAGCGTGCCATCCTGATCCTGCTGCTCCAGATCGCGGTAGCGGCGGATGGACTGGCGGATGGTCTTGTAGTTGGTGAGCATGCCACCAAGCCAGCGGTGGTTAACGAACGGCATACCGCAGCGTTCCGCTTCTTCCTTCACGATCTTGCTGGCGGAGCGCTTGGTGCCCACGAACAGGATCTGGTTCTTGTTCTCGGCCATCTTCTGAACCTGATCAAGCGCCTGGTTCAGTGCCGGAACGGTATGTTCGAGGTTGATGATGTGGATCTTGTTGCGCGCGCCGAAGATGTACTTGCCCATCTTCGGGTTCCAGTAGCGCGTCTGGTGTCCGAAGTGTGCGCCCGCCTTGAGCAGGTCGCGCATGCTCACCTGTGCCATTGCTATCACCTTTGTCTGGTTGGGTTACGCCTCCACGCATCCCATTATCCGACTCTGGGGCCACCTGGCCACCGGAGCACCCGGGACAATGTGCCGATACGTGTGTGTATTTGGTTTTTACCGCTTCCGGTGGATCCGCCTGGAACTCCCCGGAACGGCGCGCGAATTTTTACCATAAAACGCGCCCAAAAGGAAGTTACACCGCCGAATGAGTTGCCTGCGCGGCCGGTCTGAGGCCATACCTGTAGGAACGAGCCCTGCTCGCGATTCCCTCAGCCCTATCGCTTGCAAGGCAAGCTCCCACAGAAGCTAAGCTGTGGCATTGAGCAGGTTCAATCTCCGGGCCTGAGCCGGTAGAATAGGCTGCCTTTGAATCAACAGACTGCGGGAGCGGCATGAGCGTTCAGATCAAAACCGCCGAGGAAATCGAGAAGATGCGGGTGGCGTGCCGGCTGGCCGCCAGTGTTCTGGAGATGATCGGCGAGCATGTGAAGCCGGGCGTCACCACCGAGGAACTCGACCGGATCTGCCATGAGTACATCGTTGAGCATGGGGCGACCCCGGCACCGCTGAACTACAAGGGGTTCCCCAAGTCCGTGTGCATCTCCGTCAATCAAGTGATCTGTCACGGCATTCCCAATGAGAAGAAGGCCCTGAAGAACGGCGACATCCTCAACATCGACGTCACCGTCATCAAGGACGGCTATCACGGCGATACCAGCATGATGTTCGTCGCCGGCAAGGCCAACCCCGCGGCCGAAAGGCTCAACCGGGTCACCCGGGAATGCCTGTTCCGCGGCATCGAGATGGTGCGCCCGGGCGCGAAGCTCGGCGACATCGGCGCCGCCATCCAGAAGCACGCCGAGGCCAACCACTACAGCATCGTCCGCGAGTACTGCGGTCACGGCATCGGCCAGGGCTTCCACGAAGAGCCCCAGGTGATGCACTTCGGCAAGCCGGGCACCGGCCTGGAACTGCAGGAGGGCATGACCTTCACCATTGAGCCCATGGTCAATCAGGGTAAACGCCACAGCAAGGTACTGCCGGATGGCTGGACAGTGGTTACCCGGGATCGCAAACTGTCCGCACAGTGGGAGCACACGGTCCTGGTCACCGCCGAGGGGTATGAGATCCTTACCCTGCGCAACGGTGAGGAGCCCGCATAATCCCGTAGGAGCGCGCTCGCGCGAACCGCGCCTGAACCGCGATCAGAGCACCGTGAAAGGACCATCGCGGCCATGGCCGCTCCTACCCTGACCCATGAGGCAGTCACCGATGGATCACTCGGCGCCCGTTTTCGATCCGGACCAGCACCTGGATGCCACCGCGCTGGCGGACGAAATCCAGAATGCGGCCTCCCCCGGTGTGCCGGTACGCCGCCATCTTGAGCGCCTTCAGAAGGTCATGGCGGATGCTTTCCGTGCCGGTACCGATGTGCGCTCACTGGTGCACGGTCGTGCCCGCATCATGGATACCGTACTGGCACTGCTCTGGGAGCACTCCCCCCTGGGCGAAGCGCAGGACCTTTCCCTCGTGGCCGTTGGTGGTTATGGCCGTGGCGAACTGCACCCCTGGTCGGATATCGACCTTCTGATCCTGACCGGGGAAGCCGGCGCCCAGGCGCACGAAGAAGCCCTCTCTGACTTCCTGACCCTGCTCTGGGATCTGGGCCTGGACATCGGCCACAGTGTGCGCAGCATTGAAGAGTGCGTATCCACCGCGCGCGAGGACGCCACCATCCTCACCAATATGCTTGAAACCCGGCTGATCGCCGGCAACACCGAGCTCCCCAGGCAGCTCCGCAAGCGTGTGTACTCGAGCGACACCCTCTCCGACCGTGCGTATTTCGCCGCCAAGCGCCGCGAGCAGCAGCAGCGCCACGGCAAGTACGGGGCCACCGAATACAATCTGGAGCCCAACCTCAAGGCCTCACCCGGCGCGCTGCGCGACATCCAGACCATCATCTGGGTGGCCCGCCGCCACTTCGGGCTGGATGACCCATCCGACCTGATGCACTTCGCCATCCTCTCGGACGAGGAATTCGAGATCCTGCGCGAGGGTGAGACGTTCCTGTGGCAGCTGCGCTTCGGTCTGCAGATCCTCGCCGGACGCAACGAGAACCGGCTGCTGTTTGACTATCAGCCGGATCTCGCCCGCATGCTCGGCTTCGAGGAACACCATGGGCGCCTGGGCGTGGAACTGATGATGCAGGCCTACTACCGCAGGGTGCTGGCACTGGCGGAGCTCACGGATGTGATCCTGCAGCATCTGGATGAAGAGATCCTGCGTGCGGACGAACCGGAGCAGATCCAGCCGGTCAACCGCCGCTTCCAGATCCGTAATGGCTATCTTGAGGCCACCAACACCCAGGTCTTCGCCTATGCGCCCTACGCGCTGCTGGAGATCTTCGTGGTTCTGGCCCAGCACCCGGAAGTGAAAGGCATCCGGGCTCCGACCATCCGGGCCATCCGGGCCCACCGGCACCTGATTGACGATGCCTTCCGCCAGAACCTGGCCTGCACCACGCTGTTCATGGAACTGCTGCGCACGCCCCACGAACTGGACACCACCCTGTCCTACATGAAGCGTTACAACGTCCTCGGGCGCTACCTCCCGGAGTTCGGCAACATCATCGGACAGATGCAGTACGACCTGTTCCACGTCTACACGGTGGACGCCCATACCCTGCGGGTAATCGGCAACATGGTGCACATGCAGACCACCGAGGGCCGTGAGCAGTTCCCGCTGGCCTCACGGCTGAGCCACCAACTGCCCAAGCCGGAACTGCTGTACGTGGCCGGCCTGTTCCACGATGTCGCCAAGGGCCGTGGCGGCGATCATTCGGAGCTCGGCGCCATCGATGCCGCCCGCTTCTGCGAACAGCACCACCTGAGCGACCGGGACACCAAACTGGTGGCCTGGCTGATCGAAAACCACCTCCTGATGTCGCTCACCGCGCAGAAATGCGACATCTCAGACCCGGCCATCATCCGCGAGTTTGCGCGCAAGATCCCGTCCAAGGTGCACCTGGTCTATCTCTACATCCTGACCGTGTGCGACATCGCCGCCACCAACCCGAACCTGTGGAACACCTGGCGGGATTCGCTGCTGCGCCAGCTCTACATCGAGACACGCCGGGTCCTGCGCCAGGGCATCGACAGCCCCTTCGACCGCAACGACTGGATCCGCGCGACCTGCGAGGAGGCCCGGGACATGCTGCGCAGCCAGGGCTACAGCAACGAGCAGATCGACCGGGTCTGGAACACCCTGGACGATGACTTCTTCCTGCAGGACGCCACGGTCGACATTGTCTGGCAGAGCGCCGCCATCATCCGCCACGGCGACAACCCGGACCCGCTGGTGATGATCCGGGACACCACGGGTGGCCCGACGGACGGCTACACCCACATCATCATCTACATGCGCGACCGCGCCGCGCTGTTCGCCGCCACCACGGCGGTACTGGAGCAGCTGCACCTGAACATCGTCGACGCCCGCATCCTCTCGGGCGAAGGCCCCTACAACCTGAGCAGCTACGTGGTGGTGGACGAGCAGGGCCAGCCCCTGGGCAAGGACCCGGAGCGCCGGGACCACATCCGGGACCGGCTGGTGGAGGAGCTGGACGACCCGGACGACTACCCGGCCATCATCGAGCGCCGTGTGCCGCGCAAGCTCAAGCACTTCGCCTTCCCCACGGAAGTGACCATCTCAACGGACACGGCCAACCACCGCACCATGCTGGAAGTGGTCACACCGGATCGCCCCGGCCTTCTGGCGCGCATCGGCCGCATCCTGCTGGACCACCACATGCGGCTGGTCAGCGCCAAGATCGCCACCCTGGGCGAACGGGTGGAAGACATCTTCTTCGTGACCGATGAACGCGGCAACCCGGTGGAAGACCCGGAAGCCTGTGAGTCCGTGCGTCAGGCGCTGTGCCAGCAGCTGGACGAAGTGGCCGGTCTCAATGGCCACAGCGAACAGGAAATCACGATATGAACCCGAGGCTCGACGACCTCCACCCCTACCCGTTCCAGAAGCTGGCCCAGCTGTTTGAGGGGACGCAACCGCCAGAGCAGGCGCACATCGCCCTTTCCATTGGCGAACCCAAACACCCGGCGCCGGCTTCCGTGCTGGATACCCTGCGTGACAGCCTCGCGGACGTGGCCCGATACCCCGCCACAAAGGGCCTGCCGGAACTGCGGGAGGCCATCGCGACCTGGGCCACGCGCCGCTTCAATCTCGGGACGGGCAACCTGGACCCTGACACCCAGCTCCTGCCCCTCAACGGCACCCGCGAAGGCCTCTTTTCCTTTGCCCAGGCCATGCTGTCCGGCACCCCGGATTCACTGGTGGTCAGCCCCAATCCCTTCTACCAGATCTACGAGGGGGCGGCCCTTCTGGCCGGCGCCCAGCCGTATTTCGTCAATAGCACGCGGGATGGCGGGGGCCTGCCGGAGTTCAGTAACGTGCCGTCTGGCATATGGGACCGGTGTGAGGTGGTCTATCTGTGCTCACCGGGCAACCCCAACGGGGCCGTCATGGGCCTTGAGGACTACCGCCAACTGCTGGAACTCGCGGACCGGCATGACTTTGTGATTGCGGCGGACGAATGCTACTCGGAGATCCACCACCCGGAGGCCGAACCACCGCTGGGCATGCTCGACGCCTGCCGCCAGCTCGGGCGTGACGACTACCGCCGCTGCGTGGTGTTCCACAGCCTGTCCAAGCGCAGTAACCTGCCGGGCCTGCGCTCGGGGTTCGCCGCCGGAGATGCGGACTGTCTCGCGCGCTTTCTGCGCTACCGCACCTACCACGGTTGCGCCATGCCCATCCATCACCAGAAGGCCAGCATCACCGCCTGGAATGATGAAGCACACGTCCAGGCCAACCGCGAGGCCTATCGGGCCAAGTTCGATGCTGTACTTCCCATCCTGGCGCCCTGGCTGGACGTGGCACGTCCCGAGGCCGGCTTCTACCTCTGGCCACGCACGCCCATGGACGACGAGACCTTTGCCAGAGCGCTCTACAACGAGGAAAATGTCACCGTACTGCCGGGGCGCTATCTGTCACGCACCAGCGACGGCGTGAACCCCGGCGAAAACCGGGTCCGCATGGCGCTGGTCGCCTCTCAGGAGGAATGCGTGGAAGCCGCGCAGCGCATCGCCCGCTTCATTGAACGCCGGACACAGAACGGATCCATCTAACAGGAGAGAACCAGGACCATGAGCTTCGCATTCGGCATTGGCATCGGCACCCGCAACCAGAAACACGAATGGCTGGAGGTGTATTACCAGCAGCCCATCCATGACCCCGACAGTACACTGGTCGGGATCGTGCGCGACAACATTGAGGGTCTGGGCGAAGGCAACGCGGCCGCGGATGCCGACGCCAACCAGCTTCAGACCCTGGCGGACCGGCTGGAGGAAGCCGGCTACGCGGACCTTGGGGCGCTCGCCGATCAGGCCAGTGAGAGTTCGCTGCCAGTGGTTGTAACGCTTCTGGACACCGACGCCGAGGCGAGCAGCACCCCGGAGGTCTACCTCAAGCTCCACCTGCTTTCCCACCGGTTGGTGAAGCCCCATGGCGTGAACCTCAAGGGCATTTTTCCGCTGCTGCCGAACCTGGCCTGGACCAACGAGGGAGCCATCGACCTTGAGGAACTCCCCCAGCGCCAGCTCCAGGCGCGTGCCGCCGGCCGGGTTCTGGAAGTGAAGGCCGTGGACAAGTTCCCGCCCATGACCGACTACGTGGTCCCGAAAGGCGTGCGGATCGCGGATACCGCCCGCGTGCGCCTGGGCGCCTATGTGGGCGAAGGCACAACCGTGATGCACGAGGGCTTCATCAACTTCAACGCCGGCACCGAAGGCAAGTCCATGATCGAGGGCCGTATCTCGGCCGGCGTGGTCGTGGGGCAGGGCTCGGACCTGGGCGGCGGCTCGTCCACCATGGGCACGCTCTCCGGCGGCGGCAACATCATCATCTCGCTGGGTGAGAACTGCCTGCTGGGCGCCAATGCCGGCATTGGTATCCCTCTGGGTGACCGCTGCACGGTGGAAGCCGGCCTGTATGTCACCGCCGGCACCAAGGTACAGGTGCTGGATGACAGTGGCGAGCATGTTCAGACCGTTAAAGCGCGGGATCTGGCCGGGCAGGCTGACCTGCTGTTCCGCCGCAACTCCGAGACCGGGGCGGTCGAGTGCCGGACCAACAAGACAGCGATTACGCTGAACGAAGAACTCCACGCCAACAACTGAGTGAGCGAATGAGCGAGCCGCGCAGCGCCACCCTCGAACTGGCCCGGGAGCTGATCAGCCGGGCCTCGGTCACGCCGGACGACGCCGGCTGCCAGCCGATGCTGACAGAACGCCTGGCTGAGGCAGGCTTCAGAGGGGAAGACTACCCGTTCGGGGAAGTCCGCAACCTCTGGCTTCGCCGTGGCGGGGGCGGCCCGCTGTTCGTATTCGCAGGCCACACCGACGTTGTTCCCCCGGGTCCGGAAAACGACTGGACCACCCCGGCCTTTGAGCCCACCGAGCGTGATGGCATGCTCTACGGTCGGGGCGCGGCGGACATGAAGGGCTCGGTGGCGGCATTCGTGACGGCAACGGAGCGCTTTGTGGCCCGTTACCCGGAGCACCGGGGCAGCATTGCCCTGCTTCTGACCAGTGACGAGGAAGGCCCTGCGCGGGACGGTACCCGCCGCGTGGTGGATGCCCTCTCCGAAAAGGGCATCCGCCCGGACTGGTGCCTGGTGGGCGAGCCCTCCAGCAGCAAGCGGGTGGCTGACACCATCAAGAACGGACGCCGTGGCTCTCTCTCCGGCAAGCTGCGCGTTCGAGGCACCCAGGGCCATGTGGCCTACCCCCAGTTCGCGGACAACCCGGTGCACCGGGCCGCCCCCGCGCTGGCCGATCTGATCAACACCGAATGGGATACGGGCAATGACCACTTCCCGCCCACCAGCTTCCAGATCACCCGAGTGGAAGCCGGGGAAGGCGCCAACAACGTGGTCCCCGGCTCCATGGAGGTGGACTTCAACTTCCGTTTCTCCACGGAGGTCACCGAAGCCCGGCTGCGGGAACGGGTTACCACCCTGCTCGACCGTCACAGGCTGGACTACAAGCTGGAGTGGCAGCTCAGCGGCGAGCCCTTCCTCACAGAACGCGGTGCCTTCATTGATGCGGCCGTGCGCGTGATCGAACAGGCCACAGGCCAGCCTCCCGCGCTTTCAACCGGCGGCGGCACGTCGGATGGTCGTTTCATCGCGCCCACCGGCGCCCAGGTAATGGAACTCGGCCCTCTCAACGCCACCATTCACAAGGCGGATGAGTGTGTATCGATTGCGGATCTGGAGGCGCTTTCAGGAATCTACGAGGGGATTCTGGAGGAACTGCTCGCGGGCCAGGTAGCCTGACCCGCGGAGGGAGACGAATCAGTCGTCGTCGAGGGTCGTTACGTCGTTGGCCTGGAGGCCCTTTTCCGCTTCGACCACGGTGTAGCTCACCCGCTGGCCCTGGCGGAGGACCCGCCGGCCTTCGCCCTGGATAGCGCGGAAGTGAACGAACACGTCGCCGCCGCTGTCACGGGTGATGAAGCCAAAGCCTTTCTTGACGTTGAACCACTTGACTGTGCCTTCTTCCGAGTCCTTGCCCTTCCTGCGACCAGAACTCTTACCACCTTTGGAGGCCTGCTTCTGCTGACCGCTCCCCGTGCGTGTGGCAAGACCGGACGCCACCAGCGCCACGATGACAAACAGAAGATAGGCGAGCAGGTAGTCCACCAGTGATGCTGAGGTCTCCAGGTACAGCTCGATATTCCCGTTCATGGGGATCAGCGCCAGGATGAGCGGCGCCGGCAGGGAGACCAGCAGTGATGCGTAAAGTGCTTTGCGATTGATTGGCATGGTTGATGTTACTCTCTTGTGACCTCTTTGTTCAGGCAGCGCGCATCATACCAGAACGCATCCTGTGCTGACGAAGCCGCCCCTGCACACTCCAGCCAGGAAACCACTGCAGCCTGATCCAGAATCAGCTCGGGTGGTGTCTCATGCCACTCCACGTCCAGAGCCGCACGCTCCACGGAGGCATCATGGTTCAGGGCCTTCCCGGGGGTATCGCCGCGTGCCAGGCTCACCAGTTCCGCCTGCTCGTCCATGGCCTGCCTGCGGGTAAGATGGGCCAGCCGCACGGGACCACAGGCCCACTCAAACCGGACCATGGCCGCAGCGGCACTGAGCACGGACAGCACATGCCCCGGGTCGGCTTCCTGGCCCAGAAGTCCTTCTTCCATGGGGCCGAAGGTTCTGTGCTCTCCCTGGGAGGTCGCTGCCGAGCTCACCGCCACCTCCATAGCCGACTGCTCCACCTGCATGCCAAGCCACTCCTCCATCGCCGGCTGGCGCTGCCGGCACCATGCCAGTACATCCACCGCACTGGAGGCAGGCACCCGCAGGCTGTGGCGCATTCGAGGTGTGCCGGCAGGCACCCGTGACTCCGGAGGACCGTCGTGGGCAACCATCAAAGCAATCGAGGGGTCACCGATCAATTCCGACCACGCCAGAAGTCCCTCCGCCTGAACCACGGATGCCAACAGCTCAGCTCCTGTGGACTCCAGCAGGAACCAGCAGACACCAGCATCAGTGGCGGCCCGGATTTCCCCCATCGTCCGGCATACGGCCTCCCCATTGCGGATCAGCGCCAGTACGGGCACTACCCAGAGCTCATGCTCATACCCCGTGGCCTTTTCCGCCACCTCACGGGCGTGTTCCGCCAGGCCTCTGGAAGCAAGAGCGCCCCCACGGCACAGCTCAATCGGCCCGCGCACGGAGCCGGCAAGCGCTGCAAGGCGCCGGGACTGGGCCAGTGCCGCTTCGCCAACAGGCGCAATCCGCTCGGGATAAGCATTAGGGGTGTTGATGAGAAGGGGTTCCGTGGCGTTATGCCAGTCTTCCATACCAATTCCCTCTGGTCTGTGGGGGCGGCATCCGGCCGCCCGGGGTCAATCTCAGTCAGACGCGGTTGTAATTGTCCTCAAAACGGACAATGTCGTCCTCTCCCAGATAGCTGCCCGTCTGCACCTCAATCACCTCCAGGGGAATCACCCCGGGATTGGACAGACGGTGGGTCACGCCCAGTGGAATATACGTGGACTCATCCTCGGTCAGCAAGGTTTCCTCATTACCACGTGTAACCAGTGCGCTCCCACTCACAACCACCCAGTGTTCCGAGCGATGATGATGTTTCTGCAGTGACAGTGTGGCTCCGGGATCCACCGTTATCCGCTTGACCTGGAAACGCTCGCTGCGGGCCACGCCCTCATAGCTGCCCCAGGGCCGATGGACCTTGCGGTGGAAGCGGTACTCATCGCGATTCTGGTCCTTCAGGCGGCTCACCAGTTTCTTCACATCCTGTACCCGGCTGCGGTCCGCAACCAGCACCACATCATCCGTCTCAACAATGACGTGGTTGTCCACGCCGATTGCCGCCACCAGGCGCCCTTCGGAATGGAGATAGGACTGATGGACGTCCTCAGTGATCACATCACCGCGAACAACATTGCCATCGTCATCCTGATCCTGGAGTTCCCAAAGCGATGACCATGACCCCACATCACTCCAGCCAGCGTCCAGCGGCAATACGACGGCGCGCTCTGTCCGCTCCATCACCGCATAGTCAATGGACTCTTCAGGGCACTCCACAAAGACCGCATCTGAAACCCGAACGAAATCCTGATCATCCCGGCGTGAAGCCCAGGCCCGCTGGCAGACCTCCAGGATATCCGGGCGATGGCGCTCCAGTTCCGCCAGGTAGTCACTCGCCCGGAAGAGGAACATACCACTGTTCCAGTAGTAATGGCCGTCATCCAGGTACCCCTGGGCCGTAGCCGCATCCGGCTTCTCCACAAATGCCGCCACAGGCCGTGCTCCGCCAGCGACCTGCTCGGACTCGGCCCGGATGTAACCATAGCCGGTATGCGCACAATTCGGTACAACCCCGAACGTCACCAGCCGACCCTCGCGGGCCACCTCCTCACCCGCCTGAACCGCGCGGGCAAAGGCCTGGGTGTCCTTGACCACATGATCCGACGGCAACACCAGCATCACACCGTCCGGATCCGTCTCCTGAATCCGCAGTGCTGCCAGTGCAATGGCCGGCGCCGTGTTGCGCCCCACTGGCTCCAGAAGAATGCGCCCGGCCTCCGCCTGCTGCCCGTAGCGCTGCAGATGCGCCGCCACAATGAACCGGTGTGCCTCATTGGTGATCACGGACAGACTCGAACAGCCGGACACCGCACAGGCACGCTGCAGGGTCTCGTCCAGAAGGGATTCGTGGGTGTTCAGTGCCAGGAACTGCTTGGGGTAAGCCTCACGGGACAGAGGCCAGAGACGGGTACCGGAACCACCGGAAAGGATGACTGCGTGCATGATTCTTCCCTGTTGTCTGATGCCCCAAAGGGTACCGCAGCCAAACGCCCGGGAAAACAATCCATCCCGGATCAAATGCAGACCGTAGGAGCGCGCTCGCGCGCGATCTTTTATAGACCGCCTTTAGAGCCCGCTCCCACAGCCATAATGCAGCTGCCTCAGCTCTCCTGCCAGCGGGCAACCTCTTCCTTGCCATACTGCTTCCGCCACGCATTCAGCGTCTTGTGGTTACCACCACGGGTCTGGACTACTTCACCGGTGTGCGGATTGCGGTAAGTCTTGAGCGGGCGCTTCTTGCGGCCATCACTCCCACTGGACGAACCACCGCCCTGCTCCAGCTTGTTCTTAACACTCGAATCCAGCGTCGCCAGGACCTCCAGCATGTCCTTACCGGACTTACCGTATTTTTCCATCAACTGGTTCAACTCCTCCTTGAAATCGAGCTCTTTCTTGAGCTCCTTATCCTCTTCCATCTTCTGGAGTTCGTCCTGAAGTTGCTTTACGGCTTTCTGTTTTTCGTAGTAGGTGGAGATTTTACCCATTTCTTAAACCCTTCCATCAGAAATTATCAGTGCAGAATTTATCTTTACGCAAAAAGACTGTCAAAACTTAAGTTGCAAAACCACTTTAATGTGCAGACGTAGTGGATAAGACTGATGCCTCAACATCTCTCATAAACTCTGGATACCCTTTATCAGCACCTCACCTTTAAGGCGCTTCCTCATCTCGTTGAGGCATCAGTTCAGGATTTCTTGGGAAATTCCCGTGGGCCCAAAAGCGCGGCTGCATCGACTGAGGAACATTATCTCCATACCAAGACCTATCAACGGTCATGGCTTGATAATAACGAACAACTTCAAGGTTCCAGAATAATAACACACTCAACACGACAGGTAAGGTCAGATACCTTGGCACCAGGCTTTTTCCTGAGAATTGTATTTTCCCACTTCGGTTCCCGAAGAGTTCCGGATGGTTTAG
>NZ_CM018320.1:0-16366 GCF_008709855.1 Halospina sp. K52047b | reverse complement strand
AACAATCGCGTAAAAAAATCTATGAACAGAAAAGGTACCTTTTATGCTCATCGGTTATGCGCGTGTCAGCACTCAGGACCAGACGGCGGAGTTCCAGGTAGACGCCCTGGAAAAAGCGGGCTGCGAGCAGGTCTTCCAGGAAAAAGTGACCGGCAAGTCCAAAGAGCGACCTGAGCTGTCGCAGTGCCTGCGTACTCTGAGGAAGGGCGATGTCCTGGTTGTCTGGAAGCTGGACCGGCTGGCTCGATCTCTTAAAGACCTGGTAGAGATTGTCCAGGATCTTAATGACCGGGAGATCGGCTTTAAGTCGCTGACAGAGGCGATTGATACTACAAGCTCCGGTGGTCGGCTGGTGTTTCACATATTTGGTGCCCTGGCCGAATTCGAGCACGACCTGATCCGGGAGCGGACCAAAGCAGGGTTAGAGGCAGCCAGGGCAAGAGGCAGAAAAGGGGGCCGAAAACCGGCAATGTCCGATGCCGACGCGAAGAAGGCGGCTGCTATGCTATCCGACCCGAAAATTACCAAAAGAGAAGTGGCTGAACATTTTAAGGTTTCCAGAACCACACTGAATGCGTCATTGGCACGGGTTTCGTGATCCAATCGAGATCCTGCTGACTGATAGCAGTGAGCCTGCTCAAAAACCATGGACTATAAGGACGGATCAATGGCTCGTATCGAGGATGTTCTCCAGCAGATGCGCGAGGACGGCGCTGACAACCGGATCCTGGGCAATCGTTTTGAGCGCCTGATCCGGAACTATCTGCTGACTGATCCCCAGTACGCCAACGAGCTCACGGATGTGTGGTTGTGGAGTGAGTGGCCACAGAACTGGGGTCAGGATGTGGGCATTGATCTGGTCGCCCGCACCCACACCGGGGATTACTGGGCCATCCAGTGTAAGTTTCACCTGCCGGATCACACCATCCAGAAGGGCGATATTGACTCGTTTTTCACAGCCTCCGGGCGCAGCTTTGAGGTCAACGGTGAGCGCCACACCTTCAGCCAGCGTGTCATTGTTTCAAGCACCAACCGATGGTCGTCCCTCGCTGAGTCGGCGCTGACCGATCAGAACCCTCCGGTCGAGCGGATCAGCCTGTCCACGCTTGATGCCAGTCCCATCGACTGGGGTCAGTTCAATCCCTTCGAGCCCGAGCGGATGGTCCGGCGTGAAGGGAAAACGCTTCGCCCTCACCAGCGAGAGGCCAAAGAAGCGACTGAGGCCCATTTCCAGAACCAGGACCGCGGCAAGCTGATCATGGCCTGCGGTACCGGCAAGACCTTCGCCGCACTGCGAATTATGGAGTCCGTTGTGGCGGCCGGCGGCCGGGTGCTGTTCCTCGCGCCGTCCATTTCACTGGTGTCCCAGACGCTGCGCGAGTGGGCCAGCGATGCTGAGATGCCTTTTAACGCTTTCGCCGTGTGCTCAGACTCCGGTGTCGGCCGGGACCAGGACGACATTCCGGTTCACGACCTGGCGTACCCGGCGACCACAGACCCGTTCAAACTCGCCGGCGCCATGAGCGCCCATGAGCAGGCCAAGCCTGAGCGCTCCAGTGTCGTGTTCTCCACCTATCACTCGATTGATGTGATCCGCGATGCACAGTCCCAGGGCATTGGCGTCTTCGATCTGGTGATCTGTGACGAGGCACACCGCACTACCGGCATCACGCTGGCCGAGGACAAGGACGACTCGAGCTTCGTTAAGGTCCACTCCAACGAGAATGTCGAGGCGGCTAAGCGCCTTTACATGACCGCCACCCCGCGGATCTTTGGCAACAAGTCCCGCGAAAGGGCCGAGGAAAACCAGGCGGTCCTTTACTCCATGGATGACCCGGAACGCTATGGGACCACCATCTATGAGCTCAACTTCGGCGAGGCGGTGCGCCGGGGGCTTCTGACCGATTACCGGGTGCTGCTGGTAGCGGTGGATGAGGACAAGATGCCGGAGCTTGCCAACACCTATCAGGCCAGCCTCGATGAAGGGGAGGACGCCAAGGCCATTGATACCCAGTTTGTCGCCAAGATCCTTGGCACCTGGAAGGGGCTGGCCAAGGAGGATGTGCGCTTGGTTGGCGAGGAAGGCGAGGATGATGTGCCTGATGTGGACCGCCACCCAATGAAACGCGCCGTGGCCTTCGCCAGTTCCATCAAAAATTCCAAGACACTGACCGAGGTGTTCCCAAAGCTGATCTCGCTGTACCACCGAGAGCACACCGGCCACACCAACCCGCTTGAGTGCGACCTTCAGCATGTGGACGGCAAGATGAACGCACTCGCGCGACAGAACGCCCTTGAGTGGCTGAACGAAGGCGACCCGGAAAGCGAACGGTGCCGGATTCTGTCCAACGCGCGCTGTCTGTCCGAGGGCATTGACGTTCCGGCGCTGGACTCGGTGATCTTCTTCGACACCCGCGACTCCACGGTTGATATTGTCCAGTCCGTGGGCCGGGTCATGCGCAAAGATGCGGTCAAAGCTCCGGACAAGGAGTACGGCTACATCATCCTGCCGGTATCCATGCCGGCTGGCGAACTGACCAACTACGACAGGTACATCGACCAGGACCCACAGTTCAAAGGCGTCTGGAAGGTCATCAAGGCGCTTCGGGCGCATGATGAGCGCCTTGTGGATGAGGCGGAGTTCCGGCGCAAGATCCGGGTTGTTGGGCGCAGTGGGGGCGGCGGCGACGCCGATGATGAAGGCGACGATACCCCGGATCAGTTTGAGTTCGGCTTCGAGAACCTTCCCATCGGGGACATTTCCGAGCACATCTACGCCGCCATCCCCCGCAAGCTCGGTGACCGCGACTACTGGCATGACTGGGCCCGGGATGTGGCCAATATCGCTCAGAACATCATCGCCCGCATCGAGGCCCTGCTGGAGAATCCCGATGCCCGGGAGGCGTTTGATGAATACTGGAAAGGGCTGCGCGAGAACCTGAACCCGGGGATTACCGAGCATGAGGCCATCGAAATGCTGGCCCAGCACCGGATTACCCAGCCGGTGTTCGACGCGCTGTTCCCCGATCGTTCATTCATCCAGGAAAACCCGGTCTCGCGCTCAATCCAGCGAGTTACCGAGACGCTGAACCAGTATCGGCTCGACAGTGAGACCAACAAACTGGAACGGTTCTACGAACAGATCCGCAACCGGGCGGCACTGGCGCAGAGTGAGAAATCCCGCCAGGACTTGATCAAGGGGCTCTATGAGAGCTTCTTCCGGTCGGCTTTTGAGGATATGGCTGGCCGTCTGGGCATTGTTTATACCCCGGTTGAGATCGTGGACTTCATCATCCAGTCCGCCAATGACGCCCTTCAGGATCATTTCAACTGCGGGCTTTCCGATGAAAACGTCCATATTCTGGATCCGTTCAGCGGCACCGGAACCTTCATCACCCGCCTGCTCCAGCATGAAAACCTGATCCGGGGTGAGGACCTGACCCGCAAGTACCAGCAGGAACTCCACGCCAACGAGATTGTCCTTCTCGCCTACTACGTGGCGGCAGTCAATATCGAGAGTGCGTTTCGCGGCCGTGTTCATACTGACGAAGAACAAGGCGGCGATTTCCCGGGTATCGTGCTGACCGACACCTTCCAGATGAGCGAAGGCCGGGACATGGTGGATCACCAGGTCCTGCCCGAAAACAATGCCCGCGTCGAACACCAGAACGAGCAACCCATCCAGGTCATCGTCGGCAACCCGCCCTACTCGGGGACCCAGGGTGGTACCAGTTATGACCGACTGGATCGCCGCATCGAAGAAACGTACGCATACCATTCTCGCTCACAGCTCAAAAACAGCCTGTACGACTCCTATATTCGGGCATTCCGCTGGGCGTCCGATCGCATTGGTGACAAAGGCGTAATTGCGTTTGTGTCAAACGGTGGCTGGATCGACGGCGATGCCACGGCAGGATTCCGTAAATGCGTTCAGGATGACTTCTCCGAAGTCTATGTTTTTCATTTGCGCGGCAATCAGCGTACTTCAGGAGAGCTTTCCCGCAGAGAAGGGGGGAAAGTGTTCGGGCAGGGATCACGGGCACCTGTCGCCATTACACTATTGATCAAAGATCCTGATCACACGGGGCCGGCAAAAATCCATTTCCATGACATTGGCGATTATCTGACTCGTGAGCAGAAGCTTGAACTCATCACTTCTTTTGGTGGCTACCAAGGCATCCCCTGGGACACCATCACGCCTAATGACTATTACGACTGGATCAATCAGCGGAATGATAAATTCTACGAGATGAAACCTCTTACAGCCGACAGAGGTGGAATTTTCACTTTCCGTTCACGCGGGGTAGCTACAAGCCGAGATTCTTGGGCTTATAATTCAAGTTCTGAGCGTTTGAAAGATAATGCTCTAACTCAGCTTGGGGTTTATCATTCGGAAATTGATCGCCTTTCCCCAAATCTCTCACCTCTACAAACGGCAACTGAGCGATTTAACTACATCAAGGAAAATGCACGAAAAGAACCTACTCAGGTTAAATGGGATCGGGAAATGTACCAATGCGCAGCAAGACAGAAGCGTGAACCTTTTGATAATAGTCGTATTGTTGTATCCCAATATCGTCCTTTTTTCCGTCAATGGTTCTATAACAGCAAGGTGTTGAGTAATAATCGATACCAAATGCCTTCGATTTTTCCAACACCGAACCATGGAAATCTTCTCATCCAAGTACCAGGAACTAGTGCTTCTAATCCATTCTCATGCTTGATCACAGATACAATACCTGATCTGAATGCTCTTCCAGGAGGCAGTCAATGTCTCCCACTGAACTACTATGAAAAACCTGATCAAAGCAAACAGGACCTATTCGATAATCCATCGGATGAATACGTCCGTCGCGATGCCATCACGGATGCGGCCCTGCACGAAATCCGTGCTCATTATGGGGATGACACCATCAACAAAGAGGCCATCTTCTACTACACCTATGGCCTACTTCACTCACCGGAATACCGTGAAAAGTTCGGGGTTGAGCTCAAAAAAGAGCTGCCGCGCATCCCCTATGCACCGGCTTTCTGGGCCTTCAGCCAGGCGGGCCGGGACTTGGCGTACTGGCACCTGAACTACGAAACGGTCGAGCCCTATCCGCTGGATGAGCACAGCAACGCGCTGGCCATTGAGCCAGAGCAACTCTACAAGGTTCACAAGATGCGCTTTGCCGGCCAGGCTCGGAGTCCGGATAAATCCACGGTCGTCGTCAACAACCACGTCACGCTGTCCGGCATTCCCGATGAGGCGCACCAGTACATCGTTAATGGCAAGTCGGCCCTGGAGTGGGTGATGGAGCGCTATCAGTGGAGCAAGGACAAGACCACGGGGATCGTGAACGATCCGAACGAGTGGTCGGATGACCCGCGTTATATCGTGGATCTGGTCAAACGAGTGGTGCGGGTGAGCGTGGAGACGGTGCGGCTGACCAACAACTTGCCGGCACTGGAAAGCTCATAGTCTCATTATTGGTATTGATGGAAACTTAATAATTATTTCCTGAATTCAGGAATATCGACATTGCTGAAGTAAGGTGACGGATTTCTATATGAGGTAAAAGTATGGACAACCTTCAAAAAGCGGTAGTATTTGGGACTTTAGCGATAGCGATCGCAATTCTCTTCAGTGGAGGAATTTATAAATTCGATAAGGTCAATGCTCAAGTGACACATAGATATAACAAATTCACAGGTTCCGCATATTTGTGCATAGATGGACGAGGGTGCAAAAGCATAAGCTCTGAGGAAAAGTAGGCACGTTTAACCCCCTCCACACGTTCAGCAACGGCGTTTATTTACAGGGCTATCCCCTGCATCTGGGGATAATGCCTCCCAATCTTCCGCGTCTGAGGCTGGTTCCATCGGATCTACATAACGGAGCACAGTGCCTTTCAAGGTGTGCTGCGGGTCCGTCTCGCACGGCATCAGCGTTGCCGCTTCGTCGGCATGGGCGGTGTAGCCAGTCAGCCCGGTCAGCAAATCGGCTTCCCTAAACGGGAGCACTAAACGCCGCCCGTTGGCCAGCATCCGGGGTTCGCGGCCAACGGCTGGCGCATCCTCCCAGTCAACCAGTTCATCCGGCATGGGTGCGTGCGGGTCACACTCTGCCAGTAGGTCATCAAGTTTTTTTCGCTTGCGCGTCATCGAATCAATCCCCGATCAATTGGCGCCCACCCTGAAACTTAACATAGGCGTCAGGCGTGGTATTCGCCGGTTCTCTGAGAAGCGACTTCTCAGGCGCGTGTCCGACCTCGATTGACGCCTTGGGCCGCTAAAATGCCTATTGATCACCAAAAATGGTCTTGAGTTTTGATGATGCCGGTTCTGCGGCACTGGTGTTTCAACCTTTATAAGACTCGCCAGCCAATGCCCGACACCTCGCCAATTCAATCGCGCAAATGAAGCACGCGCAAAAGGGGCCGGTATCGGATTCCGACCTGGCCGCAATGAAGAATGTTGGCCGCGATTAGCGGAATTTGGCCTGCCAATATCGCATGCTACCGGTGCCATTGAAGATATCAATTAGCCGAATGCGCATAATGCGCATATAGTTGAATTGTGATTATGACAGCCGGTGTCCTAAACATCCCTGTTTAGGTAGTGATCATGGCGCCAGCATACGCTGGTCTCCACCAGGGGTGGAGATAACCAAGACGCCCGGCAGTGAGCTTACATAGAGAGCCCCGCAACGCGGGGCTTTTCTACTTGCAGCCCTACTGTTTGCCTTCCTTGCGATTGAGAAACCGCGCCAAGAGCTTTTTGAACGGGATGGGTGGATGTCGTCGCACGCCCTGGGGCTGGTTTGGCCGCCAGTGGATGGATCGGATCGTCAGCTGCACAGGAATGGACTTATTGCGCCGGTAATCGAGGCGAAAGCACAGGTACCACCCTTCCGGGCTCTGAGGTGCCGGAGCCCCTTCGTGGCGATAGAATACCTCCAGCGCATCGCCCTCCCAGCACCGCTTGTCAGCCAGGCTATTGATGATGGTCGGAAGGCCCTGGCCGAACTGCCACCGGTCCGGGCAGAAAACCCGCTCTTCAACCGTGCCGCTGCGATGGCGCTGTGTATCCATAATGGCCTCGGAGGGCTCATCCTTACGCTTCCGGGTGTAGCAGTGGTTCGACACGCGCACGAACACATCCACGGGCTGCGGCTCGCTGGCCTTGTCACGCTTGATCCAGAAGCACGTTTCGAAGTGATCGAACGCCTCCAGCGAATACCGCAGCCCGGTTACTGGGTCATCCCAGTACACTCCCGTGCTCATCCCTTTCCTCTCGAATGCCTCGCATGAGCGGCGCAATGTAGCACGGTCCGCTAAAAGCCGGCCAAGAGTGCCTGGCTCTTTTATCGCTAGGGCCTCCACCGGATGTAGCACTGACTTTCATCTACATGGTCGTGGTTTGAGGGCGCCCCAAACCCCGTTATCCGGCGCTGTCGCGCCGATCCGGGGCCGCTTTTGGGCGGATTTCCGTTGTGGCGTTTAACCGGCCTGCACGGCATTTGATTTTCGTACCGTTTTTGACGTTCGTACCGTTTTTGATTTTCGTACCGTTTTTCAGGGTTGCAGCCGACTTTAAATGCCACAGCCACACTGCCTTTCATCTACGAAATCGTGGCTTGAATGTGCCCCAGATACCGTGATTGGGCGTTCTGGCGGCAGTCAGCGCGGCGTTTTTACGGGTTTTCGTTTTGGTATTTGGCCGGATTGGATGGTTTCCCGTTGTGGCGTTTGAGCGTCTTGGAGGATTCGGCTAGGCGGGAAACGGTATGGAAGTGCAGTATATTCGCGAAAATCAAAATGCTGGCCTGCACATCCAGTGTTCACTGGCAGCAGGGCAGGGCGTTAGCCCTGGCCTGCTTATGTCAATGATAATTTACTTAACGCTATAAAGTAATATATCAATAAAGCTTTACCCAAAAACCTAAAAACCGCAAAACCTCATTACCTCATGCGGTCTTACGGTTTGCAGTTCATTGCCTCATGCGGTAATGTATTAAAAAAGCCGGAGAACCTTATGATTGTGACCGTATGCAGCGAAAAAGGCGGCGTCGGAAAATCCACGTTGTCAGCACATGCCGCTGTGCGACTGGCTATGACCGGGAAGCCGACCTTACTGATTGACGCCGACCCCCAAGGGACCAGCTACTACTGGTCTGTTCAGCGCCGACAGCACAGGCCGGATGCCGACCAGGTTGATTGCGAGCACCTGGCAGGAAACCTGATCGAAACTGTGCGCCAGCACATACGCTACTATCGGCACATTGTCATCGATTGCGGCGGTGCTGATTCGACCGCGCTTCGTTCGTCCCTATTGATCGCTGACCGGGCTATTATCCCAACTCAGGTCTCCAGGCGCGATCTGATGGCTGTCAGCCATATCGGGTCACTGATCAGCGAAGCCAACGAATCGCGCACAACCCCCATAACTGCCCGAGTTGTCTTCAATCGAACCAACCCGTTGCCGACATTCTGGACACGCATCGACGAAGCAAGAGAAGCGATCGAAGCCAAGGGCATCGAGGTCACTGATGCGGTAATCCGTCAGCGGGTTGCTTACGACGATTCCGAACAATACGGCGGGACCGTCTATGAACACAACGATGAGAAGGCAAAATCGGAGATCGAATCCGTGTTGAAGATACTGCTTAGGAAAAATCCCTCACAGGAGCCTGCAAAATGAGCGACCGATTCAATGACCTAACAAACGGGAGTCGCAGCGGATCTCGATTAGGGGATGCCCTGGACGTACCCGAAAGCGCCGAAAAGTTTGTTCGAGGGGCGGAGAAACGAGCTAACCAGAACAAACGGAGCGCGACAGAAAACAGTGTATCTACATCGTTCCGCCTCGATCCAGGGACCCACAAGCGCCTTAAAATGGCTGCTGTCATGCACGAAACCAGTCAATCACACCTTCTCGATCAAGCGATTAACGAGTACCTAGATAAACTGGAAAGCAATTCGCGTGTTGTCGATACGGACGACGAAGACGGGATTTAAAGCGAAGCAGCCGGGGAGGCCGCCCCGACCGCTTCAACCACTCTGACCTGAATAGGAGGTCATATATGGCTATCGACATTTTAGCAGCCTTTGAGAATGAGCCGGAACCGCTCGATTACGTTTTGCCTGGAATGGCGGCAGGAACCGTGGGCGCTATTGTTTCCCCTGGTGGGGCTGGCAAATCCATGGCCGCCCTTCAGATCGGGGCGACCCTGGCGGGCGGTCCCGATCTGCTGGAGCTGGGCGAGGTCAAAACTGGCCGCGTTATCTATCTTCCTGCGGAAGATCCCGAGCACGCCATAACGCACCGAATCCACCATTTAGGCAAGCACATCAAGCCAGAGCAGCGGCCAGCTGTAGCGGAAAACCTGGTGATCGAGCCGCTGATTGGACGCCAGCCAAACATCCTGACGGATCGCTGGACAAACTGCTTGATTCGTGGCGCGACTGGCGCACGGTTGATGATTCTCGACACTCTGCGCCGATTCCACTTGGGTGACGAGAACGACAGCGGAGCAATGGCAGAGGTTATTGGGCGAATGGAATACATCGCCGAGAAATCCGGCTGCGCGATTGTCTTTTTGCACCACGCCAGCAAATCCGCCGCGCTTTCCGGCCAGGGCGACCAGCAGCAGGCAAGCCGCGGATCGTCAGTGTTGGTCGATAACATCCGTTGGCAAGCATTTTTAGCGGGCATGAGCCAGAAGGAAGCCGAGGAATGGGGCGTTGAAGAAGAATTTATCCGAAGCCATGTAAGGTTCGGGATCAGCAAAGTGAATTATGGCCCACCGTTGGAAGATCGCTTTTTAAGGCGCACTGAGGGCGGTGTCCTGGCACCGACAGCCCTGGAGAAGAAAGAGAAGCAACCCAAGAAACGGAAAGCCGCATCTAATAAACCGGCTAAGGATAGCCGCGATGACTGGTGAATCAGGCAACAAAGTAACCCCAACAAGCACCGTCTTACAGGCTCGCGTTGTTCTCTTTCAGCCAAGCCAGCGCCCAAGGGACCGGCGAGGCAGTTGGGTGCAGACGCAATATGGCCGATGCCGAGTCACCGGCAGGCTTGGGCAGCGCCATGCCGACGTTCTGGAAGCGATGCTGTACGTCGCAGAACGCCGCCGCGATACCGATGATGGTGGCGTTGAACTGTTAGTTGATCCTGCTGCTTTGCGCCGAATGCTCAGTGATCATCAATACAGCTACAGCGGCATTCAGGACTTAACCGCCGAGCTTAGAGCCGCCAGCATCGAGATAGTTACGCCCGAAATGGAAGCCAGCGGTGATCGCATCATCGGGGGGCTTATCGACCATGCTGTACCGTCTCCGAGAACCCGACGCGATCCGCTTACCGGGGGCGAGCGGAACTTGTGGCGCGTTCGCCTCGGTGTTGCGCTTGTGACGTTGCTCGATCACGACTTAAACCTCTATTACCAGCCTGCACCGATTGCTCGCTTGCGTCACGGCATCAGCCAAGCCGTTGCGAGGCACATCCTGACTCACAAAAACCAGCCCAACGGAGGCTGGCATATCGACACTTTGATACTCGCGGTCTCTGGTGAAAGCGCCAACAAAAAGGCTATACACAATGGACGCTACCGGCTGAGGCAAGACGCCGACTTGCTCGATGAGATAGGCATCGATATAACCTCAACCAAAAACCGTGTAAAGCTAAAGTGACCAGGATAAGCACCAAATTACTCACAGCCGCCCGGTAAAATACTCACAGCCGCCCGATTGCTCCCCAGGTAATGCCGGTGACCGCCTGGCGGACTCGCGGTGGCTTCTTGCTCAGTTACTCACAGCCGCCCGAAACCTACTCACAGCCGCCCGAAACCTACTCACAGCCGCCCGGTGGTTACTCACAGCCGCCCGAATCCGGCAGGATATACAGGATATTCAGGATATCCAGGGCGGCGGATAGCCCGCCCTTTTTGGGGCGGACTACCACCGCCAGAAAACACCCCAGTGACCACCATCAAGCACTAACCGAAAACCCAGCGACCACCTTCTTTTCCTACTGCCCTGACCAGCTCCGCTGGTCAACGAGCCCCCATACCTAGAAACAGCCTAAATCGTGCTATACTGAAGTTAAAGAGAGAAAGCCAGCCTACCCGGTAGCTACGCTGCCGGGGGCTGGTGGGGGGCTTCGCCCCCTGCAACCCCCACCCCGCAAGCGGGGCCCCAGGGCAGGCCTAAGCCTGCTGACCTCCCGCCAGGGCGGGAGGTCGTGGGACCGCTGGCGCGGTCTGGGCAGTAGGAAAAAGGAGTGGTCGTTTTGGTTCGAAACAAGTGGGTGCATGTGAAGGTTTCGGATGATGAGCACGCTCAGTGGCGACAGCTTGCCGAGGCGCATGGCGTTAGCGTTGCTGATCTCATCCGGCGTTCCGTTGGTGGCTTCCAGCTCACGCGGCGAACGCCGCCAGTTCGACGGAAGCCGTCGAAGCGGGTCGATCCTGACTTGATCAGGGAGCTTGGCCGGATCGGCAACAACCTTAACCAGATTGGCCGATGGGCGAACACATACAAGTCGGACGCCGAGGCGGACCAGGTGCTGGCCGCGTTGATCGCGCTGGAGCGCGACCTTGCTGAGATTCGGGCCGAGCATTCACCGGCCCGACTTCAGCCGGAGGCCGATGATGCTGATTAAGTTCTTTGGTCGAGGTCGCGGAGGTGGCCGTGGACCCACGGAATATCTGACCGGGGATGAGGTCCGTGCGACTGATGATCAAGGGAATTACCTGAAGGACGAAAACGACAACCAGGTTTGGCGGGAGCGAGTTCCGCCGCCCGAAGTGCTGCGCGGAAACCCGGACACAACTAGGACGCTGATCGATCACTGTCAGCACAAATACCGCTACACCAGCGGGGTGATTGCGTTCGCGCCTGAAGATGCTCCAACTGAAGAACAGCAGCAACAGGTGATGGACGAGTTCGAGGCCCTGGCCTTCGCGGGCCTCGATGCCGACCAGTACGACATTTTATGGGTAAGGCACGCCCACGAAGGAAATATAGAACTTCACATGGTCGTGCCACGGCAGGAGCTAACGACTGGCAAGGCTCTAAACATTGCTCCGCCTGGTCATGCTAAGTACTACGACCATTTGAGAGACGCCCTGAACTATGAAAACGGATGGGCCAGGCCGGACGATCCGGCACGCGCCCAGGTTCAGAGCCGCGAACGCACATATGGAAAACCGCACCTGGAAGATCGAGCTACGGCGAAAGAGACGATCACTGAATGGCTTACTGAGCGGATCGCAGATGGCGAAATAAGTGATCGAGAGGGTATCCGCTCAAAACTGGAAGAAATCGGGGAAATCACTAGGGAAGGGAAAGAATATATTTCGGTGAAGCCGGAAGGGTTTGAAAAAGCATTGAGGTTGAAGGGGGGCATCTATGGCGAAGGATTCGATGCAGCAGCTATCGCAGCAGATCGAGCAGAAGAAAGAGAAGGACCGGGATCAGATCGAACAACACACGTTGAGCGAGCTGAAGCGGCACGCGAAAGCCTTGCGGGATGGATTGAACAACGAACTGAATACCACAAAAGCCGGTATCAGCGAGCATCTGACGGAGATCATCGGCCTGGTCGAGAACTTGGAGTCGAGCACGAAGAAAGCCAGAGACTCGACAAAGAAAAGGATTCAAGCCGACCTGAAAGAGATTGGGAGCGCATCAACCAAGAACCGGAACGCAGCGCTGAACAGTCTGAAATGGGGTTGGCTGAAATACAGCCTGCCCGCTTTCATGATCTTCGTAGCTATCTTGGCGGGACTCTCGGGCTGGATGCAGTACAAGTCGAGCCAGTTGATCAGCTTGGATCAGAAGATCAGCCAGGCGCAGCAGACGCTGAACGATCTTCCGGTGGGAGTGGCGTTCAAACAAGACCAATCGGGAAACGGTTATCTGATTTTCGGTCCCGACAAACCGAACCTCTATCGTACCGAGTCAGGCGATTGGTTAGTGAAGCTAAAGAAGCAGTGAGGGCTGGTTATGACAGAGTTAGAGACAAAGTTAATCAATATGCTGAGGGATTCCGAAGCCGTGTCGAAGCAGCGCGAAGAACGCTTATTGCAGCGGATCGAGGACTTGCAGCAGCAGGTCACGGACTCAGCGAAGCAAATGCAGCAGCTAGCGCAGTCGCAGAACAAGCTGATCGAACAGTACAACAAAGTGCACGATCTTTTAGCCGAGGAATTGAAGCAGTGAGAGAGAATCGAGCGAATGAACTGAATGACTTCAAGCGCGAGATCAACTTGGCTGAATACGCGGCCGCCCAGGGCTACCAGCTCGACCGGCGCGAGAGCAGCCGGAACAGCGCGGTAATGCGCCGGGAGTCCGACGACGACAAAATCATCATCGCCACTGACACAGACGGCCACGGCATCTATTTCAGTGTTCGGGACGACCAGGACAACGGCAGCATCATCGACTTTGTGCAGCGCCGGCAGGGGTTGAACCTCGGCCAGACCCGCAAGGAGTTGCGGCCCTGGTGCGGAGATTCTTCTTCCTACCGCCCGTTGCCCATTCCCGAACGAATTCGAAAGCCGGAACCCAGCAACGCGAACCGGCAGGCAGCAATGGGTTCGTTTGCCCAAATGCAGTCGCAGCCCAAGGGCGGGCACCCGCGATTGCAAGAACGAGGGATCAGCAGCGAGACGCTGACGGATCGCCGGTTTGCACAGGTGATTCGTCAGGACAGCCGGGGCAATGCGGTATTCCCGCATTACGATGAAGCCGGGTTAAGTGGCTACGAATTGAAAAACCGCGACTTTACCGGGTTCAGCCGTGGCGGCGAGAAGCGGCTTTGGGTCACTTCCAATATTGAGCACGCGCCAAGGATCGTCGTCACCGAAAGCGCCATTGATGCCTTGAGCCATGCTGAAATCACCGGGGACACCGAGGCTGCTTATATCAGTATTGGGGGCCAACCGTCGCCCGAGCAGTGGGAGGCTTTGGCGGCGAAGCTGACCGAGGCCCAGGAGCGGGGCGCTTCCGTAGTGATTGGCACCGACGCCGATGAACCAGGCGACAAGCTCGCAGCACGGATCGAGGAACTGACCCCCGGAGCGAAGCGTGATGAACCAGAGCAAGGCAAAGACTGGAACCAGCAGCTTACCGATGCCCTGGATGCCGGGAAGGAGCCAGGCTGGAAGCGGCATCCTGGTTACGACCCCAATAACCCAAGCCTGAAATGATTTTGACGCCGGTAATCCAATTTATAAGTGTTTTGACGTTCTCGGAATAAAAATCCCTTCCCCTCCGAACCGGCCCAGGCCGGTTTTTTAATGTCTGTATCATATTTCGTATTGCATATTGTATCGTATATTGTATAATATGAAATACATAATACGATATGGAGCAATACACTATGGCTCGAAGTGGAATCACTTACGATCAAGTCGCCGCCGCCGCTGACGCGATCACGGGCGACGGAGAGCGCCCTACGATCCAGCGCATACGCGAGCGTATGGGAACCGGGTCGCCTAACACGATCCACCGGCACCTGGCCGCCTGGCGGCAGGCGCAGGCCCCGGCAGAGCGCCCGGCCCCGCGCCTGAGCGATGACCTCGCCGCCGCGATTGGCCGCGAGATTGAGCAGCACGCCGCCAAAGCTCGCGCAGACGCCGAGGCGGCAGCTCAGGAAGCGCGAGAGGAAGCCGGTTCACTGGCCGAGGCCGGGGAAACCTTGGAGCAAGAGCGGGACGATGCAATCGAGCGTGCCGAGCAGTCTGAGGCTGAACGGGATCAGATCGCAGGGGAACGTGACCAGCTCCAGCATGACCTTGAGCGCGTAACGAAGGAGCGCGACGAGGCGCGGGAGCTTGCGGAAAATCGAAGCCAGGAACTGGCCGAAGCCAGGAACCGCGTCATCACGTTGCAAGAGCAGCGGGACGAGGAAAAAGAGGCCAAAAAGGAGGCCGAGGAACGCGCCAGAACGGCTGAAAAGCAGGCCCAGGAATCCGATCAGCAGAGGGTCCGAGCCGAGGAAAAGGCCAGCGCGAAAGCCGAATCTCTGGATGCGGCCAACAAGGAAATCGAGCGACTGCGACAGCAGCTTGAAGCCGCCCAGGCTGACGCCAGTGAGCAGCGCCAGGCGCGGAGCGAAGCCGATCAGAAGGCAGCAGTCGCCAAGCAACAGGCCGACGATGCCGCCGCCGCGCGAGACAGCGAGCGCCAGCAGCGGGAGGCCGCAGAGAAAAAGGCTGAGCAGGCAGAGGCGCGGGCCTGGAATCTCGCCACCAAAGAGGAAAGCAGCAAGGAGGATTAGCCATGAAGGTCCGGCTAATGGGGTCGCCCGATGTTGTGCGCGAGTGGGCGCAACGCCTTGAAGAACAGCTTGGTGTCACTGGCCGCGAGTACCCGATGCGTGGCGGTGGTGGCATCCGGTGGTATGCCGATGTTGATGACCGGGTTGCGGAGAAAGCAGCGAAAGAGGAGGCCGATGATGAGTGATAACGCATTGGAAGAAGCGCGAGCCGAGGCAATCGAGCAAGACCGGGCTTATTCCAGGGCACGGCTAAAGCGTGAGCTTCGCATGAAGCCTGCGCCTAACGCGGAGCCAATCTCTCATGTGAGAAATGCCTTCAAAACTCTGTGCTCAATCTACCGGGTGGCTGACTGCGTTCCCATGAAAGCAGCCTCACAGAAACAATCGGAACCGAGCGCCAAACAGATTGAGAACCGGCGGCGATTCGCGCAAAAAGCTTACCTGACGTCGCGATCAGGCAAAGCCGGTACGCGCGTGAGTGAATGGATGGAAGCGGACCCGGTTTTCCTCGATACCGAAACGACCGGCCTCGATCACCATGACGAGATCGTTGAGATCGCCATTACGGATGCTTCCGGATCAGTGCTTTTCGAGAGCTACTGCCGACCGACTGTTCCAGTGAGTGAAGGTGCATTCGATGTGCATGGCATTGGAGCTGAAGTTTTGGAGCAAGCCCCTTCCTGGTTGGAGATTTCTGACCAGGTGAAAGCTGTTCTTCAAGACAAGCTAGTAGTTATTTTCAATGCCGGGTTCGACGTACCGATCATCCGGCAAACTCAGAGGGCGAACGGTGACGATGATGAATTCCCAATCCATAGCCGCTGTGCGATGTACGCTGCCGCTGATTTTTTGGGGCCGACAAACAAATACGGGACGATCAGCCTGGTAAATGCCGCTGCCGCCGCCGGGGTTGAGTTCCAGGGGAAGGCTCACAGCGCGGCTGGAGACGCAGCGACCACCGCTGGGTTGATTGCTAAAATTGCCATGGTCCACGAAGAGAAACTGACGAAACTCTGATCGCAAGCAAACGGTCGTTTTCTGGACGCCTTCCCAGCTGACGCCAAAGACTCGATTTCAGTCTTGATAAACGTCC